>NZ_JBWQOJ010000001.1:0-314987 GCF_056591795.1 Maritimimonas sp. 2210JD6-3 | reverse complement strand
AGTATCTCTATGTATAAAACTGATAGTACTTATAAAATAATGGCTGTAAATCACACACCAAGCGGACATACGATCGAAGTTTTTAAATTACAAGGTGAAAATCTTACCCATGAAACAACATTAACACATCACGCAATGATAAGTCCGAATGATGTTGTAATAATAGATGAGCATAAATTTTACTTCACCAATGATCATAAATATACAGAAGGTTTTGGTCGATTTATTGAGGATTATGGTGGTAGAGCCCTTTCAAATGTTATTTATTTTGATGGAGAAAACTATAAAGAAGTAGCTAACGGCATCGCTTATGCTAATGGTATTAACTTTGACGCAAAGCGTAATTTACTATTTGTGGCCTCACCAAGAAAATTTTTAGTAAAAGTGTATAAAAGAAATGAAGATGGTTCTCTTGATTTTATAGAAAATATCGATTGTGGTACTGGTGTAGATAATATTGAATTTGATAGGAATGGTAATTTATGGATTGGTGCACATCCAAATTTATTACGCTTTGCGTCATATGCTAAAGGTAAAAAGAAAACAGCCCCATCTGAACTCATTAAAATAACCTATCATGGTAAAAATGATTATACCATTGAAACAATATATCTAAATGATGGTGCTGAAATGTCGGCTTCTACGGTGGCAGCTCCTTATGGTAATGTAATCCTTACTGGAAATGTAATGGATTCACATTTTTTAATATTGAAACAATAGAAGGGCTGCGTTTATCACTATGAAAGCATAAATAAAATTCAAGCCTTCTGTTAATTTTATAAAAAAATAAAGGAGTGAATTCTCAGTAGTATATTGAGTAATTCGCTCCTTTCTCCCCTTATTGTAATTTCCTTTTACAGAATGTTATTTTGTTTAAATGAAGGAGAAAAGTTTATCATTTAGTACTGTGTAGTGAACTAAAGTTTAGTTAGTGATCAAACTTTTCTCCTTTCTCCCCTTTATTGTTGCGCCTAGAAAGCGTATATGGTTAAGTTCTAAAATAAAGGAGAAAAATCTTTTGTAGTTGAATTTTTAGCTATAAAAAGATTACTGATTTCTCTCCTTTCTCCCCTTGTTGTTAACTCTTGTTTAATTGTAAGAGTATTATTTTAATGAACTTTATTACTTCGTTTGTCTGATACAAATGTATAATGAGATGAGACATCTCGCAATAGAGCATTTAGGGATTTTTAAAACTCATGGAAAACCATGAGTTTTTATTTTATTTATAAAAAACTGATTTTCAATGTATTATATATACAAAAAGATTAATAGAGTTAGAATTGATGAAAATGATTGTTAAATTTTAACATAAAATTTTTCATATTTTTTTAACAATCGCAACTAATTAAGGAAAATAGGGAAGAAAATTACACTTCTATTTTGAGAATTACTATGTATATTTAAGTGCCATTAACCAAAAATAGAAACTTTTTGAATCATGTGGGAAAAAAAACTAAAATTTTATGACGTACTAATTGCTATAAATTCAAAATTTAAACATAAAGGTAAAATGTTGCCTTACACGTCAGCAAATGGTTATATGTTTTCTTTATATAATAAAGCATGCAAAATAGGTATTAGATTGTCAACATCTTCTGGCAAGCAATTTAAAACAGAACACGATACTACAAAATATAGATCATATGGAGCTGTGATGCGTGATTATGTGTTAATACCAAAGCATGTATATACAAATATACCTTTATTAACTAAAACGCTTGACGAGAGTTATGAGTATGTCATGTCGTTACCACCAAAACCAACTACTAAAAAGAAAAAATGATAACGGTAAAAACTGTAGAGTACATCATTATTGGAATTATCGGTTTTTTGATCTTATTTAATATTTACCTTAATATTAATGATGAAGATGAAGACACCGTGAACTTTATACTTAAAAAATGGGCTTCAGGTCAATACTTTTTTATCACATTTGCTTGGGGAATTTTAGGTGGACATTTTTTTCTAGGAACAAAGGTTGCTCTTTTTGGAAGTAATTGGTGGATACCCGTAGTATTGGTAATTATAATTCTATTGGCACTCTTTTGGATCGGCAAAAGGGTGAAACCAAAAAAAATAAACGCATTGTATCAACTCCTATTGCTAACAGCAGGGGTGTTATATGGACATTTCATATGGTCGCAGCGACATATACCAACTATTGATTTTCCGTGGTAACTATGGATGATAAAAAATTATTAAAAGAACTCATAAAAAATAATGGGCAATTAGTACGAACAGTACAATACATTCTTATTGCGCTTTTTTTAATTTTAATTGCATTAGATATTTACCTAGCCTTAGACAATGTGAAGGAAAATACCATCAGTCAAGTAATTCAAAATTCACCAAGAAACTATTTTTATATTTTGATGTATTTATGGGGTGCTATTGCAGCAAATCTTTTTCTCTATTCAACTAAATCATCTATTTTTAGTGGAACAGTTGGGTTTATTATTGTTTTATTAATAGCAACTTTGTTAGAGATTTTTGATTTAAAAACTAAATTCGGGCTTCATAACAACCATCAAAACTATATGTTAATTTATGTAATATTTATGGCTCTAGGAATTCTGATAGGGTGGCTTTTTTGGCGACAAAAACCTTAGTAACATTTATTAAAGATTAAATAAGTTTTAAAGATTGATACTCATTTATTATTAAACGCAAAAAATTATCAGCTCATGACCTATAAAAGAATAATAATGCTACTTTCTTGCTGCATTCCTTATTTGGTTTTGTCTCAAGAAGTACATTCTCATAAAGATTCTAGAGCCATTTCTTTTCCAGATGTGCCAAATTATAAAACGCTGGTGACTGATCTTCATCTACATTCTGTTTTTTCTGACGGAAAAGTATGGCCAACTATTAGAGTACTAGAAGCATTGAAAGATGGTCTAGACGCCATAGCAATTACCGAGCATTTAGAGTACCAACCACATAGTAAAGACATCCCACATCCTGATCGAAATAGAGCATATGAAATCGCGAAAGAAGAAGCAAAAGATCATGACCTTTTGGTAATTAATGGTGCAGAAATTACGCGTGATTTGCCTCCAGGGCATGCAAATGCCATATTTATTTCTGATGCAAATATGTTAAAAACAAAGAAAGCTATCAATGCTTTTAAAGAAGCTAAAAAACAAGGTGCTTTTATTTTTTGGAATCACCCAAATTTAATTTATCAAAAAAGAGATGGAATTGCAGAGTTAACAGCAATGCACAAGCAGCTTATAAAAGATAAGCTTTTACATGGTATTGAAATTGTAAATGAACATACCTATTCTGAAGAAGCCTTTCAAATTGCTTTGGATAATAATCTTACACTTATGGGAACATCAGACATACACGGACTTATTGATTGGGATTACCATGTCCATGACGGAGGTCATCGACCTGTAACTTTGGTGTTTGCTAAAAATAAAACAACGACAAGCTTAAAAGAAGCATTATTCGATAAGAGAACTGTGGTATGGTTTAATAATACCCTTATGGGAAGATCAGCATTTCTAAATCCACTACTAAAAGCCTCAATAGTAGTTACAAATACTGAAACTATTAAAAGTTATGACGGTACTGAAACACTAGTACAAGAAGTTACGCTGCAAAATAATTCTGATGCTGATTTTATTTTAAAAAACAGTTCAGTTTATACTTTACATAATCAGAATGATGTATTCACTTTAAAAGCCAATAGCGATCAAAAAATTCAAGTAAAAACAATACAGAAAAGTACTACTTCATTTGAATTAAAATTTGAAATACTAAATGCGCTTGTGGCTCCTAAAAAACATACTACACTAACTTTATTGTGTATTAGTAATTAGCAATACCTGCTTTATAAGTATTGATGGCTCGTTGTCTTGCAAACGTATGTTCAACTATAGGATCTGGATAGGAGTCTTCATCTAAATCATCTACCCAAGTACGTATGTATTCTTGATTTTTATCAAACTTTTCTTGTTGTGAGGTTGGATTGAAAATTCTAAAATAGGGTGAAGCATCACATCCTGTTCCAGCAGACCATTGCCAATTTCCATTATTAGATGATAACTCATAATCTAAAAGTTTTTTGGCAAAATATGCTTCGCCCCATCGCCAATCGATTAATAAATGTTTACATAAAAAACTAGCAGTGACCATACGTACTCTATTATGCATATAACCCGTTTTATTTAACTGTCGCATACCCGCATCGACAATTGGATACCCAGTTTCTCCAATGTACCACTTTTCAAACTCTTTCTCATTATTACGCCACTGAATACCATCGTATTTTGACCTAAAATTTTCAGTTACCACCTTTGGGAAATGATATAAAATTTGCATAAAAAATTCACGCCAAATTAACTCACTTAGAAAGGTTTCATTTCTACTTGAAGCTAATTTTACAAATTCACGCACGCTTACCGTACCAAATCTTAGATGTGGAGACACATAGGAAGTATCATCTTTAAAAGGAAAATCTCTATGTTCATCATAATTGTCAACACCATGAAGCGTATAAGGTTTTACTTTTATGTTGCTTCTGCTAAACCGAATTTGTTCTATCGTAGGGAAACTAGCTGAAAACTGAAAAAAGTTATTGAAATTACAAGCAGTATCTTGTAAGGAAAAATTTGGGTTATTAAAATGCTGCAACCATTTTCTTTTATAAGGTGTAAATACCGTATAAGGCTTTCCATCATCTTTGACAACCTCAGCTCTTTCAAAGATCACTTGATCTTTATAGGCGTACGCACTTATACCTTGTTCAAGTAAAAAATCAATAATTTCTTGATCCCGTTGTATGGCATAAGGCTCATAATCTTTATTAAAGAATACCTTTTTGATAGAGTAGTCTTTTACTAATTCTTGCCAAACTTCTAAAGGTTTACCTTTTTTAATTAAGAACGAACTATCTTTTTCTTTTAATTCTTGATGAACACTATGCAACGAATCGTAAATAAACGTGACTCTTGCATCATCCTTAGGCAATTGATCTAAAATATCATCATCAAAAATAAAAATTGGTAATACGTCGAGCCCAGATTTTAAGGCATTGCTTAAACCTACATTATCATACAGACGAAGATCTCTACGAAACCAGAAAACAGCTATTTCTTTAGTTTCCATTAAATAATTCGTTTACTTTTTTAAATCGGTAGTCAAAAATAGTCTCAAGTTGTTTTTTTATAAAGAGTGAATTTACTAATCTACCTAAAGGCCCTAATGGTAAACCATAATGTACAACGTCACGCATTTCTACTCCATTATCAACCTCCTTGAAAAAATGTTTATGATGCCATAAGCTATAGGGACCAAAGCGTTGTTCATCAATAAAGAATTCTTTGTCTTTAACCTGAGTAATCTCAGTTACCCACCGCATTGGGATATTTAATACTGGTTTTACAAAATATTGAATTATTTGACCAGGATACATTGTATCTTCAACTTCATCTATAATTTCGAAACCCATATAATTTGGGGTAATTTCTTTTAAATTTTTAGGACTCGAAAAAAAATCCCAGCAACTATCTAGTGTTGTATGTACTAGTTGTTTAGTTTCTAATTTATACAACTTCATGTTTAAATATGTTTTTCTTTTTAAACTTAGAAATCATGATGATGCTCATAAAGATCATACTAAAGGCATAGCCAATATCTTCAATCGGTATAGTCTCCATACGTATTCCTAAATTTTCAGCATTATTATACCATACCACTTGATCTTCGATAAAGCTTCCGGTAAGAATTCCATTCACAATAAAAAAAGGAATAAGTATAATTAAAAAGCTTATGTAAAATACCCTCAATTCTTCTTCTTGCGTAAAAAGGCTATACAATAAGACTAAAATAAGCAACGAAAAATTATAAAAAGTATATGCCTTATCTATATTAGAAAGTATTACTGTTAATAGTATAATGATTAAAAGTATCGTAATCACATTAGTAAGTTTTGAAGATAACTTTGACTTTGGAAAAAAGTATTGAAATGCATAATGTATAAACATACTTGCATACGGAATGCATAAAAAAAACAACCACTCTTCTAGCGGTAAGTTTACAATATTAATTCCTACTAAGTAACGTTCATTAAAGCCCCAAACACCATTCTTTGTGAAAATTATATCCCAAACAATAAAAATTGCTGCTGTAATAATCGTGGCTAACAATACTTCTCTCCACCACTTAATAAAGCGCATTCGTTTTTCAAAGCTGTATATAAAGGGAATAGAAATACTACCAATGTTTAATAAAAGGTATATGTATTTTTCCATTAAAAGTTATTGAACTTTTTTAAAGTATTTAAAAGGAACAAACAACATACCGAAACATTCACCATCGTGTTTACCCATTTTTTTATGATGAATTTTATGTGCTTTACGAAGACCTCTTAAATATCTATTCTGCGTATTATCAAACCATTTAAACCTTCTATGAATCAGTACGTCATGTACTAAAAAATACGCCATACCATATAACAAAATACCAAGACCAATAAAAAATAAATAGTTTATACCTCCTTCAACTCCAAAATAAAATAGTAAAATACTTGGCACGGCAAAAATGATAAAAAATGCATCATTCTTTTCAAAAACATGTGGGTAGCCTGGTTGATGGTGATCTTCATGTAAAAACCAACCAAAACCATGCATTACAAACTTATGCGTACACCAAGTAACGCCTTCCATGACCATAAATGTTCCTAAGGTTATTAATGCAAAAATCATACGTGATGAATTAAATTTAATTTATATTTTACATAGCTACGTGCCAATAAATTAATTTTCATTGGGTTAGAGATACGAACTCTTGTTTCAATAATTTTACCAGAAGGTACTTTTTTGAGTTTTTTTAGTAATCTTCGATAATACCTAAATGCCGTGTAAACACCAAACTTTGCCTCAACTGGGAGTTCGAGTATTCCGTTTTTAAAAGCATAATTGAAATCATCTTCAATTTCTTTTATGATTTTTTCTTTAGATGCTGTATCTAATGATTTTAAATCTACATTCGGAAAATACGACCTATTTAGCAACTCATAATCATCTTTTAAATCACGTAAAAAATTTACCTTTTGAAACGCAGATCCTAATCGCATAGCAGCGGCTTTTAATTCGTTATACTTCTTTTGATCTCCGTTTACAAATACTTTTAAACACATTAACCCAACAACATCAGCAGAACCATAAATATAAGCATTAAACTCCTCTTTGGTCGTATATTTTATCTCTTTTAAATCAGCTTTCATACTACTTAAAAAAGCTTGAATAAGGCTGTCATCGATTTTATATTTTTTTACAGTATATTGAAAAGCATTTAAAATTGGATTCATGCTAATTCCTTGCTCATAGGCACTGTAATAATCTTTCTCGAATTGATTAATAAGTCGTTCTTTATCGTAATCATGAAAGGTGTCAACGATTTCATCAGTAAAACGAACAAATCCATAAATATTATAGATATCACCTCTAATTGAAGGGGCTAACATTTTAACAGCCAACGAAAAAGATGTGCTGTACGAATTTGTAACTGCCTTGCTACATTTTTCAGAGACCTGATCAAACAATTGTTTTTTCATAAGATCTAATTTTTGCATGTTTAATAATTGAATTAGCAGCTATTTTACCAGATATTAGCGATGGTGGGACACCTGGACCTGGTACTGTAAGCTGACCTGTAAAAAATAAATTTTCAACTTTTTTACTTTTAATTTTGGGTCGTAAAAAAGCCGTTTGAGTTAAAATATTAGCAAGACCATATGCATTGCCCTTATATGAGTTATAATCGTTTATGAAATCATTCACACAAAAGGACTCTTTAAAGATAATATTTTCTTTAATATTCTGTTCTGTCAAATTTTCAAATCTTTCTATAATTTGATTAAAATACTTGTCTCTTAATTCGGCCGTATCTTCTATACCAGGAGCTAGTGGTATTAAAAATACACCCGCTTCTTTACCATGAGGAGCAAATGAGTCATCGGTAATACTTGGAAAACTTGCATAAAACAAAGGCTTTTCTGGCCATGATGGTTGATCATAAATATGTTTAGCGTGAATATCAAAATCTGCATCAAAAAATAAAGTATGATGCCTTACATTCGATAATTTTTTATCAAACCCCACATAAAAAAGTAATGAGGATGGTGCAAAGGTTCTTTTATCCCAATATCTTTCTGAATATTGGCGTAGATTTTCATCTAAGAGTGTTTCTGTGTGGTGATAGTCTGCGCCACTGAGCACTATATCTGCGTCTAAAATACTTTTATTAGTAAAAACACTGGTTACCTTACCTTCAATTACTTCAATACGCTCTACGTTACTCTCAGTTTTAATTTCTACACCTAGTTCAGTAGCTAATGCTGTCATTGCATTTATAACCTCAAACATACCACCAACTGGATGCCAAGTACCTAAACCAAAATCAGCATAATTCATAAAATTGTAGAAAGATGGGGTATTACTAGGTTTAGCACCTAAAAACAATACTGGAAATTCTAAAATCTGTCTTAACTTTGTGTTCTTAATTTTAGCTCTAACTTGAGCACTTATACTTCTAAAGAATTGGTGTACTCGTTTTACCGTAACTGGAGTAATAAGCTCAGTAATGGTTTCACCAGGTCTATATACCAAATCTTTAATAGCAACCTCATAATTAAATTTAGCTGCTTTTAAAAATTTATTTAAATGTTTAGCACTACCACTTTCATGCTCTTCAAAAGTTTTATAAATAGCCTCTAAATTATCTGCAATTTCAATTGCATCTTTGTCGCCAAAATACACCTTATATGCAGGACTCAATCGTTCAAGCTTGTAATAATCTGATGGTTTTTTGTCAAAATCTGTAAAAAAGCTTTCGAAGACATCTGGCATCCAATACCAAGTAGGGCCCATATCAAATTTAAAACCATCTTTTTTTAATACTCTAGCTCTACCTCCTATTGTAGCATTTTTCTCTAAAATTGTAACATCATATCCAGCCTTAGCTAAATAGCAAGAAGATGCTAGTGAAGAAAATCCGGAGCCTATGATGACAACTTTTTGCATTATGATAAATTTTCTAAAAGTTCACTGATTGATATAAATGCTTTCATATTTTCAGGTAACATGGTATCTTTAAATCGTATTGCTTTACGACCTAAGAACCAAAACCTATTATCGCTCCCCTCTACTAATTCTCTATGAGCATCTTTTATGTAGGCGTTTATCTCTTCTTCGTTCGGCTCTACCGTAAAATAGGAAATAAAATTTATCTTCTCATAAAAATCTCGTAAATCTCTAACACTATGTTTGTTAATATTTTGACCTAAATAGATAGAATGAATACCTCTTAATGTTAACTCGTAATGTAAGTACAACAATCCTAATTCATGTATTTCATTAGTAGGTAAATACAATACGTAAGTATATGTTGATTTATTAAAATTTATAGATTGATTACGTTCAATATTTGCCTGAAGCTTTTGTGTAATTAAGTTAGAAATAAAATGTTCATGCACTGGTTTTATTGATTTTGTTTGCCATAAATCGCCTATGTGTTCTAATAAGGGTATAAAGACATCCATAAAAATTTCACGAAAAGTTTTAAATCCCAATAGCTGAGTATAAGCATCGTTAAAAAGATTTACATCAAAATTAAGCATGGCTAACTTAAAAGCATTCATCGAGCTTTCTTTAACGGCTTGAGAAGATGTAAGTTCTTTAGCTCTTAAAAATAATTCTGTTTCTGTAAGTTTTGCTATTTTAGATATCTTATATCCGTTCTTGTAAAGAAGATTTATGTTGAGGAGCTTGATAAAATTTTCGCTATCATAATAACGAATGTTCGTATCTGTTCTGCTCGGTTCTAACAGTTTATAGCGCTTTTCCCATATACGAATAGTATGAGACTTTATGCCAGTAAAATTTTCTAAATCTTTAATTGAAAACTTCGTTTTAATGGCATTCATGATATTTTTGTTTAATTTTTAAAAAAATAACTTAAACAAATTTATATAAAAAAAATTAATTTTTTAAATCATTTTGTTTTTATTTAAAACTAAACTGTAACATTGCGAACTAAATTCATACAAATAGGTTAGAACCAAATTGAAAAGTGACCAAAGACCTAGAACATAAATTTATAGCTGATTTAGAGAAAAATCAGAACATCGTTCATAAAGTATGTCGGCTTTATACCTCAAATCAGGATGCCCATAATGATCTTTTTCAAGAGATATCAATTCAATTATGGAAAGCCTATCCTAAGTTTAGAGGAGAAGCAAAATTTACAACATGGATGTATCGCGTTGCTCTAAATACTGCAATTACACTATACAGAAAGTCAAAAAGATCAATAAAAACTCAAGATTTTGATACTGTTTTATTTAAAATTCAAGCGCAGCAGTATGATGATACTGAAGAAGAACAGCTCAAATTAATGTACAAGGCTATTAAACAATTATCAGATATTGAAAAAGCACTTATCTTCTTATACTTAGAAGATAAAAATTATAAAGAAATCGCTGAAACTCTAGGTATAACAGAAGTGAATGCCCGCGTTAAAATGAACAGAGTGAAAACGAAATTAAAAAAAATATTAAATCCGTCATAGACATGGATCAATTAGATTTATTAAAAAAAGATTGGAAAAAGCAAGAAGCTTCTCTTCCAAAATACACACAGGGTGAGTTGTCAAAGCTCATTCATAAGAAATCATCTTCAATAGTTAAATGGATATTTATTATTAGTATTCTAGAATTTGTACTTCCTCATTTACTCCTCTTGGTATTTAACGATAAAAACACTTCTACCCAAATTAAAGATTTTGAATTGGGCAGTTTTTACACCATAATAAGTATTATATTTTATCTAGGAGCTTTAATTTTTATCTTTTTATTTTATAAAAACTACAAATCTATCTCTGCTAATTCAAATCCTAAAATATTGATGCAGAATATTTTAAAAACAAGAAAGACAGTAAAATATTACATAGGTTTTGCGATTTCTTTTGTACCCATTGTGGGTACAGTATTAATGTATAAAACACTGAATTCAGAAGAGTTTTTAGAGAAAATACCCGAAGACACTAATATGGTTTTGGTTTGGGTAGTTATAGCTGTTATTCTACTATTTGTAATGTTTTTATTCTGGCTATTCTATCAATTATTATATGGAATCTTATTAAACAGACTCAATAAAAATTATCAAGAACTAATTAGTAACGGTAAAGAATTATAAAATAGAAAGTGCCCCTTTTCCTTCACGAATAACCTGTGGGTAACCATCTGACATGTCTATAATTGTTGATGCTTGATTATCACCATAACCTCCATCAATAACTGCATCTACTTGATGCTGCCATTTTTCAAAAATAAGTTCTGGATCTGTAGTATATTCTATAACTTCATCTTCATCATATATTGAAGTTGACACTATGGGGTTTCCTAAAGCACGAACAATCTCACGTGCTATATTATTATCGGGAATACGAATACCAACGGTCTTTTTATTCTTAAAAGCTTTAGGTAAATTATTATTACCTGGTAAAATAAACGTATAAGCACCTGGTAGTGCTTTTTTAAGTATTTTGTACGTAGAAGTATCGATCTGTCTCACATAATCTGACAGATGACTTAAATCGTTACAAATAAAAGAGAAATTGGCCTTAGCAAGTTTTATATTTTTGATCTTGGCAATTCTTTCTAAAGCCCTTGTATTTGTGATATCACATCCTAAGCCATAAACCGTATCTGTTGGGTATATAATAATACCTCCTTTACGGAGTATAGCTACCACCTTATCAATTTCTTTTTCGTTAGGGTTCTCGTTATATAATTTTATAAACTTTGCCATAGAATACAAAGATAGATAAAACGAGAATTCAAGCTTAATTTACAATCAATCTAAAACCTTCACCGTGAATATTAATAATCTCTACTTCGGGATCTGGCTTTAAGTATTTGCGTAACTTGGCAATATATACATCCATACTTCTAGAAGTGAAGTAATTATCATCTCTCCATATTTTTGTTAAGGCTAGCTCTCTAGGCATTAAATCATTAATATGAAGTGCTAGCATTTTTAGAAGTTTATTTTCTTTTGGAGATAATTTACGTATCTCGCCTCCATCAAATGATAAATGTCTCAATTTTGAATTGAGATGAAATTTACCTATTTGAAATTCATGCTGTTCCTCATCTGAAGAAGAATCTGCCTCTCTTCTCTGAAGGATAGCTTTTATTTTATACAACAGCACTTCAGAATCAAAAGGTTTATTTAAATAATCATCTGCGCCTACTTCATAACCTTTTAATACATCTTCTTTCATTGTTTTTGCTGTTAAAAATATGATCGGTACATCTGGTTTAGCTGATTTGATGTCTTTAGCTAAAGAAAAACCATCTTTTCTTGGCATCATTACATCTAAAATACAAATGTCATAATCATCATTTTTAAACATTATTAAACCTTCTAAACCATCTTTTGCGTGTGCAACATCATAATCATTTAAGGTTAAATAGTCTTTCAATACAGTTCCGAAGTTCGGATCATCTTCTACTAATAAGATTTTTTTGTTCGCCATTTTTTTAATTAAATTAGGGGTAATTTAACGGTAAAAACACTTCCTTTACCTTTTTCACTTTCAACATAAACACTACCGTGGTGGTGTTCTACAATTTTTTTGACGTAAGATAGACCCAAACCATGGCCTTTAACATCATGAATATTTCCTTTTTGTTCTCTATAAAATTTATCAAATACATGCTTTTGTACATTTTTGCCCATACCAATACCTTGATCTTTTATTTTTAGCAAAATATGGTTCCCTGCATTCTCTGTATAAATATCAATTTTGGGTGACTCTCTGGTATATTTTATAGCATTGTCAAGCATATTGACTATTACATTAGTAAAATGAAATTTACTCGCCATTATTTCGGTTGAGGTTGCTTTTAAATGTGTTTTAATATATCCTTGCTTATCGTTTACAATTAAATCTACATGTGTTATTGCATCAGCTATCACCTCATGTAAGTTTACTACACTTTTACTTAGGTCTATTTGATTTTTTTCGAGCTTAGAAATTCGTAAAACATTTTCAACTTGACCATGCATACGCTTATTCTCTTCTCGTATCATCTGCGCATATCGCAATACCTTATCTTGTTCTCCAATTATCTTCGGATTCTTTATGGCATCTAATGCCAAATTAATAGTTGCTATGGGTGTTTTAAACTCATGCGTCATGTTATTAATAAAATCAGTTTTTATCTCTGATATCTGTTTTTGTTTAATTAGCTGGTATAGTGCACTTGCAAATGCAAAAATAATTACCAAAATAAAAATAGCTGATAGTGCTAATATACTAGATATGGTTGCTAATATATACTTACCTTTGTCAGGAAAATTAACAAACAATTGGTACTCACTTGTACCATTTTCTCCAGCGAATAACGGTACAACATACCCGTTATCTTTTAATTTTTTGAACTTATCTGATTTTAACTTCGTTGGAAAACCATCATTAAAAACACCAAATTCAAAGTCTGTATCTACACCTCTACGCTTGAGTTCATTTTTTAAATTAATTAAAATTTCACGTTTCGTAACACGATTATAAATAGGTCTGCTAGGTGCTATTTGCATGTAGATACTTTCCATTTGCAATCTTTCAATATTACTTAACTTTTCTAATGTTTCATACCGCTCTTTCGTAGTTAATACTGGAAGATCGGGCATCGCTGTATTAATACTTTTAATTTCTCTCTCGCGTTTACTAAAAAATGATTTTAAATTAATCGTATCATTCTCAAATAAAGGTAATACTGCTTTACTCGGCGTCTCTAAAATACTCTGTCTAAAAGTAAATATCTCATTTCTGCTAGAATCTATCCTTTGAAAGAAAATGTCTTTAACTCCTAACTCAGATGATGTTTGAGATTTCATAATCTCTGGGGCGTTTTCTTTAAAGAAATCATTCATCTCACGCCGTTGTACCTTATCACTTACGTTTGCTAGTGCTACCTGAACATCATTAGTGAATTGTTTATCACGTATTTCAATAGAACTTTTTATCCAATATATCTGTACGGCTATAATCCCTATAAGGGCAGTACTCATTAAAATAATTAAGAGTATAAAAATGCGCTTACTCATCTCAAACAAAGTTAATTTTTCTCTAAAGTTTGTTAAATTCTTTAACTAACATTAACTAAAAAGTAGTCTTTTTAACAATTTTTTAAGGTTTGTGCTGTTCAGAAGATTCACTGCAATAATTTTTTATGAATCTCTACTACTTGCTTTTTGGTATTCTCTAGATCAATATTATGGATTATATAATTAGATTTAGCAATTTTTTCTTTGTCAGACGATTGATTATTAATTCTAGATATAACATCTATTTTATTCACATTATCCCTTTTCATTACTCTACTTACTCGCTCTTCTAACGGAGCGACAACAGAGATGATTGTATCGAAATTTTTATGCATTCCGCTTTCAAAAAGAATAGCATTCTCTTGAATAACATAGTTCGTTCTTTGTTTTCTTACCCATCGTTTAAAACTATTTCTCACCGAAGGGTGTACAATGGCATTTATAGCAGCCAATTTAGTTGTGTTGTTAAAGACAATTTTCGCCAAATATGCCCTATTTAATCTTTCATTTATAAAAGCATCTGTACCAAATTCCGCTATAAGTTTCTGCTTAATTACGCTAGATGAATTCATGAGTCTTTTAGCATGATCATCTGTAAAATAAACAGGCACACCTAATTCTATAAATAACTTTGCAACTGTAGTTTTACCACTACCTATACCACCTGTTAGTCCAACTACTTTCATTTTTCTAGTAAAAACTCAATTTTATTTGGCAAAATATTGACATCCTTAACTAAGTTAGATTTCTTTTTAAGTTTAGGTATCAGATAATTCAAATCATTATCACTAGATTCTTTATAATCACACACCACATTAAAATCATTTACCGAAATACTATTAAAGTCAGATAAACCTATTTTAAAAACCAACTCGACCTTTTTAGGATAGGTAGCAATTTCATACGTTTTTGGTAAGTTTATAACCTGAAAATCTACTAATAATTTTCGTTCAGTAAATTTTTCTACATCTCCGCTAACTTTTACGCGCTCATCAGAATATCGAACATTATTTAATTTATTAGGTTTTATAATAGATAGTGTCTTCTCAACTGTGTTATTTACATTTTTAAGTACAAGCTTTTCAGTATAAACATTAAGCATCGTATCAATCTGCGATTCTGGTCCAGTAACTGTAATAAAATCGGGTTCTATTTTTAAATCACCAGAAAGGCTATAGCCTACATTATAATCAATATCTAAATTGGGTACAACTCTTAGTTTTTTTGATGTACTTCTTCCTAGGTTAAAAAACAAGGTATCTGGGCTTACCTGCATTATCTCAGATTTAGAAAATTTTTCACGTAGCACAGAAAGCATATTTGATGTAAGGTAATAGTAAGTAGCTCCTTTTTTCCTTTTTATATTTTTTAAACTTACTTCAACGCTTTTGTTACCTAACTTGTTTTTAAATAAGGTAAACCCAATAGCTTTCAACCTAACATCGACCTGATTCGTAGTTTCAGTCTGTAACAACTTATTCTTAGGTATATCTTTATAAGTAACGGCTATTTTAGTAGTAGCTTCATACTGCCCAGAAAGTTTAATTAATAGCCAGAAAACTAAAGACAGTACTAAAAAAATGACAAAAACCTTGATCTTTTTATTACTCTTTATTTTTTTCTGTTCAGAATTCATATTTGTTTTTATATCATAATTATATTTTAAAGTGTCATTCTAAATTTATTTCTGAATCTCATCTCTCAATAAATCTAGTATTTATGATGAGCACCTAAAACAAACTTAGGTTGACGAACACCTTTTATAACTCATTACGAAATAACCAATTTATTTTTAAGGCAGATTTATAAACTGATTAAATATAAAAAAAGTGGGCATATATATGCCCACTTTATAAATATAATAATTTCTAAACTATTTATTTTTTTACCTCTTTAGAATATCTTTTACTAAGTTCCATAGAAATTGCAGAACGCTCAAACTTTATTTTACCAGCACTAGTTTCTATAACACAGGTGTTATCATTATCATTCAATTCTAAAATTTTACCATGAATACCACTTGTTGTTACTATTTTAGCTCCCTTTTTTATTTCAGTTTGAAATTTTTTTTCTTTTTTCTGACGCTGAACCTGAGGGCGAATCATAAAGAAATAAATAATAGCAAACATTAAAGGTATCATAATGAAATTACCTATGTTACTACCAGAAGTCTGTAAAAAGATCATTTGTATGTATGTCATAAATCTACTTTAAGATATTTTCTTTTGCTTTGGAGTTACCTGCGCTCGTATGACTACTTGCTCTTTACCCGCGGGAGTATTAGTCGTTAAAGTAACAGTTTTACTTTGTTTATTAGGTTTACCATTTGAATTAAACTTAACTAAAATTTCACCTGTACTACCCACAGCAATCGGCTCTTTGGGCCAGCTTGGTACCGTACACCCACAAGGAGCTGTAGCATTAGTTATAATCAAATCGGTTTTACCAGTGTTTTTAAAACTAAATGTAGTTTCAACTACATCTCCTTCATTAATAACACCAAAGTCATGCTCGGTCTTGTCGAAAGTAATCGCTGCAGCACCTTCATTCATATTATAATCACGCTCTTTAGCAATTTTTAAATTTTCTTTATTGATCTTAGCAGCTACATTTTCTTTACACGAAAACAATGTCATTGCAGCTACAACAGCAAAAACAACTATTTTATTCATTTTTAATTATTTTAAATTCTGATTGTAAAATTATATAAATTATAGCAATCCTCTACCAATCTTTTTTATTTTATCTGATGCTAAATATTCTTTCGATAATTTATCTAAAACACCATTTATAAAAAAACTACTTTTAGAGGTTGAGTAATCTTTGGCAATTTCTAAATATTCATTGATCGTTACACGAACTGGTATTGAAGGAAAATACACAAATTCCGTTAAGGCCATTTTCATTAAAATAAGATCGATTTCAGCAATTCTATCTGTATCCCAATTTGGTGTTTTTTGATCAATATCGTCTGTAAATTCCGAATGATGTAGTGCCATTTTTCTAAACAAATCTGAAACAAATTGTTTATCATCTTCATCTTTAAATAAAGGTTGAAGTTTTAAAGTTTTGCCTGATTTTAAATTGTTTATTTTCTTAATAATAAACGTATTAACTAACGGAATATCATCTATCCAACTAAGATTTTCACTTTCATAATAATCGAATAACTTATCATTCGGAGCAATAATTTCTTTAAAAATCTCTACAACAAACTTTTTATCATCTTCAAAAGATAAATTACTTGACGCAATATACTTTTTATATAAATCACTATTCTTAATTTCATTCCAGATAACACGCACATATTCTGAGTGATCTTTCCAGTTTTTTAACTTTTTATCTTTAATATAGCCAGATAATTCTTCGCTATTTTTTAATGATAACAGTACTTGATTTTTTATAAATTTTCTATTGGGATTTATATCCTCAGAAGTTGCCAAATGTTTTTTCTTTGCTAGTTCAAGGTGTGCACTTGCCATTTCACGTACTTCGATTAGCATACTTAACTGTAAAACGTATAAGTCATAACTTTTTGCTAAACTAAAATGAAGAAATTTTTCTTCTCTATCTAAATCATCATTTTTAGATTGTAATAATGCATAGATTGACTGCATTACTTTTATTCGTATATGTCTTCTGTTTAACATTATATCAATAGAACTTTATAGAATAGTATCTCTTTCAATTATTAAAAATCGCTGCAAAGGTACTTTTTTAATAGTTAATGACAACTAAACTTCAACCACAAAAAATAATTTAAGACTTCATTAACTCTCAACGGTTTTTTAACTCTTTTAATTATCTTATTTTAGCCTTTTCAACCCTTCATTTTTGAAAGCACTAAAATATCTAAATAAATTCTTTGTAAAATATAAGTATAGGCTAATTATTGGTATTGTCACTACCATTATTGCTCGTATCTTTTCTCTTTTTACACCAAGATTAGTTAATAAATCGCTAACCATTGTAGAAGATTATCAGCAAGGTACTGTAGCCGAGATTAGTGTAGTAAAAGATGAACTTCTTGTGAACATATTGCTTATTGTAGGTGCTGTTATTTTATCTGGTTTATTCACTTTTATTATGCGACAAACCATTATAGTAATGTCTAGACATATTGAATTTGATCTAAAAAATGAAATATTTCAGCAGTATGAGCGTCTCTCTCAAAACTTCTACAAAAAGAATAGAACTGGTGATTTAATGAATAGAATTAGTGAAGATGTTGGTAAAGTACGCATGTATTTTGGACCTGCAATTATGTACACTATTAATATGATTACACTATTTATTATAGTGATAGGTAATATGTTAACCATAGATAGCACATTAACCTTATATACTTTACTACCACTACCTATATTGTCTGTATCTATTTATTTTATTAGTAGAGTTATCAATCAACGAAGTAGAATTGTACAAGAATATCTTTCGAAGTTAACTACGAATGCGCAAGAAGTCTTTTCAGGTATTAATGTTATAAAAGCCTACGGTATTGAGAAACCTTCATTTAATACATTTAATTCTTTAGCCATAAAAAGTAAACAAAAAAATATTGCGCTATTTAAGGTTCAAGCCTTATTCTTTCCTTTAATGATCCTGCTTATCGGAATGAGTAATCTTCTCGTGATTTATATTGGAGGCACGCGCTATATTAACGGACAAATAGAAAGTATAGGAGTTATTGCAGAATTTATTATGTATGTAAATATGCTCACTTGGCCCGTGGCTGTTGTGGGTTGGGTAACATCTATTGTACAGCAAGCAGAAGCTTCTCAAAAGCGTATTAATGAGTTTTTAGAAGTAAAACCAGAAATAAAAAATACCATACAGGAAAAATCGGTTATAGAAGGCACTATTGAATTCAAAGATGTGTCTTTTGTATACGATGATACTGGTATTGAAGCACTAAAAAATATTTCCTTTACGCTTAAAAGCGGAAAAACGCTTGCAATATTGGGTAGAACAGGGTCTGGAAAGTCAACCATAATCAATCTTATAGCTCGTTTATATGATGTCGATAAAGGTCTAATCTTAATCGATAACATACCTATTCAAAATTTAAACCTTGATAGCCTTAGAGAAGCCATAGGTTTTGTACCACAAGAAGCTTTCCTTTTTTCTGATACTATAAAAAATAATATAAAGTTCGGTAAGGTGAATGCTACAGATGAAGAAGTCATTCAATCAGCAAAAGATGCACATATACATCATAATATTTCTGAATTTAGTGAAGGATATGAAACAACCGTAGGTGAGCGCGGTGTTACTTTATCGGGCGGACAAAAACAACGTACCTCTATAGCTAGAGCTATTATTGGTAATCCTAAGATATTAATATTTGACGATTGCCTTTCGGCAGTAGATACAGAAACAGAGGAAATTATACTAAACAATCTCGAAAAGGTTAGTAAAAACAAAACTACCATTATTGTTAGTCATAGGGTGTCTTCTGCTAAGAATGCAGATTATATTATTGTACTAGATGAAGGTACTATAATTCAACAAGGCACACATCATGAACTTTCTAATAAAAAGGGATATTACCAAGAGCTTTATAATCAGCAACTTCTCGAGCAATCTACCGACATACACTAAAAGAATTTTATATAAAAACTTGTTTGAGTAATTTATTTTTTTAGATTTGTTCACTATTAATGAAGAATTAAAGTAAAGATTATTATGAGTGAAAAAGAGTTTACTGAGCAAGAAGAGATCTTTTCGCAAGTGTTGAGAGCAGGTAGAAGAACGTACTTTTTTGATGTAAGATCAACAAAAGCAGGTGATTATTACTTAACAGTTACAGAAAGTAAGAAGTTTACACATGATGATGGATCATTCCATTATAAAAAGCATAAAATTTATCTTTACAAAGAAGATTTTTCGGAGTTTAGAGAAATGTTAGATAAAGCTACAGATTTTATCATTTCTGAAAAAGGCGAAGAAGTAATCTCTGAACGTCATCAAAAAGATTATCAAAAAGTAAATGGTACTGAGGAAAACGGAGCTGCTACCCCAGAAAGTTTTACTGATATTAATTTTGATGATATATAACAAGTAACTAATTCAATATTTTTATATTAACTACAAAAAACCGCTCAATTTCGAATTGAGCGGTTTTTTTATAAATTTATCATATCAAAACTAACTACAATGCTCAAAAAAGTACTACTTCTCTTTTATTTATTAATTTCATTCTCAACTTTTACACAAAATAAAGTTGACTTATCGTATTATTTACCACAAGATATTTCGTATAATCAAAATATACCAACACCAGAAAGTATATTAGGATTTCAAGTTGGCGAATGGCATGTCTCTCATGATAAGTTAGCTGAGTATATGAGAGCTTTGGCTAAAGCTTCAGATCGAATTACGCTAGAAAATCGCGGAAAAACATACGAAGATAGACCGCTTTTGCTGTTGACCATAACATCACCAAAAAATCATCAAAATTTAGAGCAAATAAGAAAAGAACATTTAAAATTATCTGATGCTAATCAATCTTCAGTTCTAAATACTGAAACAATGCCATTGGTTTTATATCAAGGGTTTTCAATTCATGGTAATGAACCCAGTGGTGCAAATGCGGGATTGCTTTTAGCCTATTACCTTGCGGCAGCTGAAGGAACTTACATTAATGAATTACTAGACAATACCATTATTTTATTTGATCCTTCCTATAATCCAGATGGATTAAATCGTTTTGCTTCTTGGGTAAATACTCATAAAAATCAGAATCTAACACCAGATGGTAATGATAGAGAGTATAATGAAGCATGGCCTCGAGGAAGAACAAATCATTATTGGTTTGATATGAATAGAGATTGGTTAGTGGCTCAATTACCCGAATCACAAGCAAGAATTAAAACTTTCCATAAATGGAAACCTAACATACTAACAGATCACCATGAAATGGGTACCAATTCAACGTTCTTTTTTCAGCCTGGTGTACCCGATAGAACGCATCCGTTAACACCAAAAATGAATCAAGAGTTAACTCGACAAATTGGAGAATATCACGCAAAAGCATTTGATAAAATTGGCTCACTTTATTATTCTGAAGAAGGTTTTGATGACTTCTATTATGGAAAAGGGTCAACATTCCCTGATATTAACGGAAGTATTGGTATCTTATTCGAACAAGGGAGTTCTCGAGGTCATTTGCAAAATAGTGATAACGGATTATTAAGTTTTCCTTACTCTATAAGAAATCAGTTTACCGCGGGGCTCTCTACACAAAAGGCTGCAAAAGAAATGCGTGTGAAATTATTAAATTATCAACGCGATTTTTATAAAAACGCACAAAAAGAGTTGTCAAAAATCAAAACAAAGACCATTGTATTTGGTGACAAAAATGATAAAGCTAAGACCTTTCACTTTGCAGAAATGCTGAAAAGACAACATATAAAGTTCTATAAGAATAAAAAAAATGACCATAGTTATATAGTACCTATGAATCAATCAAATTCGAGGTTAATAAATGCCATGTTTGAAAAGCGTACTAAATTTAAAGATAGTCTCTTCTATGATGTTTCTGCATGGACTTTACCAATGGCATTTGATCTACCGTATAATTATGCATCAAATGCATCTAATCTTGGTGAAGAAGTAACCAGTTTATCCTTTCCAAAAGGAAAAATATCTGCAAAAAGTAATTATGCATATTTATATGAATGGGACGAGTATTATACTCCTAAATTAACGTATCAAATTCTTAAGAGAGGTTTAAGAGCTAAAGTTGCCATGAAACCCTTTTCAATTAATGGAAAGAAATATGACTACGGTACCATTATGATTCCTATTCAGAATCAAAAAAAATCAGCAGAAACTATACATACACTACTTGCAAATCTAGCTATAGAAACGGGTGTTAACATAGATGCTGTAAATACTGGCTTAGCCGATGGTATTGATTTAGGTAGTAATGATTTTAAAGCGTTGAAAAAACCTAATATTGCTATATTTATTGGAGATGGGATTAACTCTTATGATGCTGGTGAAATATGGCATTTACTAGATACTAGATATGATATTCCGATAACGAAATTAGACACACGAAATTTAGAACACACAGATTTAAGTCATTATACAACAATTATTTTACCCAATTCGTTTGGAAATGGTTTAGATAAAGTAGAAAAGAAATTAAAATCATTTGTACAAGCAGGAGGTACTTTAATTGGATTTAGAAATAGTTTACGTTGGTTGAATTCAAAGAAGTTTATAAAATTAGATTTCAAAAAATCGAAAGCAGTGACAAAAAATGTAGTTTTTGATAAACGTTCGCGATTACGAGGTGCTCAGGTAATTGGTGGTGCTATTTTTGAAGCGCAATTAGATAAAACACACCCTGTCAATTTTGGGTATAACAACGATAAAATTGCGCTGTTTAGAAATACTACATTGTTTGTAAAGCCAGATAGTACAGGCACATACAAACCTGCAATACAATACACCAAAAAACCATTATTGAGTGGTTATATTTCTAAAGAAAATTTAAAGGCATTATCAAACACTATACCTTTTAAAACTGCTAACATGGGTAGAGGGAAAGTAATTGTATTTACAGACAACACCAACTTTAGGGCATTTTGGTATGGTACCAATAAATTAATGATGAACGCTATTTTCTTTGGCAAGTTTATGTAGTGCTACATAAATAACAAAAAAAGAGCGAAACAAATTGTATCGCTCTTTTTTTTATAAAACATTTCCTGCTTTGAAGGAATACTTTTTTAAATTATAATACCTGTTGTACTTTATCAGCAGCTTCTTGAAATTCGGTAGCAGAGATAATCTCCATACCACTATTATCAATAAGTTCTTTGGCTTCTTTAGCGTTGGTACCTTGCAAACGTACTATAATTGGCACTTTAATAGCATCGCCCATATTTGTGTAAGCATCTACAACACCTTGCGCTACTCGGTCACAACGAACAATACCTCCAAAAATATTTACCAAAATTGCTTTTACATTATCGTCTTTTAAGATGATTCTAAAAGCTGTTTCTACACGTTTTGCATCAGCAGTACCGCCTACATCTAAGAAGTTAGCGGGCTCTCCTCCTGCTTGTTTAATCAAGTCCATAGTACCCATGGCAAGTCCAGCTCCGTTCACCATACAACCCACATTTCCGTCAAGATCAACATAATTTAATCCAGCTGCTTTTGCTTCTACTTCAATTGGATTTTCCTCACGTAAATCACGCATTTCAGCATAATCTTTATGACGGAACAACGCATTATCATCTAAAGTAACTTTAGCATCAACAGCCATGATCTTATCGTCTGATGTTTTTAATACAGGATTGATTTCAAATAATGAAGAATCAGATTTTACAAAAGCAGTATATAATGAAGAAACAAATCTTACCATTTCTTTCATTGCTCCACCAGACAATCCTAAGTTAAAAGCTATCTTACGTGCTTGAAAAGGCAACAATCCGGTAGCTGGGTCAATTTCTTCCGTAAATATTAAATGTGGCGTTTCTTCAGCAACAGCTTCAATATCCATACCTCCTTCTGTAGAATACATAATCATATTTCTACCTGTAGCTCTATTCAATAAAACAGACATATAGTATTCTTCTGGTTCACTATCACCTGGGTAATATACATCCTCAGTTATAAGTACTTGATGCACCTTTTTACCTTCTGGTGGAGTTTGAGGTGTTTTTAACATCATCCCGATAATGTCTTCAGAAATAGACTCCACTTCAGCTAAACTTTTAGCTAGCTTCACTCCTCCTCCTTTTCCTCGACCACCAGCATGTATTTGCGCTTTTACAACCCACCAACTCGTGCCAGTTTCTGTTGATAATTGCTTAGCTGCATCAACTGCTTCTTTATGATTATGAGCAACAATACCGCGTTGTGTTCTTACGCCAAAGCTGCTTAATATTTCTTTCCCTTGATATTCGTGTAAATTCATTGTAGAATATTTGATTTAAACCATCGCAAAAGTACAAATTCAAAATTGAAAATTAGAATCGAACCTAAAAAATGAAGATAAAATTGTAACACTATAAAATTTAACAAGTCTTTAGGTTGAATTAACAACTAATTAAGATTTCAGCATTTATTCATCTGTAATTTTATAACTCAATAAATCTACCCAACTTATTATGTCTTTTAAATATTTATTTCTTTTTGCAATCGGATTTACTTTTTCAATCTACACACAAGGACAATTAGAAACTCCAAGAAAAGCATTAAAAACAACAAAAATTAGTAGTGCTCCAAAAATTGATGGCAAGTTGGATGATGCCGTTTGGCAAAATGCAGCCGTTGCAAAAGATTTTGTGATGATGCGCCCTGATAATGGAAAACCTGAACCTGATAATTTAAAAACTGAGGTAAAAATTTTATACGATGATGCTGCTATTTATATAGGAGCCTATATGTATGATGACAATCCAACCACGATCCCTATGGAGTTTACAAATCGAGATGGCTTTGGTAATACAGATTTCTTTTTAGTTACTATAAACCCTAATGATGATGGGCAAAATCCTTTTGAATTTATTGTTATGAGTACAGGCGTACAAGCAGATTGCAAAGTGTCTAATGGTAATGAAGATTTCAACTGGAGTGCTGTATGGGAAAGCGATGTAGCACTCACTGAGAAAGGATGGATCGCAGAAATAAAAATACCTTATCGTGCTTTACGCTTTGCAAATAAAAAAGTACAAACTTGGGGTATCAATATTCATAGAAGGGTGCAAAGTGCCAATGCACAATATACATGGTCGCATATAGATAATACTAAAGGCAGTTGGACACAATATGATGGCTTATTAGAAGGCTTAGAAGATATTAAACCACCAACACGCTTATTATTTTACCCCTATGCTTCTGGAACGACAAATTCTTTTGACGGACAAACAATCTTTGAAGAAAGCTTTGGTATGGATTTGAAATATGGTATTACTGAAAATTTCACACTTGATGCTACATTAATTCCTGATTTCGGGCAAACTGGTTTTGACAATGTAGTGTTAAACCTAGGTCCTTTTGAGCAACAGTTCACTGAGCAGCGTCAATTTTTTACAGAGGGAACAGAACTTTTTAATAAGGGAAGATTGTTTTATTCTCGTAGAATAGGAGACACTCCTACTGGTTTCTTTTCAGTGCAAAATGAATTGGCCGATAATGAAGAAATAATTGACAATCCCGATAATGTTCAAATGTTAAATGCAATTAAAGTATCTGGTAGAACAAAAAAAGGATTAGGTATTGGCTTTTTTAATGCAATTACTGAAAGAACAAAAGCAACAATTAAAAGAACAACTACGAATCCTGATGATACTGTAACTGAAGAATTTTTCAAAAAAGTTACTGAACCTTTTGCAAATTATAATGTTACAGTTTTAGACCAACAGTTTAATAAGAATTCGTCTGTTACATTGATCAATACAAATGTAATGCGAGAAGGAAGTTTTAGGGATGCTAATACAACCGGATTTCTATACCATGTTGAGACGAAAAGTAGTAAATACTTTATAGATGGATCTGTAAAAATGAGTAATGTTTATGAAAATGGTGAAACGAATACTGGTTATACTTTTGATACGAGCATCGGTAAAAGCTTTGGTAATTGGCGAGGAGAAATAGGCTATAACTTCGAAGATGAAAAATATGACCCAAATGATTTAGGTATTTTATTTAGTAATAATGAAAGAACGGTTTATGGAAATGTAAATTATAGAATATTAAAACCTAAAGGAAGATTTAACAATATACAAGTGACAAATTGGTTTAATTTTAATTTTTTAGACCATAATGGAGTTTATACGGGGGCAAGAGCAGGAATATCAGCTTGGTCTCAAACAAAAAAACGTAACTTCTTTGGCGGTAACATCAATTACGGAACTGAACGAAAAGATTTTTTTGAACCCAGACAAGGTAGTACCAGTGGTATTTTCTTTAATAGGCCTGAACAATTAAATGTAAATCATTGGGGTGAGAGTGATCGAAGAAAAAAGCTAGCGCTTGATTATGATGTCTATCTTACGACTTTTACCAAAGACCCAAAGCGCGGTTATGGTTTTGGTTTACGCCCTAGATATCGTTTTAATGATAAATTTTCGCTTACCTACGGTTTTAGAATAAATAAAACTGATGCTGACAGAGGATATGTAGATAATACTGACACCGAAGGCATTATATTTGGTCAACGTGATAGAAAATCGATAAATAATACGCTATCAGGAAAATTTAGTTTTGGTATTAAATCATCTCTATCACTTACATTTAGACACAATTGGGAAGCTGTACAATATGATGATCAGTATTTCGCACTTGAGCAAGACGGATTCTTAAACCCAACTTCTTATGCTGGAACAGATAATATTAATTTTAATAGTTGGAATTTAGATTTGAACTATATCTGGCAATTTGCTCCCGGAAGTCAATTAATTGCTTTTTATAGAAACACCATTACAAATTTTGACACTGCAGCAAATCTAAATTTTTCAGAAAACATAGACAGTTTGTTCAATCAACCTTCACGACATATTTTTTCACTTAGATTGGTTTATTTTATTGACTATAACAATCTTAAAAATATTTTTTAGACAAGCTAAATTTCATACTTTCGCTTTCTAGCATTCAAACTATGATAGAAGCAAAAAATATTAATAAGTTTTATAACGATCTTCAAGTATTAAAAGATGTAAACTTAACAATAAATAAAGGTGAAATTGTAGCCATCGTGGGGCCATCTGGTGCTGGTAAAACTACGCTATTACAAATCTTAGGCACATTAGATAAACCAACCAATACTAATAATGCTACATTAACATTTAATTCAGAAAATATACTTCGCTTAGATGATAAAAGTATTTCTAAATTTAGAAATCAACATATCGGATTTATTTTTCAATTTCATCAATTATTACCAGAATTTACTGCCTTAGAAAATGTATCTATACCAGCGTATATTGGTAAAAAAGGCAGAAAAGAAACCGAACAAGAAGCTGAAAGAATATTATCTTTTCTAGGTTTAAAAGATAGAATAGCTCATAAACCCAATGAGCTTTCTGGCGGTGAACAACAACGCGTTGCTGTCGCTAGAGCCCTTATAAATAAACCTCAAGTAATTTTTGCCGATGAGCCTAGTGGTAATTTAGATTCTGCTTCAGCAAAAAACTTACATGAACTATTTTTTAAACTACGTGATGAGTTTAACCAAACATTTGTCATCGTAACACATAATAAAGTGCTCGCTGATATGGCAGATAGGAAACTCGAAATGAAAGATGGTAAAGTTGTTAATTCATAAGTTAAGCATATACGTTTCATAATTAAATTAGATATTTGCATAAACGGCAGCCTTTTGAAAAAAGTACTCTTTTTTTTTATTCTACTTCCTTTGTTTGCTAATAGTCAAACTATACGAGGATTTTCAAATGAATTTTTAAATATAGGTGTTGATGCGCAAGCTTTTGGTATGGGAAAAGCCACAGCAGCTGTTACCAATGATGTAAATGCTATTTATTGGAACCCTGCGGGATTAGTTGGTATTAATGATTATCAGGGTGCACTGATGCATGCTGAATATTTTCAAGGAATAGCAAAATATGATTATATAGCAATTGCTAAGCCTATAGATACAGAAAGTACCATAGCGGCTTCTATCATTCGTTTTGGAGTTGATGACATTTTAAATACAACAAATTTAATCGTAGATGGCTCTATTGATTATAATCGCATTAGTTTATTTTCAGCTGCAGATTGGGCAATAAATGTTGCCTATGCTAAGAGACTCACCATAAATAATAAAAAGTTTGACGTTGGTGTTAATGCAAAAGTAATTAGACGAAGAATTGGTGATTTTGCTTCTTCAATCGGCTTTGGTTTTGATTTAGGAGCCCAATACAGCACCGACACATGGCGTTTTGGGCTCATGCTAAGAGATATTACAACCTCATTTAATGCGTGGTCTTTTGAACAAGATGAATTAAATGCCATTATCGCTATCTATGACGATATTAATCAAGCTATTCTTAATGATGGCAATCCAGATAATGATGATGAAATCATACCGACGGTTACTCCAGAAAAAATTGAAATAACAAAACCTAAAATGCAATTAGGAGTAGCCCGTAAATTCAAAATTGCTAACGGGTTTGGTCTATTAACTGCATTAGACTTAAATGTTCGTTTTACAGAGACTAATGATATTATTGCCAGTTCATTTGCAAGTATAACGCCTTCCTTCGGTTTTCAAGTTGATTACTTAGACTTCGTGTATATAAGAGGTGGTATCAATAACTTTCAAAATACACGAAATTTTGATAATTCTGAATCCTTAACCTTAGAACCAAATTTTGGTGTTGGATTCAAATATAAAGGCATACAAGTTGACTATGCACTCTCTAATATTGGAGGTGCAAACGGAACTCTTTATTCTAATATCTTTTCGTTGAAAGTTGATATTTCAGATTTGCGGTAGTATGAAAAAAATAATCATTTCTATTTTTACCTTTTTATTTCTTTCTTTTATAGGGAATTCTCAAACTTTGGGTTTGAGCGAATACGCACAGATAAGCATTATAACCATTGGGCCAGGTGATAGCCTAGTTGATTGTTTTGGACATAGCGCTATTCGCGTTAAAGATCCAGTATTACAATTAGATCTCGTTTTTAATTATGGAATCTATGATTTTGAAGAGCCCAATTTCATTTTAAAATTTGCTCAAGGCAAATTACTTTACAAAGTAGGTTTCAGAGATTTCAAATCCTTTTTTGATTATTACAAAGGGCAAAAAAGATCAGTAAAAGAGCAAATATTGAATTTATCAAAACCCAAAAGACAAGCTTATTTTAACTATTTACTAAACAATGCTAAACCAGAAAATAGTAAATATCTATATGACTTCTTCTATGATAACTGTGCTACAAAACTAAGGGATGTTACTACAGATATTTTAAAAAAGGATGTACAATTTGATTATAGTTTTACAAATAATAAAAGTGAAACTTTAAGAGATCTTATTCATAATTATTCATATACACAGCCCTGGGGAACTTTAGGGATAGATCTTGCGCTAGGTTCGGTAATTGATAGAAAAGCTAAACCCGCTGAATATGCATTCTTACCTGATTATATTTTTGAAATTTTTAATGAAAGTAAAATAATCTCTAAAGAAAATCAACTACCCGCTGTTCTTAACACCAATATCTTATTTGAGCATAAATCTGAAACGAATAATAAAAATATTTTCTCCCCTTTAGTAATCTTAAGTATTATATCATTATTAATTATATATTTAACATATCGTGATTATAAAAGGAATAAAAGAACTAAAGGAATCGATTTTATAATCTTCTTCACAACAGGTTTAATAGGAGTCTTAGTATTGTTATTGTGGTTTGCAACAGATCATTCAGCAACAGCAAAGAATTTTAATTTTTTATGGGCATTTCCATTAAATTTATTTGTAGCATTTATGCTATCTAAAGAAAAAATGGAGTATTTTATTAGGAATTATCTATTACTATTGTTGTTGTTAATATTAGTAACGGGAGCTCTGTGGATTTTTAAAATTCAAGCTTTTAATGTAGCAATTATACCTATACTTATAATGCTTAGTATAAGATATTTTTATTTAAGAAAGGTTATATAGCTTTATCTAATTTTTCAAACTCAGAATTGTTTGAAATATACTCAGGTACGATTTCTTTAAGTTGAGAAACAATATTAATCTTATCAGTCTCAGTAACTTTAGCCAATTCAGAAATTAAAGATTCTAACCTAGAATAATCAATCTCCTCAGGCTTAGCAATCATAATTTTTTTATGATATGTTTTTATCGTGTTCTCTTCATTTCCTAATAATTCTTCATATAGTTTTTCCCCAGGACGTAATCCTACAATTTTAATATTTATATCTTCTGGGTATCGCAATCCAGAAAGTTCAATCATTTTCTTAGCAATATCAAATATTTTAACAGATTTACCCATATCGAAAACAAAAATCTCTCCTCCTTTACCCATACTACCAGCTTCTAGAACCAATTGACAAGCTTCTGGTATCGTCATAAAATAACGCGTAATATCTTTATGTGTTACTGTGAGAGGCCCACCCTGTTTAATTTGTCTTTTAAATAAAGGTATCACTGAACCATTAGAGCCTAATACATTACCGAATCGTGTAGTAATAAATTTAGTTTTGCTCTTCTTTTTATTTAAACAACTACCATAGATCTCTGCTACTCTTTTTGTTGCGCCCATAACATTTGTTGGATTCACGGCTTTGTCAGTCGAAACCATGATAAATTTCTCAATTTCATGGGCTAAGGCCAAATCCATTAACTGTTTGGTTCCTGCAACATTCACCTTCACAGCTTCATAGGGATTGTTCTCCATTAGTGGTACATGCTTATATGCCGCTGCATGAAACACAACATCGAATTTATAATTCCTAAAAATTTCTTTTAATCGATTCTCATTTCTAATATCTGCTATTAATGCTTCATAATTTTTAACATTATCTCTTTCAAAGGATTGTTGCACGTCATATAAAGGAGATTCAGCTTGATCTAATAGTATTAAAGTTTTATAATTATAAATACTAATCTGTCTTGCAATTTCACTACCAATCGAGCCAGCCGCTCCAGTTATTAAAACGGACTTTCCTTTTAATTCTTTTTCAAGTACTGGATTGTTAATGTTAATTGGTGTTCTATCTAAAAGGTCTTCAATTTTTACCTCAGATATCTGTCCCACATTAAGGTCACCATCTATCCATTTATCAACAGAGGGTACAATTTTTACTTTGACAGGAAGTGGTAAAAGCGAATCAACTATTTCCATTAATTTATATGATTTTATATTCTGAATAGAAACAATGATCTCTTTTATGTTCTTACTTTCTATGAACTCTTTGGTTATTTTTTTAGGTCTATAAACTTTTACTCTGTTGTATGTTTTGCCAGTCTTTTTCTTATCATCATCTATAAAACCAACAATATTATTACTATTATTTAAATCATTACTAAGTGCGGTATATGTTATGAGCCCAGAATCTCCTGCTCCATATATTAAAGTGTTTTTAGGTGGCTTATATGATACTAAAATTCGCTGCACAAATCGTTTAAAAATAAAACGACTAGCAATTAAAACAATAATGTTTAGCAGATAACTTATTATGTTAACAGAATAAGGAACAGCAAGCCTATCTGTAAAGTCAAAAATTTGTCTATCAATAAAAGTAATAATAGCTAAAGTGATAAAAAGTAGTGTAACACCATAAAATACATTTTGGGCGTCTCTAATCCCTGTTTGTCTAACCGTTCCCTTATAAGAACCCACTAGTAAAAAGCAGATAGTACTTAATATCGCTACTAAAGGCAATTGTGCAAAAAATCCGTACTGTTGAAAATTTAAATTAAAATCAAAGTAAATTAAGTACCCACCTATAAACGCTTGTAGCACTAAGAAGATATCGATAAGTAATACTACCGAACGTGATACATTAGCAGTGACACCCTTATGGAAAAGTTTTTTAAGCATTACTTCTTTTTCAATAAATTTAGTACAAATGTCGTGATTATTATTAAATATATAATAAGATTACTGTATTTGCCTATAACGCTTAAAAAACGGATTTGATTGTATTAATTACTTTTTGCCTTTGTTGGTCTGTTAAATTAGATCCGCTAGGTAAACATAAACCTCTATCAAAAAGGTCCTTAGATACTCCATTAGTGTACTTCGGATATTCCTTAAAAATAGGTTGTAAATGCATAGGTTTCCATAAAGGACGTGATTCAATATTTTGCTCATCTAAAGCTAATCTTATGCTCTCTCTAGTTTTAAAACTATCTGTTAAGATACACGTTAACCATCTATTCGAATAATATTCAGAAGGTTCTTCAATAAATTCAATATTTGTTATTTCGGTTAAAGTATTTTTATAAACCTCAAAATTTTTACGTCTTGCGTTGACCCTATCATCTAAAACTTCCATTTGCCCTCTACCTATACCTGCAACAATATTAGACATTCTATAATTGTAGCCTATATTAGAATGCTGATAATGTGGCGCTGCATCTCTAGCTTGCGTAGCCAAAAAAGTTGCTTTTATACAGTGTTCAAGATTATTTGACACCAATGCACCACCTCCAGAGGTAGTGATTATCTTATTTCCATTAAAAGAGTAAATACCTATCTCTCCAAAAGTACCCATAGCTTTTCCTTTATATGTTGATCCAATAGCCTCAGCAGCATCTTCAATAATTGGTATCTCATAATAAGATGCTATTTCTTGTATATCTGCCATTTTGGATGGCATTCCGTAAAGGTGAACTAAAATAATTGCTTTTGGCTTCTCGCCATTAGCTATTCTATCTTTAATTGCTATTTCTAAAGCTTTTGGACACATATTCCATGTATCTCTTTCAGAATCAACAAATATAGGTGTTGCTTTTTCGTAGCAAATAGGATTAGCAGAAGCTGAAAACGTGAAGGTTGAGCAAATCACTTCATCACCTTCTTTTATTCCAAGTAAAATTAACGCAAGATGAATAGCCGCCGTTCCTGAAGATAATGCAGAGCAAGCTTTTGCTCCAGTATAATTGCAAATATCTTGCTCTAATCCATTCACATTGGGTCCCAAAGGTGCCACCCAATTATCTTTAAACGCCTCTTTTATATATTTTTGCTCTTCACCTGTTAAGTGCGGTGATGAAAGCCATATTTTTTGATCAAATGCAATCATCTATAAACATAATTTTAAACAACTCAATTGTATTTTTACAGCTAGCTATATTTCCTTTTTCAAGAGTAAATCTTCCTTCATTATAATCGGAAGTTCATCAACATCTCTAATAAAAATCAAACCTTTATCAAACTCATAATTCAAATAATTATTATTAAAATTAGAATTATTAATAAGCAATTTAATTGTATCAGACGCAAAGTTCGCACCTCCGGCTGCAAAACATTGTGTAAAAGCTACATGTCTAACATTTATTTCTGTGATATAAGGCTTTCCTTTTTCGTTCTCTTTAAAATCAACTGTAAAAAACCCATGTTTAGTAGCATTACTATGCAAAAACATTTTATCCATTGCTTTAATCGCAATCTCCACAATCTTAGGTTCGTTTAGTAACCTTCCGAAAGAAGTATTACCAGTTATACCAGACGGTGCTACTTTTGACATTATATAATTTACTCTTTCGGCAACAGCAGATCTTAAAAGTTTACCATTAAAATAAAGTAACTTACAAGCCAAATTTCTACCTCCTAAAAATTCGCTGGCAAGAAATTGATAGACGTTTGGATTTATTTGTATCCAATTTTTTAAAGAATCAATATTATCTATCTTTAATGATCCCAATCCACTAGAACCGCTAGTGCTTCTAACCCAGTACGGATATCCGATCTCTTCACCGATAGCATCAAGGTTTATCTCATTTCTTGAAAACTCAATAGAGTTTGGGACTATGTTTAAATCTTTTAGAACCTCTGTCATTTTAGCTTTGTCAACCAACAAATTGGCAAGCTTATGTTGAGGTAGTAATACTTTACAAGGCAAACCTTCTTTTTCATTTCTTTTGCTCCATTCTAAAACCTCAAGTTCTGGCTGTATAACTGCAATTTCTATATTATGTTTATCAATAATTGATTGAATTGTAGGCCAATAATCTTTATCTGAAGCCTGAGGTATAACATAAGAATATTTAAATAATTCTTTCTGATACAAACCCATTGATAATGGATTAATATCGGTAGCTATAAATTCAACATCTTCAAATTCTTTACTAAATTTCTTTAAAGATATAGCAAAACTTCTGGGTGTAGGGCCTCCAACACCTGTAATAAGTATTTTCATTAGTTAATTAAATATTCTTGTTTATGCTTTTCTAAAATCATTTTTAATCCTTCTTTTACAGGAAGTTGCCATAACAATTTGCACCAATCATGATTCCCTTCTAATAATTCTGGTCCTTCACTTGTAATTGCTACATCCCAACCTATAGATCTATTTTCTGGATACAGAAGTGCAGCTTCTTTGACCATTTTTAAACATTCTTGCCAAAATGGGATTGCAAATCCAACAATTTTTTCATGTGTTAAGGGGTGCATATCAACATCACTTTTGGTTATATCACTGTAAATGGCTTTATCAAATACTTCTCCTGAGTTTATATCTATAGGAGCAGCAATATTTCCTGCAGCAAGATTATCTACGTCAGAATTAACCGTAATCCTTAATCTAGCACCAATCACTTCAACATCATTATTCGAATTCAACTGAGTTATTATTCTAACAGTATTTAATCCTGTATTAGATAATTTCATTAAGTCTTCATGTTGCTCTATAAATTCTTCTATGAAATAATCTTTATTATTTTTTAATTTAGATAACAAATAATCTTTGGTTGTATCTTTTACATCTAGAACTTCAACTCCAATTCCACACTGCCCATCCAAACTTTTTAACACTATTTTTTTAGAACTTCCTTTCAGCATTTTCTCTACTTTTTCTATATCATTTAACTCTGTTGCAGATATAAATTGATGCCGAACAAATTTTTTATAATGCTTTAAAAAATTTAATTTATCTATTAAAATATCCCTATTTTTTTTTGGATTCATAAGAAGCTGATACTCATACATATACCCCGTTCCTGCATAGTTCAATTTTTCTATATCTGGTATTTCATAAAATCTGAACAAGAAGTATTCTAATAACGAAATATTATACTTATACACAGAATTCACTGCTTCTTTCCATATCGAAAATTTTGAGCGTTTATTTTTTTCTGAAACATAGTTGACAAACTTATTAAACTTATTCCAGTCTAATTTTTTAAAGTAATACAATAAATACAATGTCTTTCTATACATTAATCAATTTTTACCATTGAAGGGTTCCATAGGTTTCGAATCTGTTTGATTTATACCTTCCTTTCTAAGTACTTTAACAACTGTTAACCATAATATTTTTATATCAAACAAAAAAGATACATTGTCAACATAAAACACGTCATATTGAAACTTTTTGGTCCATGATATACTATTACGACCATTAACTTGTGCCCAACCTGTAATACCAGGTTTTACATCATGTCTTCTAAGCTGTTCTTTACTAAACAAAGGTATGTATTTAAACAATAATGGCCTTGGTCCTACCAAGCTCATATCTCCCCATAATACATTAAAAAGTTGCGGTAATTCATCAAGTGATGTTTTTCTAATAAAAGCACCAAATTTTGTAACTCTTTTCTCATCTGACAGCAAATTTCCGTTAATATCTTTCTCATCAGTCATAGATTTAAACTTAATAATTCTGATTCTATTTTGATGTTGTCCTGGTCTATTTTGAAAAAATAAGGCACTACCGTTATTTTGAAATAACAGAACTAAAAAAACAATCAAAATTATTGGGAAAAATAAGATGAGTGCAAATAGACTTAAGAATAAATCTAAAACTCTTTTTAAAAAAAATCTATACATAACATCTTTTTATCTAGAGATAAGATCTCCTAGTTCATTAGCACTCATAAATTCTACATCAGGCCAAATAGTAACTATACTCCTTAATAATTTAGATAATGCTAAAATACCGTGCTTTCTGTTGTTCTCATCTACATGACCACAGAAATTTACACGATGTGAGCTTATTATCGCGGGTTTGTTCCATCTAAAAGCCGCTCTTATTTGATCTAATGCTATTTTTACACTTACATCTATATTTTTATTAGTTGTAGGTTCGAATACCACATTGCGTACTAAATAAAGCTGATTTTTATCTATCTTTTTTCCTGTAAAATTTACTGTAGTCTTAAATACACCATCACCCATATGTTGCTTATGAATTAAATTTGTATCTATATACTTAACTCCTTTAGCAGCTAATTTCGGTAAATGCATTGGGTGTATCTTTGATGTTGGTGGCATAAAGTTAACAGGTGTATTTCCAAAAACTTGCTTAAATTCTTCTATACCATCATCTATAATTGTTGAAAGAAATTCGTTTTCACCTACATTCCAGAAATCGAATGCAGCAGTATAACTTATAGTATCATAACCCGAATTAGATATGCTTGTATATGATCTATTCTTAAGCGCAATTATCGCTTCATGATCTTTTCGAGCTAACTTTTCTTCTAATACTTTAAGGTTTAAATGTTCTCTTCCGTGAAATTGAGGTATTATTAATTTTTGCGCTATACCCTCTTTCCATAGATTCCAAGTTCCTTCGTAAGATTTTGCGTCGATTATTGACAATTTTTTAAAAGTATCGGGTAATTGCTCATAATAATATGTCGCATAACCATTCTCTGCCATTTTTTCGAAATCTATATTGCAAGGCATAGCAAAAGAAGTAAAAACAGCATGTTTACCATTTTTGTCTTTCACACTAGATAGTGTTTCATATAAAACTTCTAGGTCTTCTCTGGTCTCTAAGGTATCATAAGCATCAAATCGTGATTTAACTTTAAGTCCAGCTTTATCCATTCTTTGTCTGGCTTTTTTACTATCTAATCTAACATTACCATAATCATCTACAGAAATTACTATAATTTTCTTTCTTGTTTTCCATCCATAGATATTTTTTATATTATTTAATAGAGATTGTTTCATACGTTAACTTAAGTAATGATCTACAAACTTCTTCGCATTATTTCTTTTAAAATATGCTGCGGCTTTAAGGCTATTTTTTTCTAATTCTTTATAAAAATCTGAATCTGAATACAAATTTAAGATAAATCTAGTAGCCTTATCAAGTTCTTTTTCAGTAAAACATTTAGCATGTTGGTACTTATTCGCATAGTTTTGGAGTTCAGAATCTGGGGCAGCAATATACAATGAAGGAATACCATAACTCATTAAATTATACGATTTACTAGGCACACTACCTTTAGATGTTAATTCATCCAAAATCACAATCCCAACAGCAGCAGCAGATAAAGAATATGGAAACATATCATCAGACTGAAAGGGTAAAAATTGGCAGTTTGGTAATTGTTTTTCTTCTACTATTTTCTTTAATTTAGCTACCCTAGGTCCTCTTCCTATAATTTGAAATAGTATCTGTTGATGATTTTGCATTTTTTCTGCTAAATCTATCATAACTTCAACTTTGTGAGTTAGACCAATATTTCCAGAATACTGTACAATAAATCTATCTTGAAGTTGGTGTTTATTTATAAACGTATTCTCTTTTTTTGATACTCTATTATTATCTTGAAAAATAGACCAAATTGGTTGTACTATTAACTTATCTCTTCTAACATAATTCGAAATAAGTTCAGCCATTTTATCGCCTATGGTAAATATTTTATATGCTTTTCTAAATGAAATGTGATTTAATTTCTGCCAAACTCTATAGATAGGATGATTTTCTTTCATCCCAGTAATTTTAAATACATCAGGATAAACATCCCAAATTAACATGCTAAACCGGTTTGGTAAAATAATATTTAATAAATAAGCCATAGGAGGAACAGAAATAAAAAAAACTTCATGTTTTCTATATTTTGTTAATAATAAAAACCATATACTGAATAAAGCTCTAAGGTATATTAGTGCTTTAGAAAAGCCGTGTTCTTCTTTCCATTTGTTAATATACCTTACTCTAATAGAATGGGCTAAACTTTCTCCTTGTTCATGGATACCTCCAGTTAATAAAACTACATTTTCAAACTTTAATACAAACTCATTACATATACCAATTGTTAGATAATTAACAGCTTGATTAACAATAACAATTTTTCTATCTTTAATTTTCACTTAACAATTTATTTTTCTTTTATTAAATTTTTACAAATTTTAAGATAACGAATTGCTCTCTGTTTGGCTGTCCCAAATATTTTAACTCTACTTAATCCATTTTCTATTAATCTATTCTGTAAATCTTTTGAATTATATAAGTTTATAATTTTAATTGCGATATCTTTTGCATCAGTTGGGTTTACATAAATAGCAGCATTTTGACAAACAGTGTGTGCAAAACCCATATCGCTCGTAACAATTGGTTTTTTCATTTTCATTGCTTCAACATATGATGCAGAAAAACATTCTAGTAAAGTTGGCAAAAACATGGCATCACATTCTTTATAGAGTGATGGAGCTTCTTCAATTTTTATTGGGCCAACATTTAAAATATTTTGAACATCACTAGTTACATTCAACTTTTTAAAATCATTTTCTGGTAGGGTTGTTATAAACTTTATAGTATTATATCCTAATTGTTTTATTAAACTATCAACTTCAGGTATTATTGATAAATTTTTATGAGGATACCATGCCGATAAGATTAAAAACCTGAATTCATTTTCGGCTTTTAAAGGTAGTTTATTATCAACTTTTAAAGGAGATATGTAGTAGGCATTTATCGTATTATAAACTGTAAAAACTTTTGATTTATTTAATAATTTTTTAACTCTAGAATTTACATCATCAGTTTGAACTACCAAAGCATCAGCATCTCTTTTTAAAATATATTTTGCAAATAACTTCATTGCGAACCACCATATTTTTGTTTTTGTGGATATTCTTTTAAAATAAGGTGATTCAGGATAAATGTAGTTTGGTAAATTATACCCCATTAAATGGGGAGCTTTTGGTCTCCAATAAGAAGGTCCTGAAGTTGTAAACACAACATCTGGGAGAAATTTTTTTTCCAGTAATTTTAGAAATCTATTATGAGATTTAAATGAAAACACCCTAGTTGCAGGCCTGAATGTTGCTTTATAAAATTTAATATTTTCAGGAAAATCAGAAATATCAATAATTTTAGAAAGTGGTTCACTTAAAACAATTAAATAATCGTTATCACGTATATTTTTACATTCTTCAATAAAAGATTTGGCAACTTGTACACCTCCACCTTTAAAAGTTGATGTCGTATTAACTAATATCTTCAATTTATTTAGTTTGTAAATTGATAAATAAATTATAATATTCTTGACATATTTTATCAATCGAAAAATGCTTTATTTTATTAAACGCATTTGTTGCAAAATCGTTCATCAATTTTTCGTCGTTCATCAATTTTTCTAGTTTAGAAACATATTCCTCGTCATCAAATAAAGGTATTAAAAATCCGTTTTTATTATTATTAATTAATTCTGAAGGTCCTGTCATACAATCAAAGCTAATACAAACTGCTTTTGCAGACATGGCTTCACCTAATACATTGGGGAAACCTTCGCTTGAAGAAGTAAAGGCAAAAATTTTACTCTTTGCATAAAAATGATCAACATTATCTACATTACCATGAAATTCTACAAAATCGTTCAGTCCTAATTTTAAAACATTTTCTTTAATTGATTCTAAGTTTGGTCCATCGCCTAAAAAAACTAATTTCCAATTCTTATTAATATTAACTTTATTAAAATATTTCACAAGCAAATGCTGATTTTTACCATCAACAAACCTTCCTACATTGAGTATTATATTCTCTTTCAGTAATTTTTTGGGACTTAGAATTGTTATTGGATTATGAATTACTAAAACATTTTTATTAGCATATCGCTTTAAAAATATTTCTTTAGCTGTATTGGTTTGAGCAACGATTCCAGAAGCAAAACGATATAATATTTTATTAAAAATATCTATAAATAAACCATTACTTAAGTTTGGATTCATTCTATTTGACACATATACATTTGTTTTAATAAACAAAGAGCTTAAAATGACTAAAGAATTATATCTATCTCCAAAACTTAAAATTGAAGACGGTTTAATATGTTTTATTTTATTTCTTAAATATTTAATAGTTTTAAGTGTATATTTTATTTTTGAGAAATCTTGATAGTTAAATTTGGGTTCATGAATTACAACATTTTTATTAATAGAAAATCCACGCTCTTTTTTTGTCAATATTATTAAATGTATTTCTTCCGCTAGATTTTTACGGGAAAAATAATTTACGATTTCAACCATAACTCGCTCCATACCCCCAACATTTAACGAAGGAATTACAAATACTAATTTAGATAGTTTCATATTATTAGCTAAAAGATATTTTATTTTTATACATACCTAGCCATGTTGATAAAACTAATGATTTCCATAATATTGGCCCATGGTCAACTTTTCCTTGTTTATGTTCTTTTAAAAGTGTTAAAAGTTGATTAGTATTCATGATTTCTTTAAATGTATTTTCTTCAAAGGTAGTATGAGCAAAATCATATAAATTAGTTTTTAACCATTGTTTATAGGGCACATCAAAACCTCTTTTTTTTCCATACAATATTTCATTTGGGACTAAACCATCTAAGGCTTTTTTTAATAAATATTTCTTTTCCCCTTTTCTAACTTTTAAATTACTTGGCAAGCGCAACATATAATCTGTTAAATCATTGTCTAAAAAAGGTACTCTAGACTCAACACTAGTAAGCATTGTAGCCTTATCAACTTTTTCTAAATATGTGTGTGGTAACAAGATTTCTGTATCAGCAAATAAAAGTCTTTGTATTAAATCTTCATTTATATATTTAGCATTTAAATCATGGTAAGATTGAAAAGGGTTCTGACTCGAGAGTTTTGACTTGAAATCGTTTGAAAAAATAGCATAAGGGTCTATATAAGGAACATTCTGAGTTAAGAAATAAGCCATTCTAAGCCCATTATCTTTTTGATTCAATACAAAAGACATTCTTTTCATTCTTTCTTTTAATCTATCGTTTTTAATGAATTTGTATGAAATAGAAGAAGTGAGCTTCCAAAAATTTAGCCAATCCATTATATTATATCTTCTGTATCCTGCAAAAATTTCATCCCCTCCGTCTCCCTGTAAAATAACTGTTTTGTCGTAACTACATGCTTTTGAAAGTTGATACAGGGGTATGTTAGCACTATCTGCAAATGGCTCATCGTATTGAAATACGAGTGCGTTAAAAATATCTGGCACCTCATTAGCAGTAATAACCATTTCATGGTGGTTAGTACTGTATTTTTTTGCAATTAAAGCTGCTTTTTTCAATTCGCTTTCTCCTCCAATATTAAAGTCATATTCAACTGAATATGTATCTAATTTTGAATTAGATTTTTGAGTTGCTAGAGCAACAATAGCAGATGAGTCAATGCCTCCACTTAGTAAGATGCCGAGTGGAACATCAGAAATTAATTGTCTATCAATAGAGCTACCTAGTAATTCCTTAATTTTAAGTATATGCTCTTTTTCTGTTAAAGTTGTTTTCTTTGTTCCTGGATTTGACCAAAACTTAGATTTTCTTTTTTTGAAATTATTAAGGTCAATTTCTAATAATGAACCTTGTTCAAATTTAAGCACATTAGATATTATTGTATGACTACTGATGGTATTTCCATACCATAAATATTCTGACAATCCTTTTAATGATATTGTTAAATAGTCTAACCAATTATATATTACTTTTGCTTCAGAAGCAAATAATATAACTTCATCATCTTCATAATAATAAAGTGGCTTTACGCCAAATCTGTCTCTAATTAAGGTAATACTATTTTTCTTTTTATCGTGAATAGCCATAGCAAAAATTCCATTCCATTTAGTTATAAACTGTTCACCATATTTTTCATATGATTCAAGCATTACTTCTGTGTCTGAAGTTGTTCTTAAATTCATATCTAAACTTGAAATCAATTCTTTATAGTTATAGATTTCGCCATTATAAACACATACACTTTCGCTACTACTAGAAGAAAATGGTTGATTTGATCTACCATCTAGATCTATAATACTTAATCTGTAATGAATTAATAGTAAATTATCATGCTGTATAAAAGCATTAAAGTCTGGTCCTCTATGATTCATTAGTTTTGAAGATTCAATAAAATCATTAAATCTATTCTTAACTTTATCTTTTTTGGAAATAATGCCTGCTATACCGCACATAAAATTATTTGTTTTTATGTTTAATTTGAGTTATAACATCTTCTATCATCCAATGTTGAGGATTAAAATTTCCTTCTTGCCAATTTAAATTTTCATCCCAATAACCAGGACAAGCGTCGTAAGCCTCAACAGAAAATCCAAAACTCACTTCAACAATTAATGGTACTCCATTTTTATCAAAAACAAAATCATAAGCTAAACATTGAGCTCCTAATTTTTTGTTTGTATCTAAAGCTATTCTTATACATCTCTCATCAAATTCACTTCTTGCAAATTTCATATCTCCACTTCCTGAAGCTTTAAAATCACCTTTACGCACCATTCTTTTTAGAGCAAAGGCTCTTCTGCCAATTACAATAACACGAATATCAAAGTTATTATTTGGTATGAAATCTTGAAAATAAATATACCCTCTCTCATATCCTATATTTTTTGAGAATTCAGGTTCTTTATAAAAACGTAAAATACCTTTTAAAACATCTTTCAAATCTGTTAAACCATTTTTATATTTTCGCCATCTTTCCTTTAGATTACTTAAAGGTTCATACTGTCTAAAACCTTTGCTAAATGCTTTTTTTATATACCTAAGAGCTTCCTTTTCATCAATAATTAATTTAACATTAGCTGAACCTGATCCTCCTCTTAATTTAAATACTTTAGGAAAAGTAGATTTTCTAACCCATTCAATTGCTTCTTGTTTATCATAAAACACATATGAAGATACTAATGGAGCACCAATCGCTTCCAATAAGTATTTTTGCCCTACCTTATCGTCAAAATGCCATCCAGTTCGAAAATTTGGGAACACAAGAATCCCTGCTTGTTCGAGAGTAAATAACAATTGCTTGGCGAATAGGATATCTTTGGCTCGAGAATGACTATGATGCCACATCAAAATTCTGCAACCGTCTAATTGGGATATTATATCATTATCATAACAATTAACAATTTTATATACAAGGTTATTCTTAATACAATAATCTATCCACCTTAAGTGAAATCCAGCTTTGCTATTATGAATGGCTATGATCATGATTAATTTCTAATGTATTCAGTCCAACCTGGTGGCATTGTGGCTTTTATTGCATGTTTCGAAAATTCTTGAAACTTGACATTTTCACCATTCAGTTTGAAAATAACTTCATCAGTTTCTTCAAACGATCTTGCAGAAACTAATAACGGAATATTTTCTGACTTCATACCCATTAATTGTGACATGACAAGATCATTCCAACTAGAAGTATTTGTAAAACTAACTACACCAAGGGCTAAAGGTTCAGGATTTAAAGGACCATTACCCTGACCTCCTACAATTCCATCACATAAAGAAAAAAATTGTCTTTGTCTATTATTCTCTAATTTTCCTTCTTTAGTACCATAATATACAATCTGATTTAAATCCATCACCATTCTCCAAGTAGTATCATTACCATACCAACCCGCGGCCAAACTATGTACATTTTTGGGTCTAGAAATTTTCCATAACAAGGAAGCTATTTTAGTCCAGATGAAATACTTCCAGTTTCCTTTATTTCTGTTAGCATTATCAAGACTTAACTCTGACCAATATCTAAGTTTATTACCTCCTGGATAACAATCTCCACCCATATCGGTACCTCCCAGCCTATGGTGTGGTAAAAAATCTTTATCACCATTCAGACCAACAATATTCTTTAACGCTGCTGTTATACCTGCTTTTTGATGTGTTTTGATTTTTGGTAACGAAATAACCACATCAGCTTCAAAAAGTTCTTTTGTGATACAATACTTGTGAACTCCTGGGCTATGAGATTCATGAAATCTATCTGGATTATATACCGTAACTCTAAATTTATTTGAGCCAGATTCGGTGATTGGTTCTAAGTAACTTTTTTTACCAACATCGAAAATCACATAGTTTTCAAGGGGAGCTTTTTTCTCTATTCTATTATTTTGTTCTTGATCAAAATATACTCTTCTAAAATCTTTTATACTAACAGGAATGTTATATTTGTTTGACAAATCTTTCACTGCATACATTAAATCATCAGTCACCATTTCATCCCAATAACATCCTTGTATTGGTGCATCTCCAATTAATACTTCTTTTGGCTCTAATTGCAGAACATAATCAACTGTTGCCAATAAAAAAGAGTCATGTGTTCTTAGACACCACTCATCTTCTTGATTTTTTGAATGACGAACCCAATTTGGTTTTAGTAATATTTTTTTTTCCCTAACTACATCTGCAGTCAAGTGCGCTCCAGCTACAGACATGATGAGTATCTTTAATTTTTCAGGATCTTCATAAATACTTTTAAGAGATCCTAAATCTCTTGCTGTATCGGGAAAAACCGTATTTACATTGGTGAATAACTTCATTATTTTTCTATATATTCATAGTTGTAATTCTAGTTCAGATTATTATGATGGTTCCTTATTAAGGTTCCTAGTTGATCTGTACTTAAAAAGATTGAATCTGGCCATTTTATTGTTATATTTCTGAGTAATTCATCGAGAGCTTTTAAATTTCTATCTCTATGCTCAATATCAATTCCACCTACATAATTTATTCGGTGTGTTGAAATAACAGCAGGCTTATTCCAAAAAAATGCCATTTGTATTTCTTTTAAACATTGATTTACCCAATCAACATTTTTATTTTCAAAAGGTTCAAATTTAACATTTCTAATAGTATATATTTGGCCAAGAACATTTTTCTTTCCCATATAGTGACGTTTTACTTTAACTTTTCCATTTTTAAACGGATCAGGTTCTAATTGTCCTCTTTGGCTTTGAAGGTAATTTATCCCTTTATCGTAAAGAAAAGATTCTAATACTTTAGGCCAAATAAAATTACAAGCTATGAAAGATTCAGATCTAAATCCAAATGTGTTTTCAAACAATATGAGTCCTTCATCAACAATATTTTTAAGTTCATTGAAAGATTCTTCACTCTCAACTTGATACGCTGCCAAATAGTGCTTTTGATATAATGAAGAAGTCTTAGTCACCAAGCCAAAAAAATTATGGTCAAACGCAATTCTTGTATCTTTTTTATTGCTTTTTAAATCTTTGAGCCATAAGTTGACATTTAGATGCTCTCTAGCGTGGAATTGAGGTCGAATCAAGCAATCTTCAATTGCTTGATTCCATATTGGCTGTAAATCAGCTCCATGATATTGCTTGTAAGAATTAAAAAAATGATCATGATAAAAAGTTTCAAAATTAGAATTTCTAATTTTACCAAAATCAGGATTACCCATAACGGTATTCATCGTAAACAAAGGAAAACTATTCTGAGCGTCTTTGTATTTATGAATGATAGAAAATAAATTTTGTAAATCTTCACCAGATTCTAAACAATCTAAATACCAATTATTTTGATCATCAATCTTTATACCTTTACTTTCTAGAACTTGATATTCCTTTTTTAAAGGTGTTCTGATACTACCCCAATCATCACTTTCGAAAACAATAATTTTTTTCGGGCTTCTCCAGCCAAATACATTGCTAAAGTTTAGCTTTATATCTTTTACTATACTCATTTAATTAAATCATTTAATGAGATTGTTTCTCCTGCTAAAAAAAAAGCAGTAATCGGGTTTCCTATAATAGTGCTAACACTTGTTCCATAAAAGCCTAATCTTATTGACACAATAATAAATAATAAGAAAGCAGGACTTAGCAGATAAATTAACCCTTTGATTTTTGGATCATTTCTAAATTGATGTAAATACAGAATTGTCATTATTAACGTTAAAAAGAAAGCAAAATTCAAAAATCGTGCACCAGACGGCACATTTGAAAGGAGGTTGGCACCAGCATAAATGATCAAATTAATAGAAAATAATTTTTTCCAGGTTGGTATAAATTTAATCTTCGGATTAGCCATGACGAAAAAATAACATAGTAACAACATTAAAGACCAATTAAACAATTCTCGATGTAAAGTTACATACCAAGCTCTATTATCATTTTCAATATTTTCTCGAATCAAATCTACTTGATCTTCTGCTCTATATGAGGAAGTACGTTCATCTATTATTGTAGGTGCATATGTTTCAATATATTGATTTATAATACCAAAATCTAACTCTGTTATAAATATTGAAATAATAAATATTGCGAAATACAACTTTAACCGATTACCAAAAATTACATATATTAATACTAATGCTATTGGGAGCATAAAAGCAAAATGCACTAAAAATGATAAAAAGACAAAAATTAAACTCTTTTTTTTGTTTTCAAATATATAAGGTAACAACCCAAACATAAAAACGTGAAAAGCGGTATACATTCTAAACCCATTAAGAAACCAAATTGGTACTACTAAAATGAGTGCGAACAATAGAAATTTTTCTAGAAAGGTTATTTTATGTTTTAATAAACTAAAAATATACCAAATATTCCGAGAAAAGAAGAAGCCAAAAATAAATCCATAAACCGTTGTTAAAACAACTTGACTCCCAGTAAATCTCGATATGATATAGGAAAGTAGTGTTCTTAATATATCAATTTCTCCAGATTGCAAAAAATATTGAATAGCATCTTTAAATGTAAAAAAAGGTTGGTCATGCAACTGCACTAATTCTTGAACATATCTTGTTATATCACTATTAGATGACTCAATGCCAATGGCAAATGTCAATCCATAAAAAGTACAAAAGGCCCAAAAAATATTTTTAGCATATGGCAATGAAATATGTTTAAAGGCAATAATCATACTAACGAACGGATTCATCATAAAAAGTAACCAACTATATATTTTACTATCCATTCTTTAATCAAAAGTGATTAAAACGAGAACTCGTTTACTTATTCATTTATAACTATAAAACTTCAACTGTTTTCATTTATTAAATCTAAGAACTGAGCTGCAACATTTTTTATGTTATACTTTTCAATTTGATCGAATCTAAATTGATGTGTATAATTTCTTTCTAAAAACTCATTTATTACTTTCTTATCAAACTCTTTATTTTTAATCAATAAAATTGGTCTTCTCAATAAACTGTAATCTATTAATTTACTTGGAATTTGATTTGTGACATCATATTCGATATTAACTAAAAAATCCATTTTGCTCAACTCTTTTAGTAATTCTTCACGAGGTATATAATCTTTTACAATTAATTTGTCACCAAGGACTTCTTTATAGGGTAGTGTAAATTCTCTTTGTTTATTATAAATAATAAATTTAAAAGGTATAGTTAGAGTTGTTAAATAGTCTAAAAATTGCCTTGGATCTCTAGATATCTTCATAAAACCACCTGCGTAAGCAAATGTAATAATCTTATTCTCAACAGGTTTATTTAAAACTACTACATCATCAAAAGAAAAACCTTGAGGAATAATTCTGTACTTTTCATTGAATTCTTTAAAAAAATATTTTTTTAATCCTTCAAAAGGTATGGTAATGAAATCAGCTTTTCTACTAAACCATTTTTCTAAATATTTATAATAAAATAGTTTTTTAAACGTATCATGACTAGAAAAGTAAAAAGGGTCTCCACAATCAGCTACCCAAGTCTTAGCTATTCTATTTCTTTTAGTTCTTGCCCAAGCTACACCCCAATGTATAGCAAAAGGTACCGCTACAGAAACAAGCAGGTCATATTCCTTTTCCTTTACTAATCTATTTTTTACCTGAAAAATTAATCCTGTATGAGGGTAATCAATTAATTGCACTAAAAATCTCCTCCAAACTCTTTTAAATATTCTAATAAGTTTATTAGGATGATTAAAGTTTATCTCTTTGAAAAAACTATTCCCTAAGTCTTTTATAGTAATGTGGTAACGCTTTTCAAAATCATAATGCTCTTTTTTGTTTTTTGGAATATACACTGTCACATTATGACCTTGACGACTAAATTCTTTAACTAATTCTGTTGTTCTAAAAGATCTAGGTGTATTGTTTGGGTAAAAAGCCTTAGAAACAATTAATATTCTTTTTTGTTTATTCAAAACATCTCAATTTATAACTTCATAATTAATTTAAATTGACCTTAAAAACTTTCATCCAATGCCCAAACATGATAAATCTCCAGTAAGAAAAGTTAAATTTCTCTTTTCCTGAAATAATATCGTCAAAATAATTCATAACCTCAGGTCTAATAATGCCTTGTGAATACGTAATACTATCTGCCAATAAATCTCTAAAAGTTTGTGTATATTCTTCTTTTACCCACCTTTCATCAGGAGCTACATAACCCATTTTGTCTTTACGATGATAAATTTTATTAGGTATTATTCCTTTCATCGCTTCTAATAATACTCTTTTAGTTTGTCCGTGTATATCTAAATAATCTATTGGCAAACTATGACAAAATTCTACCAAACGGTGGTCTAAAAATGGAACACGTGCTTCTATAGAATGAGCCATTGAATTTCGATCTCCCCATCTTAAATACATGGGTAATGGAAAATTCTTGAGCAAACTATCAGAAGTTTCTAAATACGATTTCATTTTCGGAGAACCTTTAGCAATAATAGTACTTGTATTTACTTCAAGAGTTTCATAATTAAGATAGTGAAACCACTTTTTTGAATCAAGAGGATTTCCAAACGATCTACCATAACTTTTAGGAAATAATGATGCATAGATTATCCTAAAGAATGATCGAGTGGCCATTTTCATTGCTTCAGTATTAGAACATCGAAATTCCCTTTTAATTTCCTTAATACGCAATGAATCTAAAGCCCTTTGTTCTTGTATCTTTCTAAATGCACCATACCCGCCCAAATATTCATCTGCTCCTTGACCATTTAATAAAACCGTAACTCCATTCTTTCTGGCACTACGATCTACTAAAAACCCCAAATAAGGACTCATAGAAGCGGTTGGTTCATCCATTTGCCAAGTAAGTTTTTCAATCTCATTAAGAGCTTCTAAAGGGTTGGGCGTAATATAATGTGGAGTAATTTTTATTTGCTTTACAACTTCATCTATCCATTTTTTCTCTGAATATTTTGAATCACCATCTATTGCCGAAAAACTATTTTGAGCATCTACCTTGCCTTCTTTTTCTAATAATTCATTAACTACACAGGTAATCGAAGAAGAATCAAAACCACCGCTAAGCGTACAACCAACTTTTACATCTGCGCGCAAATGCATCTTTATCGATTCGAAAAATTTATTCTTAAATATCTCTTTTGCTTCGTTAAAGCTTCCGTTAAACTCCTTGTTTTCTGGCTTATACCACTTAAATAACTTAATAGGTTTACCTTCTACAAATTCACTATCTTTAAGATTTAAGAATGCAGCGTGACCTCCAGGAATCTGAAAAACTTCACGAATCATTGTTTCTTGAGTGTGATCGGTACTTGATCCGTATAAATAATCAAAAGCTCTTTGATGATTTAATTTGGGTTGCCATGCCTCAGAAACCATAAACTGTTTGATTTCACTCGAAAAAAAGAAATCTCCAGATTTGGTTACCCAATAATATAAAGGCTTGATTCCAAAACGATCACGAGCTAAAAACAAGGTTTTGTTTTCTGTATCCATTATGGCTATTGAAAACATACCCATAAATCGATCTAAAGATTTAGTTCCCCATTCTTTATAGGCAGCTAGAATCACCTCGGTATCAGTTGTAGTATTGAAACTATGCCCTAAAGTTTCTAGTTCATTTCTAATCTCAATAAAATTATAGACTTCACCATTGTAGGTAATCCATATTTTTTTCTGAGCATCACACATAGGCATGTGACCTGCTGGTGATAAATCTAAAATCGATAATCTACGGTGACCAAATGCAAATGTAAAATTGCCTTTTACTTCATCAATTTTTAAATTAGGTGAATAGTTATAGCTACTATTCCAAGCATCTTTAGCTGTATCATTGCTGCCTATCACAGCAGCATTAAATGATTTATCAAACAAAACAAAACCCTCATCGTCTGGTCCACGATGACGAATTGATTGGTTCATTTTGCATAAAGTAGCAACATCTATATTATGTCTACTAATTATGCCACTTATACCACACATAAATTATTGATTTTTTTTAATCCTATTACCAAGGATTTTCAAAAGAAGATGGTTCAAATTTCTTATTTGAATTCTTAAACATACTATTTTGACTATTTTTTAGACGTAGTTGATCTTTTTCACCAAACAGCCTTGAAATAAATGCAATAGGTGCTAAAAATAGATAGAATACAATACTCAGCAAGATATTCGGAACGATCAGACTCAATACCCATGTTAACTTCATCCATACATAGTCAATTTTTTTTGCTATAAAGCTTGAAAAAACGCCTAGTGTTCCGATGATTAAAGCAATATAAAGTGACCATTTCCAATCTGTTAATAAAAAAACGATTAACATCCCAACAGTAATCACTAAAACTGTTTTTGTAGGGTCTGATTTTACTTTTAACATACCCATAGTTAAAACAATGTGTAAATAAATGGTGCGATAGCACTACTGCCCCCAAAAACTATTAATATGCCTAATAAAATTAGTAAGATAATTATTGGTGCCAACCAGTATTTCTTACGCTCTTTCATAAAGAGCCAAAGGTCACTTAAAAATTCCATAATTTACTTTTTAAAATTATTCTTTTCTATTTTTTTTAATATTTGATTTGCAATCACTTGATTCCCATTAGGAGAAACATGACACCAGTCAATATAATAATATTCATTCCCATCAAAACTATGTGTAAGATCAAGAACGTGATCACGCAAGTTTGCGTATTTACTTTCGTTATTTAACAACTCTCTAATACGGCTATATAACTGATCATACGTTTTCATCAAGAGTTCTTCATATTTATCAAATGTTAAATGTGAAATATTTGGTTTACCTAACGCAGCATTAGGTTGTAATACCGCTAGGTATTTTGAATTATTCTTTTCTGCCAAATCTTTTGTTGCTAACCAACTATCGAGTAATGTTTTAGCAACCTCATCTACTCTTGACCTAGTTAAAATAACAGTAAGTTCTGAATTCGGAAGTTGTTTACTTTTAAATCTATTGATTGTACTTAATATGGGTTGAAAAAAGAAGTTATAATAGGTTAAATTCGTTACTAAATTTGAAGGCTCAGAATTTTGTTTCAATTTCTCCCTCATTCTTATTTCTGCATAAGTCGATATGGCTTCATGTGTATCAAGAAATCCAACAGCTTCGTTAACACCATCATAGGAAACTATCCAATCTGTTTTCATTCCTGCGTTAAACTTAAGCATCAAATAAATATAGCTTTGCATAGCTCTATATCCTGACTCACCATAATTTTTAACGTCATATTTACCACCACCTGCTTTAGCAAATAAAGAAGGTATAGTTCCAGCATCTGTTGCCCCTGTACCCCACATAGTTGAACCTCCTAAAAATACAATTTTAGTAACAGAATCAATATTCGATATACTTTGGGTGGTTAATCTTTCTCCTGCAGAATCTATATTAATATAGTTAGAGTTAAAAGCAGTCTTTCTCCAGCCTATATATGATTTATAATGATTATCTTTTAATGTGTTAAAATCTTTAAAATATTCTTTGGCCCAATTAACATTTTTATAGTTGGGAAGTAATGCCCTTTTATCAATTTGTTCAGTTTTTTTCTTAAATACATCTGTCCTTATATAATTTATAAGGCGTCTCGATTCCCAAACAGAAATAATTAGAAAATTAAGTATAATCAAAAAACCGACAAAAATCCCAATATTGATTAGTACCGTTTTTATAAAACTTTTCTTAGCCATATTAATCCATTTTAAACTTCACTCTCCATTTATCTCTATTTTCCCAATCAGGCTGCTCAGTTTTAACATAGAAATAATCATTAATTACTAAATAATCCATTTCTGTACTCATAAAACATCTATAAGCATCATATGGTGTACAAACGATGGGTTCACCACGAACATTAAAACTAGTATTCACTACTAATCCATAACCTGTCTGTTTATCAAAAGCATTAATTAGCTCCCAATATCGTGGATTGGTTTCTTTATGAACCGATTGAATTCTTGCTGAAAAATCGAGATGCGTTATTGATTGCACATCGCTTCTTTGCGTATATAAACGATCCCAAAGTGGTAGGTCGTAATAATTATCTGGTAAGGCTTTTCTTCGGGTGTCTTTTACGGGTGCAACTATGAGCATGTATGGTGAATCTGTATCCAATTCGAAAAAATCAGATACTTTTTCTGCCAAAGCAGAAGGTGCGAAAGGTCTAAATCCTTCTCTATATTTGATCTTAAGGTTTAATTTCTTCTGCATTTCAGAATTGCGAGCATCACCCAGAATACTTCTATTTCCTAGTGCTCTGGGACCAAATTCCATTTTTCCCTGAAACCAGCCAACCACATTACCTTGTGATAAACTATCAGCTGTAACTTTTGCGAGCTTCGAAAAATCATCGTATTTTCTATATTTAGCTTTGACTTTTCGATTCATTAGTTCAATTTCTTTATCAGAAAAATCAGGTCCCAGATAAGATCCTTTCATAGCATCCATTTTATCGGTTATGATTCTCTTCTCACCAAAGTACATATAACTCGCTGCTAACGCAGCACCTAACGATCCGCCTGCATCACCTGCAGCTGGTTGAATATAAACGTTTTCAAAAATATTTTCTCTTAATAACTTACCATTTGCTACACAATTTAAGGCTACTCCTCCAGCTAGACATAAATTATCAGAACCTGTAACTCTTTTGGCTTCTTTAGCCATTGCAATCACAATCTCTTCAGTCACATTTTGAATGGCAAGAGCTAAATTACAATGTTTTTGTTCAAGATCAGTTTCTGGTTCTCTACGCCCAAATCCAAAAAGGTCAGCCCATTTTTTTTCTCTTATCATTCTAAGACCTGTCGCATATTTAAAATATTTTTGATCTAACCAAACCGAACCATCTTCTTTAATAGATATCAAATTTTTCTTGATCAACATTTCAAATTTTTCAGTTTCTGATGCTTTGGGGTTACCGTAAGGAGCAAGTCCCATGAGTTTATATTCTCCAGAATTAACAGTAAAACCTAAGAAATAAGTAAAGGCACTATACAGCAATCCCACAGAATGAGGAAACTCCATTTCCTTTATTATTTCAATATTTTCTTTATCTCCAAACCCAATTGAAACCGTGCTCCACTCACCTACTCCATCAATTGTAAGAATAGCCGATTTCTCATAAGGAGAAGGAAAAAAAGCACTTGCAGCATGTGAAAGATGATGTTCTGGAAATAAAAGCTTCAAATTTTTCTTATCATAATTTCCTATTTCTTTAAGACCATCATAGATTAATTTTTTTAAGAACATCTTTTCATTAAGCCAAACGGGAATGGCCTTTAAAAAAGAGGTTAATCCTTTAGGGGCAAATGCATAATAGGTTTGCAATAACCGTTCAAATTTAAGTAAAGGTTTATCATAAAAAACGATAGTATCTAACTCATCGATTTCTAAGCCTGCTTCTTCTAAACAATATTTTATGGCATTTGTTGGAAAATCTGGAGTGTGTTTTTCTCTAGTAAACCTTTCTTCTTGTGCAGCAGCAATTATTTCTCCTCCAATTGTAATAGTAGCAGCCGAATCATGATAAAAAGCCGAAATGCCTAGAATATTTTTTTTATCCATTATTGTCTTTTCTTATTAAAATATTTTATACTCCAACCCGCAAAGCTAAGCATTTTTAGATTTATAGTTTCTTTTAATTAGATCATAAAAATAGAGCATAACAAAAAACCATATTGACTTATTCAATGCTTTTGCATATTTTAAATAGTCACTTTTAGGAACATAATCAATACTAACTGGTATAACGCCTTCACTAACTAACATTTTTTTATACTTCAACAACGCTCTTAAATCTTTATTATTTGTGGCACGCATTAAAGGTAGTAAGGTGTATTTAATAATACTCATGTGTACTAATCCGATTTGAGAAGAATTGAGTTTATGCTCCTTTACAAAATCTATTAAATAGTTAGCTGATTTAATATCACCAATAGCTGCTTTTTCGGATGTACCAATATTTGATCTTGAAGCAGATCCTACACGCTCAAAAACCTGATAAAAGTTACAATTTTCAAAACCAACTCGTTGAGCCAATGTGAATATTTTCCGTACGAAAACTCCATCTTCTAAATGAACTACACCTACGGGATATGTTAGATTGTTTTTCTTAATAAGTGATGTTTTATAAAGACGGCCAACAGACGAATCATAGACAGGATATGGGATGTCTTTTTTTTCAAAAGCAGATATTCCGTCATATATTTGTTTTTCTAAGTTTCTATACCCAGTCATATTATTGATCTTCCCAGTTGGACTTACTGTAGATCTACCACTTAACAAAATATCTAAATCATCTTTTTTAGCTCTGTTGTAGAGTCTCGTTAATAAATTTGGTGTTATATAATCATCTGGATCAATAAAAACAATATATTCGCCACTGGCTTTTGTAATTCCCTTATTACGCGCTACAGCAACTCCTGCGTTTTCTTGATTGATAAGAATAATATTAGATATCTCATTTTGCAAATTTCTAACAATAGTTTCAGAATTGTCTGGTGAACCATCATTCACCACAATAATTTCGTATTCGTCATAAGACATCTCCTTATCTCTTATACTCCGTACACATTTTTCTAGGTAGGGTTCTACATTATAGACTGGAAGAATAAAACTTAACTTTTTCATTTATTAATTATTTCATCGAATAAGTCAACAAATTGTTTTGCTTGTAATTTTCTAGAAAATAGCTTTGTGTAATCACGATTTACTTCTATAGTTGTATGTCCTTTCTCCATCCATTCATACCATTTATCTAATAAAAAATTATATGTTTCTTCAACATTACGAGCTGCTATACCTGCTTTTGCCTTAACTATTGATTCTTCTAATAAATCTTCATCACTCTTCACACAAAGTATGGGTCTTTGAACTGCCAAATATTCAAAATATTTTGTAGTCGAAATTAATCCTTTTGGACCATCAGGATGTAATAGATTTGATAACAACAAAAGAACCGCCGATTCATTTAAAAGCTTGGGCACTTCTGATGTATCTACATAATCGAAAAAATGTACAAATTCCGAAATATCAGCATAAGCTTTACTATTGATAATATTCTTTCTCCACTGCAAAGGAACATAAAATTGAATTCGAAAGGTATCCTTATTTATGATGTTATGTTCATAGAGTTTCTTCGTTGCTTTGAATAAAAGATCAGGATTATGCCTCCCATGATGAACGGTACCCGTATAAGTAATGTTAAATGATTTCATATTACTTACTTTTTTAGGAAAATAAGAATCAGGGTCATAACCATTATATATCAAGTAGGTCTTATCATTATATTTTTTTATCTGATCTACATGCCAGGGAGAAATAGTGATTAATGCATCTGCTACTTTAAATCTCTTATTTCTATTTTTAATTGTGAACTTTAAAAAGTCACTTTCTAAAGTATTAATTATAAGCTCGGCTAAATTGTTATTCTTTTTAGAAATTTTAGGTTTTTGTTCAAATAGGTCTCTTAAATCTGCAATCCATGGTTTATTCCACTTTTTTGCTACTTGAAATGTAGCATCTAACAAAAATGTACGATGAGCTGTTGAGCAAAGAATTAATTCATAGTCATTTGAATTTAAACTATTGGTAATTTTATCTGAAAAAAGTTTAGCGTTTTTTCTATAAAATTGTTTTTGAGTTAATAATTTAGATACTTTGTCTTTATAGTTTTTTAGTTGAACTTGTACACCTTTTACTCTAATGACTTTATCATCTCCTACCAGTGATTTAAAACTTTTATCACCATCTTCTTCTCTGGTTACAATATCAACACTCCAATTGTAATCTTTTATATATTTGACCAAATAACCCATTCTTGGAGCGAAACTTGGTGGATATACATCACAAATAATTAAAAGTTTAGGCATAACGAAAAAACGATATTAAAGTTCTTGAAGCTGAACCATCTTTCTAAATTGAGGATATGAATCTGTTAGTTCTCTAAAACTACCTAGAGCAACAATTTTTCCTTTTTCCATAAACACAATTCTATCTACATTGCGAATTGTAGAAAGTCTATGTGCTACGATTAATAAGGTATATTGCCCTTGTAGGGATTCTATATTCTCTTGTATTGAACGTTCTGTTTCTGAATCTAATGCAGAAGTTGCCTCATCCATTATTAAAATATCAATATCTTTATATAACTCTCTTGCAATCGACAGTCGTTGTCGTTGACCACCACTTAGGTTAATTCCATTGTGACCCAGTTCGGTATCTCGACCTTTTTTTAACTCTGTTAGAAAACTTGTCAATGAAGCTTGCTCTATGGCTTTATTAAATCTCTTAATATTTTCATCATTCTTCTCTGCCCATAGAGTAATATTGTTATAAATTGAGTCGTTAAATACTACTGGTTCTTGAGTTATATAACCGATCCTTTTTTGATAACTTGATCGATCAACTTTTTGAATGGGTATATTATTTATTAAATATTCTCCACTATTTATTGGTAACAATGCCGCGAGAATGTTTACAAGCGTTGTTTTTCCGCTTCCGCTTTCTCCAACAAAAGCAACACTTTCATTCAGTCTAATATTCAAAGACAATTCTTTAAGTATCGGTGTATCACCATAATTAAATGTAATATTATTCAAAGTAAGCCCATACTTAATTGAATCAACTTCTTTTTTTCCATTAGGTTCTTCATGTTCCTTTAAATGTTCAAAGAATCCTTGTATATTAACTATTGAACCATATACTCCAAAGAATTGATTCCAGTGGTTTTGTAACATTGTTACTGAAGAAAGTGCACGATAAAAGAATAGTAAACTCAATAAAATTGTACCTAATTCTCCTCCTAAATATTTTGTTTGAATAAAAATAACCAGTGCCACAATAATAACTAAAATTGGCTCTCTAGTAGCCGCCATTAACGACTGTAACTTTCCTATCTTGACTCTGCTCGATTGAATGTCGAAAATGGTTTTACGTAACCTTTCACCAAAATAATCAAGTAATCCTGTGGCTTTTATGTACTTAAAATTTCGAACATGTTGCATTATTTTTCCCTCATACACATCATATTGATACGATAAAACCGAAGATGCTTTTTTTGTTTTTTTGTACACTATTTGATAGAGGAAATTAATTGTAATTCCTCCAATAATTACTAAGAACGCAAAACGATAATCGGTCATAAAAGCAAAAATAGCATACACTAAAACCATAGTACTTTGCTGTAATGTACCGAAGTAATTAATTTTTGCTGTTACAACTCTATCAATTTCACCAGTCATTGCATTCTGAATATGACCCATATCAGAGGATACAAAAGTTTTGAAATTTATACCATTTAGACCATTGAGCGTTTTCATACGCAACATCCGACTAAATAATTCTAACAAAAAAACATCATAATACCTTTTTATATAAGTAGCTAATCCTTTTAAAATAAAGAAGATTACCATTGTAATAAGAATAGCACCTAAACTCAATTCAATTCCAATTGCGTCATATGCCTCTACAATAAAACCCATTTCTCCCAAACTACTAGAATCATCGAGTCCTTCTTCTGATACCATTTGAAGCAATGGCAAAAACATAGCTATACCCAAACCATCGAGTACACCTACAGCAATCGATAAGCCTAATGAAATAAACATTCGATAACCTAAGAAACTATAAAAGAAATTAAAGTGAGTAAAGTATTTTCTTAATAATCTTTTGATCATAAAACGTTAACCTTTTTTATACATTCTAACTTTTGTTTCATCTTTTTTAAACATTGAACTCATTGTTTAGTAAATTTCTACTACTCTTTGTATATATTTTGCCAAAGTGGTAATGTATATTGCCAACTTAACTTCTTATAAACTTTTTCGCTATTACCCAATATTAGTTCTGAATAATATTTATAGTTTTCAATAATATCACTCATTTTTCTCTCGTATTCATTTAGATTTGCCCTAAAAATTTTAACGTTCCATGCATCATAAATATCATACGGCAACCAATCGCCAACTAAAACAACATTTTGTGCCATAATAGACTCTGACATACTACCAGAAAAAGCATCAGTCTTTTGAATATTTAAGGTGATATTAGAAATATTTCGCAAAATCGCTAGGTCATCATCTTCTAAAAAACTTGTAAAAGTTGTAAAACAAATTTTAGAATCTTTTAACTTATTAATAATCTCTTTTATATAATTTTGATCTCCTCCATAAGTCAACGGCACTAAGATATGAATCTTATTTTTCAGTTTGATTGATAAGTTATTCAATCTTTCTATCAATAAAAGATGCTGTTGAGCTGGACTCGCATTATAACCTATTGAAACAAAAATTGCATCTTTGGTTAAAGTGTACTTATTCTTAAATTCTTCGATTGATTTAGTATTGGTATTCTTAATAAAATCTAGTTGGTTCAATCCAAAATAACTGGTTCTTATTTTATGCTTAAAACTACTATAAGTTCTCTTAAAATCATCTTGAATTCCTTCAACCATACTAATAGTATCGCAACTATCAAGTAAGGGAATGTACTTATTTTTTGTTTTTGTATCAACTCGTAAATAGTCTGACCCCCAGAATGTAATGATAAGCTTTGCAACTTTACTTTTGATAACATTTGCATATTGTACATAATCTTTATGGAGATAATGAATATTAACAATATCTTTTGGTCCAAACTCTTTTTCAACTATTTTTTTATTTATAAATGGGATAAAAAGACGTCTAAAATATCTTATTTTAAGAATTAACTTAGCACCAAAAAAAGGATTAAGTGAATGGATTTCTCTAGTGCTTGGTATGTACTTTTTCGAGCTGATAAAATCATAAACAACAACCTCGCTACCAGATTTGAGTAACCGATCTACTAACTCATAAAAAAAAGGTGTTTTATAAGCCAGATTAAAAATAAAAATAATCTTCATTTAAATTTTTATTCGATTACGTTGTTTTTTAAATATTCTCCCCATACTCCAATATCTTTCCATGCACCCTCACTAATTGGATATACGCCTATTTTACCATCCCTATCTAACACTTTTTCTATTAGGTGTGTAATATGAAAAACTCTATCTTTAGGTACCTCATCTAATAAATGTGGCTCAACAATATAAAAACCAGTATTTATTTGAAAATTTAAATCAGGTTTTTCAGTTATTCTTTTTAGCACACCATTACGACCGGTTTCTAGAGTTCCGTAAGGTATTGGGTAATGTTTTAATGCTGAAACTATGGTTAATTCATTGCTGTTTTGTTGATGATATTTATAAATCTCTTCATAATCATCATCAATTAATATATCACAATTACTTACAAAAAAAGTACTGTCGATTTTCCCTTTTAACAGATGCAAGCTTCCAGCTGTACCTAACGGTTTATCTTCTTTAAAAAAATTAATACTATACTCTTTATCCTTTATTTGTTCAAAATAGAATTTTATCATTTCTGATTTATAATTAACAGAAACATGAAATTCATTACAACCTACAACTTGAAATCTATCAATTATTTGTTCCATCATACTTTTATCTCCGAAGGGTATCAATGGTTTTGGAATAATATTAGTAATAGGCTTCATACGCGTACCTTTTCCCCCAGCCATGATAATTACAGGAAGATCAAGTTTTACGTTTTTTTTTATTCTTTCGGTTTCAAATACATCTTCCCAAAAATACACATGAATTAAGCGATTATTGTTATCTAAAACTGGCATGAGTTCCATTCGGTACTTCTCCATTATAGTTTTAACATCTTCAAACTTATCAGTCTCATTTGCTACTTTAGTCTCATACCTTAAAACATGACCTATGCTTTCATTCAAATTTTTCCCCGCTATTATTGCTCTTTGAATATCTCCTATACTTAATATATTAACAAACTTATCATTATCAAAAACCAGTAACAGTTTTTTATCAATGTTATCCATTTGTTTTAATGCATCTAACACTTTTACATTTACATCAATCTTTCTTTTATCAATTTTCTCTGTTAAATTCATTACATTTTTACTTTTCTAGCTGGATTACCAAAATATATACCTTTCTCGTTTATAGCATTTACAACGACCGAACCAGCTCCGATAATTACATTACTTGTTATTGAAATTCCATTTTTAACGGTTGTAGAACTTCCAATAAAAGATTCTTCTGCAACTCTACAATTTCCATTGATATTTGCATTAGTAGAAATATGACAATTTGAGCCAATTGTTACATCGTGCTCGACAAGTGCTTTACTATTAATTATACAGTTTTCCATAATCTTAGCATCTGAATTTACAATACAGTTATGCATAACTATTGTACCATCTCCAATTTCTGAATATTTTGAAACACGAGCAAAAGGAGATATTATCACTGGTAAGTGACCTTTATTTGTTTTAATAATCTCAAACAGTTCTATTCTTCTTTTCGGATTACCTAAATGACCTAAAGTAATTAGAAAATTATTGCCTTCTCGTGATAATTTACTTAAATCATTATCATTTCCAATAACGGGATAACCAAAAGTTAATTCACCTAAAGAATCGGGTAAATCAATAATACCCTTAATCGTAAATCGTCCTTCGGTCTCAATCACGTCAATACACGACTTACAATGTCCTCCGCCACCGACAAGAATTATTTCTGGTTTCTTCATTAATTATGATTAAGAGCAATCAGATATTAAAGTTGATTTTTTTTATTTAAATAATTTAAAACCTATATAACATTTATTTTTATGTAGTAAAAAATTCTACTTATAAGATTTTACTACTACATTTTACTATCTAAATATTTACCTGTTTCCTTATGAGAAAAATCGGGAATTATTTTTAGAAATAAATTTACTATCTGCTTTTTGTTCCATTTCTTTTTTCCTTTAAAATCTAATATGGCATTTGTAAATTCTTCTAATTTAGAGTTATCGAAATAAACATCATTTTTTATGATACCAAGGTTTTTGAATGTATTCATATCAAGTATTTCATTATTAGTGAAAAATTCTTCAAAATCTTTTTCTCCAGTAGTATCACTTTTAGTAAAAAGACATGGCCATTTATTGCTGTTTCCTAGAGACTTTGCTAATTCTCTGGCTTCAACCTCAGAAGTACAATGCACTGGCTCTAACCCTTTCGTATATAGATATTTTTCAGCTATTTCTGAAAAGGTTATTAAATGTAAATCTTCACTTAATTTAGGAAAAAAAATATCTCTATTGTCTCCCAATATACAGGACATAAGGCATAATTGCCCTGACTCTTCTGGGATAACAAAATATCTTCTAACGTCATTTGGAGCAACCAAAGGCTGTTGTTTTTTAATTCTTTGATCAAAACCATGAAGCAATGAACCATCAGAAAAAGCAACATTAGCAAAGCGCGCCATAGATACTTTTATTTTTTTGCTTCTTTTATGAACGAACATCTCCATAATTCTTTTAGAAGCACCCATCATATTAACTGGATTCGCAGCTTTATCTGTAGAAACACAAAAATATTTCTTTACTCCTTTATTTATACATTGCTGTAATGTTTTATCTGTATTAAGAATATTTACTTGAATCATACGCATTAAAGTAAAAGGATCCTTCTCACTGCGTACATGTTTTAATGCAGAAAGGTTTAATACATAATCATACTTTCCATCATCTTCAAAGAAAGCATCATATTCAACTGAACCTATATCTAAAACAAAAGTTTTAAATTTTCCGTCTATATATCCAAAAGAACTTCTAATATCCCGAACAAGTTCTACTAAATTATTTTCGCTTATATCTACTACGTGAAGTTTTTTAGGGTTTCTTTTAAAAATTTCTTTGGTTACAGCCTGACCTATAGATCCTGCTCCACCTAAAACTAAAAAACTAGACTTACTTACTTTTTCTTTTAAGAATTCATCATAGTCGTGAATATCTTCTACAAATAATTTTCTACTCCTACCAATAAGATCTAAGTACATTATAATATTAATTAGATATTTTTTAGTAATATAATTTTTATATTAATTCAAGTTAAATTCCTTCAAATTATTAAGAATAATTTGAGAGCTATTTCCCTCTCCATATAGCTTTGTATTATTATCAATTTTCTTATTCAAATGTTCTTTAATCTTTTCTGTTAAACGGTTATCAATTGGCAATAAAACGTTTACTTTATTCTCTAGTAGTTCTACCCATTCTGTAGTATCTCTTAATGTTATACAAAACTTATTAAAAAAATATGCTTCTTTTTGTAAACCGCCACTATCTGTTATAACCGAACTGCAATTATCTAATAAATAAATCATCTCATGATAGCCTACTGGATTTATAATTGTAAACTTTGTTTCTAATTTATATTCTCTTATAAGTTTTTTAGTACGAGGGTGTAATGGTATAATAATTTTTTTTCCCATATCAACTAACTCATTAAAAGATTTTACAATTTGAGTCAGTTTGATCTTGTTATTTGTATTCTCTTGCCTATGTACAGTTGCTAAAATAAATTCTTTATCAACTTTTAAATTACCTTTAGCTTTGCTTTTATAGTATAGTGCAGCATCATACATAATATCTCCACAGTTAATAATCTTGACATCTTCTTTATTAAAAAAACCTTCTTTTCTTAGATTTGAAACGGCAGATTCTGTTGGACAGAATAATATGTCACTTATATTATCTGTTAAAATTCTATTGATCTCTTCTGGCATCTTATTATCATAAGACCTTAAACCTGCTTCAACATGTGCTACTTTAATATGAAGTTTTTTTGCAGCTAAAGCCCCAGCAATAGTAGAATTTGTATCGCCATATACTAAAACCCAGTTGGGTTTTTCAACCAACAATATCTCTTCTATTTTCTCAAGCATTTGACCAGTCATGGCTCCATGAGAAAGGCTATTTATTTCTAAATTATATTTAGGTTCAGGAATATCCATTTCTTTAAAAAAGATTTTACTCATATTTTCATCAAAATGTTGCCCTGTATGAATAATTACTTCTTCAATATTTTTAAATTTTAAGACTTCTCTACTTAATAAAGAGGCTTTTATAAACTGTGGTCTAGCACCAATAACGGTAACAACTTTCATAAATAAAGTAACTTTTAATTTTTACCACTATATAAATTATAAACTCTTCTTATTCCTTCTTCTAAATCAACAGAATATTTCCAACCTAAATTATTTAACTTAAAAGTATCGGTTAATTTTCGTAGAGTTCCATCTGGTTTGTCTTCATTAAAATATAAATTTCCTTTAAAATTTATTATATCCTTAATTTTTTGAGATAGTTCTTTTATAGATATTTCTATGCCTGTTCCTATATTAATATGGGTATTTATAATATTTTTTTTATTGTCTATCAAATCTGAAAAATTTACATTCTCCATTAAAAAAACGCAAGCATCTGCCATATCTTCACTCCATAAGAACTCTCTCATCGGTTTACCTGTTCCCCATATTTCAACTTCTACCTGATTCAAAGAGTTAAATCGAATACCATATTTTTTAAGAATATTCAAAATTTCATCTTTACTATGATCGCCAGAAATACCCTTTATTGGTAATTTATTTAAGTCTTCCTTAATAGTAATCCAGTCTTCTTTCTCTAAAGCTTTCCCTAAATGAATTTTACGAATTAAGGCTGGTAGTACATGCGATTTTTCGAGATCAAAATTATCATTTGGGCCATATAAATTAGTAGGTTGTACTGCTATAAAATTAGTGTTATATTGAATATTATAGCTTTCACACATTTTAATCCCTGCTATTTTTGCAATTGCGTAAGGTTCATTTGTATATTCGAGTGTATCAGTTAATAAATAATCCTCTTTCATTGGCTGAGGGCAATTTTTTGGGTATATACATGTACTTCCAAGGAATAATAATTTTTTAACTCCACTCAGATATGATTGGTGAATTACATTGTTTTGAATCATTAAATTATTATAAATGAACTCTCCTCTATATACATTATTTGCAACTATACCACCCACTTTAGCTGCAGCTAAAAAAACATATTCAGGTTTTTCTTTTTCAAAAAAAGAGGTTACTTCTTTTTGACTTGTTAAATCTAATTCATTGTGAGTTTTTAATATAAAGTTAGAATACCCCTTAAATTTAAGGTTTTTTAGAATTGCACTACCCACTAAACCTCTATGTCCAGCTATAAAGATTTTAGCATTTTTATTCATAATAATTCATAATCTGATAATTCCCTTCTTTAAGATATTGATTTTTCTTCATCAAGTTTAGGTCACTCTTCATCATATCTTTTACCAAACCTTGTAAATCATATTTAGGAACCCAACCTAATTTTTCTTTAGCTTTTGTAGCATCTCCAATCAACAGATCAACTTCAGTAGGTCGGTAATATCTTGGATCAACCGCCAATATTTCTTTACCTATTTCAATTTTATATTCTCGGTTAGAACAAGACTTAATATAAGCCTTCTCTTTATCGTCTTTACCTTTAAATTCTAATTCAACCCCAACTTCAGCAAAGGCCATTTTTACAAAATCTCTAACTGTGGTTGTCTTACCTGTTGCAATCACCCAATCTTGCGGAGTTTTATGTTGTAATAGCATCCACATCATTCTAACATAATCTTTAGCGTGACCCCAATCTCTCTTTGCATCTAAATTTCCGAGATAAAATTTATCTTGTAAACCTAAAGCTATTTTAGAGACTGCTCTCGTAATCTTTCTTGTAACAAAAGTTTCACCTCGTATAGGTGATTCATGATTAAATAATATACCATTACAGGCATAAATACCATAGGCTTCTCTATAATTAACCGTTATCCAATATGCATACATTTTTGCAACAGCATAAGGACTTCTAGGATAAAAAGGTGTAGTTTCAGTTTGAGGTACTTCTTGTACTTTACCATACAATTCAGATGTAGAAGCTTGATAAATTTTCACCTTTTTCTCCATATTCAATATACGAATAGCCTCAAGTAGTCTTAAGGTTCCAATTCCATCAGCATTCGCTGTATATTCTGGCATATCGAATGAGACGTGCACATGGCTCATAGCTGCCAAGTTATATATTTCGTCTGGTTGTACTTCTTGTATAATACGAATAAGATTCGTACTATCTGTCATATCTCCATAATGCAATATGAAATTTTTATTTTCTATATGTGGATCCTGATATAAGTGATCAATTCTATCAGTATTAAAAAGTGAAGACCGGCGTTTAATACCATGAACAATATATTCTTTCTTTAAAAGAAACTCACTTAGATAAGCTCCATCTTGTCCAGTAACTCCTGTAATCAAAGCAACTTTTTTCATACTTTCTTTTTAGTTATAAATTTCTAAATATTTATCTACAAACGTTTTCACACCAATTTTAATATTTGTAGATGGTTTAAAATCAATATAATCAAATAGACTTTGAACATCAGCATAAGTCTTAGGAACATCACCTGGTTGAATGGGTTCTAATTTAATATTTCCTTTCTTACCTAAAGCGTCTTCTACTGCCCTAACAAAATCCATTAAAGCAACTGGGCTATTGTTACCAATATTAAAGAGCTGATAAGGGGCTGAGCTTATAGAAGGGTTAGGGTTTTTTGGATCAAAACTCAAATTATCCTTTTTTGGTGAAAGAGGAATTAATCTCTTTATACTTTCTACAATATCTCCCACATATGTAAAATCACGACTCATATTGCCATAATTAAATACACTAAACTCTTTATCTTCAACAATCGCTTTAGTAAAAATATGTAATGCCATATCAGGGCGACCCCACGGACCATATACAGTAAAAAAACGTAAACCTGTACATGGAATATTAAAAAGATGTGCATACGAATGCGCCATCATTTCGTTAGCTTTCTTACTAGCTGCATACATAGCCATCGGGTGATCTGTATTGTTATTCACAGAAAAGGGAATCTGTTCACTCAAGCCATATACTGAACTTGAAGATGCAAAAACTAAATGCTCAACAGGGTAAGCCCTACAAGCTTCCAGAATATTCAAAAAACCAGTAATATTACTATCAATGTAAGCTTGCGGATTTTCTATAGAATATCGTACTCCTGCTTGTGCAGCAAGGTTAATTACATAATCAAACTTTTCTTTTTTAAATAATCTAAAAAGTTCTTCTTTATCTTGTAAATCTAGTTTTACAAAATCAATTGTTCCTTTTAAGGATGTATTGTATTCTATTTTTGACGTATCAATACCCAACTCGTTAAGTCTTATTAATTTTAAGTTTGGATCATAGTAATCATTAATATTATCAATACCAACAACATTGAAATTATTTTCAACAAGCAAACGAGCTAAATGAAACCCAATAAACCCTGCAGCTCCAGTAATTAATACCTTTTTCATTAATTCTCTATTATTTTTCTTCCAACAGATTCATAATAAAATCCATTATCTTTAATTTGTTCAAGATCAAATATATTTCTACCATCAAATATCACATGATTTTGCATAAGTTCTTTCATCTTGTTATAATTTGGTGAAATAAACTCACTCCATTCTGTACATATAACTAAACAGTCTGCATCGATTAATGCCTCATAAGCATTTTCTTTAAAGTCTATTCGTTCTCCGTAAATTCTCTTCATATTTGGCATTGCTTCTGGGTCATAAGCATTTATCATAGCATCCATCAATAGTAACTCATTAATAATATCTATAGAAGGTGCCTCTCTAATATCGTCGGTATTTGGTTTAAACGCTAAGCCCCAAATAGCAATTTTTTTATTCTTAAGATTATTAGAAAAAAACTTTTTAATCTTAGGAATAATTGATCTTTTTTGTGCTTTATTAACCTTAAGGACAGATTTTAAAATTTTAAAATCATATGCTGCATCATCACTAGATTTGACTAGTGCATTTACATCTTTTGGAAAACATGATCCCCCATAACCTATACCTGGGAACAGAAAACGATTACCAATTCTTGGATCTGAACCCATACCTATACGTACCAAATCAACATCTGCACCAATTTTCTCACAAAGATTAGCTACTTCATTCATAAAAGTAATTTTAGTAGCTAAGAAAGTATTTGATGCGTATTTTGTTAATTCTGATGAACGCTCATCCATATAGATAATAGGTCTTTTTACATTAACAAAAGGTTTATATAGAGATGCAAGTAAGTGTTTTGCTCTTTCACTTTTAGTACCTATAATAATTCGCTGTGGTTCCATAAAGTCTTTTACTGCAAAACCTTCCCTAAGAAATTCAGGATTAGAAACTACATCAAATTCAATAGATGTATATTTAGAAATAATATCTTTAACTATATCTGAAGTACCTACAGGTACTGTACTTTTATTAATTATAATCTTATAATCCTTAATTATTTTTCCTAAATCATGAGCTACCTTTTCTACATAAGATAAATCTGCAGAACCATCTTCATCTTGAGGAGTTGGTAAGGCAAGAAAAATAATGGTTGAATTTTTAATACCTTCTTCTAAACTAGTCGTAAAATGTAAGCGATCAGCATTAATATTCTTTAAAAAAATTTCTTCTAGGTTTGGCTCATATATAGGCACTTTTCCTGACCTCATTGCTTTTACCTTATCAACATCAATATCGACACAGGTAACATTATTACCCATATCTGATAAACAAGTTCCTGTTACTAATCCTACATAGCCAGTGCCAATTACTGTTATATTCATTGTTCTATTTATATTTTAAAGCCTACAATGAGATTTTTCTTTAGGCAATACTGATTTAACATCGAAAATCACATTTTTTTCTAATAAATATTTATCTATATTAAAATCTTTAAATTCTTTATGACCAACAGCTAAAATAGCAGCATTATAACTTTTTAATATGGTTTCTTCTTTTGATATCAAATCGATACCGTATTCATGATTTACTTCGTCATGTGAAGCCCATGGATCAAAAACATCTACATGTATGTCGTATGTTTTTAACTCGTCAATAATATCTATAACTCTAGAGTTTCTAATATCAGGGCAGTCTTCTTTAAATGTAATTCCAAGTACTAATACATTACTACCTTTTATGAGTATTCCTTTTCGTATCATCATCTTAACTGTTTCTTGTGCTACAAAGGAGCCCATACTATCATTCAATCTTCTTCCAGCTAAAATAATTTCAGGGTTATATCCTAATTCTGTTGCTTTTTGAGCTAAATAATAAGGGTCAACCCCAATACAATGACCTCCTACTAATCCGGGTTTAAACGGTAAGAAATTCCATTTAGTACCTGCTGCTTCTAAAACATCATTGGTATCAATATTCATCAATCTAAAAATTTTAGATAGCTCGTTCACAAAAGCAATATTAATATCACGCTGAGAGTTTTCAATTACTTTAGCAGCTTCAGCAACTTTAATCGAAGAAGCTAAATGTGTGCCTGCGGTAATTACAGATTTATAAACTTCATCAATATATTCACCTATTTCTGGTGTCGAACCAGAAGTAACTTTTAAAATTTTAGTGACGGTATGTTTTTTATCACCAGGGTTTATTCTCTCAGGAGAATAACCTGCATAAAAATCTTTATTAAACTTTAGACCTGATATTTTTTCTAATATTGGGATACACTCATCTTCAGTAGCACCTGGGAAAACCGTAGATTCATAAACTACAACATCTCCTTTTTTTAAAACTTTTCCTACACTTTCACTAGCTTTATATAAAGGTGTAAGGTCTGGTCTGTTATTTTTATCTACTGGCGTAGGAACTGTAACCACATAAAAATTGGCTTGAGAAATTTCAGATAAATTAGTAGTTAACCACAACCCATTATTATTTTCTAGCTCATTTAATGAATTTACATTTACGGCTTTTAATTCTTCTGAAGTGGTTTCAAGAGTAATGTCTTTATTCGCTCTTAATTGATCGACTCTTTTCTCATTAATATCAAATCCTATTGTTTGATATTTTTTTGCAAACTCAACAGCCAAAGGTAATCCTACATACCCTAAGCCTATAATAGCAATTTTAGTGTTCTTCATAGTTAATTTTTAAAAGATTCTTTTATACCAAGGCTTTTCAATTTCATTTTGATGATATCCGTTACCGTATTTACCATATCCACCATACCCGTACCCGTATCCGTATCCATATCCGTAACTATCTTTTATTGAAAAGTCATTTAAAATAAAGCTTATATTTTTAATCTCACCATTTTTATATTTATCATCAATCATTTTAGGCATACCGCGTTGTGTGTAATTTTGTCTTATAATGTATAAAATAGCGTCAGAGTATTTAAAAAGTTCTATTGCGTCTGCCACTAAACCAACAGGCGGAGTATCAATAACAATATAATCATATGTTTCCTTTAAGTAATTCATTAGATCAATTGTATTATCACTAAGCAGAAGTTCTGATGGATTTGGAGGTATTGGTCCAGAAGTTATTATTTCTAAATTTGGAACTTTAGTTTTTTGAATTATATCTGTGGCACTTCTTTCACCAATTAAAAAATTCACAATTCCGACATCATTATTAATATCAAAATCTTGATGTAATTTTGGTTTTCTCAAATCTAAACCAAGTAAAATTGTTTTTTTATCGCTCATAGCAAATACAGTAGCCATATTGATCGAAGTCAATGTTTTTCCTTCGCCACTAACAGAAGAAGTAACTACAAGAGTTTTACTTTCAGTATTTACTTTTTTAAATAAGAACTGTACATTTGATCTTAATGCTCTAAAAGACTCAGCCAGTGAAGATTTAGGTTTATTAAAAACCGCTAAATAATTTTCTATTCTACCACTTCCTATAACCCCTAAAACTGGTATATCAAATAATCTTTCTAACTCATCAACAGTTAATATTTTATTATTTAGAGCCTCTTTTACCAAAATATAAAAAAAAGGAATACCAAAACTAATCATTACAGCAATTAAATAATTGAACCTAGTTCTTGGACTTATTGGAGATTGACCAATATCTTTTGCTTTGTCAAGTATTTTTATATCTGATACATTTGCAGCAATAGCAGTTCCTGCTTCATATTGTTTTTGTTTCAAATATTCATAATTGGCTGCAGTAATTCCTTGTGACCTCTGTAGAGTAAGTAAACCTTGTTCTTTCTTTGGTAGTTTACTCAGACGAAAATTATACCTACCAATTCTATTATTAATATTTTTTAATGAATTATTGGTTTCTTTTTTTAGGTTCTTTAAATTTTCAAGAACAACTTTGCGCGTAGTCGAAATTTTATCTGTTAATATCTGTAACCCAGGAAAATCTGAAGTAACTGTTTTTTCTAAATTTTTTTTCTCCTTTGAAAATTCAATTAATTCAGTAATGTTTTTAGCAATATTTGCATCTTCTAAGCCTAAATTCACTGGTGCTGGTACAGCATCATCAATATCAGCATTAGAACTTATATAATTTTCTAGATTGTTAAAATATAAAAGCCTATCTTCAGTAGTTTGTTTTATTTTATCAAGCTCAGAAACTTCGATAAGTAACGTCTGTCCCTCAGTACTCAAATCATAAACATTATTATTACGTCTATAATCACCTAATTGTTTTTCTATAGTATTAAGGTTTACTTCGGCAGAATCAAAAACTCTATCTATATAATCTTTGGTTTTCCTAGCATATCGTATTTTTTGTTCCCGTTGATCATAATCTAATACTTCTACAGTTGTGTTTAAATAATCTTCTATTTTCTTTTTGTTAGCTCCTTTTAATTCTAATTGAATCAAAGACGTCCCCTTCGTTTTAGTTCTAGCATTAATACCTTGATAACCTCTTACAGTACTATTAAAACTTTTAAATCTTATATAATATTCTTTACCTAATAAATCTTTAATTCTTTTTACCCTTATTTCAAAATTGCAAAAGGGTAAACTTACTGATTCACCTATTTTCAATTTCACACTCGTCTTACTTTCTTTGGGATTAAAATTTTTAACCTTGTTTTGAGTATAATTAAATAATGTTAATTCTTCCTGATTAAATTCAGCTGAAATAGTTACAATACCGTTATTTTGGAAATTTAATTTAATAGGAACGCCTAATATATTATAGCTATTAGAATCTAGTACAACTTCAAAAGGAACGGAACCATAAACATCTTCTAATCTATAATTACCTTTTTGTAAATAATCAATATAATATTTTAATTTTTCAACTACTTTTTCATTGTGAGTTCTTGATTTTAAAATATTTATTATTGTTTCAACTTTATCGCTTGGCCCACCCCAGTTAAATGCTATATTAGTATTTGAAGTAAATAAGGGATTTTGTTCTTCTTTTACTGTGATTAAACTACTTAGACTATAAATACGCTGCTTTCTTTTATTAATAAAAAAAGCAATTAGTAAGCCCAATAAAATCATCCCTAAAAACAATTTCCAATGGGAAACTATTTTTAATATGTAATCTTTTACATCAAAAGTTTTAATACTATTTAGATCAAATTTATCTAATTGATTATCCATTTGATATTATAAATTTCTCGAAATTAATACTGCAGACGTCACTAATGATACAATCGAAATAATAGTAGTTAAAGTCTGAAGACCAGTAGTCCCAGTACCCCAAGATTTTTGTTTTAAAGGTTCAACATAAATAACATCATTAGGTTGTATGTAATAAGATTCAGACTCAAATATATTCGCATCTGTTAAATCTAATATAAATTTCTTTGTTCTATTGTTGTTTTTACGAATGACATTTACTCTTTTTCTATTTCCAGTAACTTTTATATCTCCTGCATTAGCTATTGCATCTACAATACTCACTTGATTTTGATATAATATAAGTGTCCCTGTTTGTAAAACTTCTCCTAATACAGTAAAACGAATACCAGCTAACTTTACATTAACAAAAACTCCCGCCGAATCCTTTAGATATTTTAACAATTCGTTCTCAATTTTTTTTATAATTTCTTTCTCTGTATAACCCAATACATTTATGTTCCCTAAGTATGGAATTCTAATATTTCCGAATCTGTCAACAGAATACGAAGTGAAATATATACTCTCATCCGAAAATTGATTCCCTGCAACAGTATTACTCTCCGATTGTCTATTAAACATCTGGGTTAATTTTTCATCGTTTGCTTTTATCTGAATGTTCAAAATATCATTTACCTGTAATTTATAAGGCTCATTAATTATTTGTGTAGCACCCTTAGAAGGCTCTCCTTGAAAATAAACTAAGTTTTTCTTTGGAATACAAGAAGACACAAAAAACACTACTAATAGGAGTATTAAAAAATTATGTTTCATACAATTTTAAACTAACGGCAAATATAATTGTAAAATCTTTATTAGAATAATAATTCTGGTTATTTTCGAACTGATTAAATAAACCATGCTTTTTCAAATAAAATCACTCTTAAAGTTTTTAATAAATTCATCAAATGAGCATGGAGTACATTCTCCTTTTGTTTTTGATTTGATCTCTCTTTGTTTTTATAATAAAGAACAAATCAACCAATACGGCACAATGGCTAGTTACAGAGAAAGTCTCTTAAATAATAAAAGCAAAATAAAGATTGTAGATTTTGGTGCTGGATCTAAAAAACTAAATTACAATGAACGCCTAATTTTAGAAATTGCTCGTAATGCTGGTATTTCTAAAAATAGAGCTAAGCTCTTATATAGAGTCGTCAAGTATTTTAATATACAGAATATATTAGAAATTGGTACTTCACTAGGAATTGCTACAGCCAGTATGTCATTAGCTAACCAAAAAGCAACAATTACGACTTTAGAAGGATGTGCTGAAACAGCTAAAATTGCTCAAGAACAATTTGACAATTATCAATTAAACAATATTAATTTGATCATTGGTGAATTTGGAAAAACGCTTTCTAAAGTGTTGAACAACCAAACATTCGATTTAATATATTTTGATGGAAATCATCAAAAGGGACCTACTATTAATTATTTCGAACAGTGTTTAGATCATATTCATAATGATTCTATTTTTATCTTTGACGATATTTACTGGAGTAAAGGCATGAATGAAGCTTGGAATCATATTAAAAAACACGAAAAAGTTACCGTATCTATTGATACATTTAAATGGGGAATCGTTTTCTTTCGAAAAGAACAAGCTAAAGAACATTTTACAATCAGATTATGAAAATTGGCATCGGATTATTTGGTATTATTATTCTATTTATTCTCGTAATCTTAAACAATAAGAGAAATCGTAAAAAATTGAAGAAATCTAGATCAGACTATTTTAAAAGACCCTTAAATAACAAAAGGAATATCTAATGAAAATATATACAAAAACAGGTGATAAAGGCACTACTGCACTTTATGGCGGAACTCGCGTTCCAAAATACCATGCTCGAATTGAAGCGTATGGTACCGCAGATGAACTGAATTCTTATATAGGTTTACTAAAAGATCAAAATATTGATTCAAGAACTTCAGAAACACTACTAAAAATACAGAACGAAATTTTCACCATTGGAGCGATGCTTGCCACTCCTCCAGAAAAAGAAATGCTAAAAAGCGGGAAAAAAAGATTGAATATATATACAATATCTAAGAACGAAATTAATTTTCTTGAAAAAGAAATCGATTTTATAGAACACTCCTTACAACCCATGACACATTTTATATTACCTGGCGGGCACCAAACCGTGTCATTCTGTCACATAGCACGTTGTGTATGTCGTCGCGTAGAAAGATTAGTAGTCTATCTAAATGAACAAGAACCTGTTAACGAATTAATTTTATCATATTTAAACCGCCTTTCAGATTTTTTATTTGTACTGGCACGAAAATTGACAATCGATAATCAGGCTACTGAAATTTCTTGGATTCCAAAGAAAATTGAAGAGCCTGATAATTAAAAAAATACGTTCTTTTTTTAATGAAAAAAATAATTTATAAATAACTTGCATTTTTGCTTAAAAAAATTACTTTTGCAAAAATTAAAAATTATACATTATAAGCTATGTATTGGACACTAGAATTAGCATCTTATTTAAGTGATGCACCATGGCCAGCCATCAAAGACGAATTGATAGATTATGCTATCAGAACTGGCGCACCTCTTGAAGTAGTGGAAAACTTACAATCAATTGAAGATGAAGGAGAGACCTATGAATCAATTCAAGAAATATGGCCTGATTATCCAACCGATGAAGATTTTCTTTGGAACGAAGATGAATATTAAAAAACTAAAAGTCTCTGTAGCGAGGCTTTTTTTTTATCTTAAAATTAGATTTAACGAATAAAATTTAAAATCTGGAAAAGCAATAACTATATTTGTTTTTCCTTAAAAGTGATTTTAAAAAATCATAGTATAACTATCAAAAACACATAAAAAATTATGAGTCTTTTAAATTCTGTATTAAAGGTTTTTGTGGGTGATAAAAGCAAAAAAGACTTAAAATCATTACAGCCAATTATAGATAATGTGAGAGCATTCGATGATGAAATGAGTACATTATCTATTGATGAATTACGAAATAAAACTGTCGTTTTTAAACAAAAGATCAAAGAAGCTACGAAAGAAGCTGAAGACAAAATTGTTGATCTTAGAAATGAATTAGAAGATGCTAATATCGATCGTAAAGAAGAAATCTATAAAGAAATAGATGCACTTAATGATGAAATTTATACTTCTTCAGAAAATGTTTTAAATACTATATTACCCGAAGCATTTGCTGTTATTAAAGAAACCGCAAAACGCTTTGCTAATAATGAAACTCTTACTGTTACTGCCACTCCATTTGATAGAGAATTAGCTACAAAAGACCATGTAAATCTTGAGGGAGACAAAGCCGTATGGAATAATTCTTGGGATGCCGCTGGTAAGCCTATCACTTGGGATATGATTCATTATGATGTGCAACTTATCGGTGGCTCAGTACTCCACCAAGGTAAAATCGCTGAGATGATGACTGGTGAAGGAAAAACTTTGGTAGCCACTTTACCTATTTACTTAAATGCTTTAACAGGAAAAGGAGTTCATGTAGTAACGGTAAATGACTACCTAGCAAAACGAGACTCTGCTTGGATGGGACCAATTTTTGAATTTCATGGGTTGAGTATTGATTGTATCGACTACCACCAACCAAATTCTGATGCAAGAAGAAAAGCATATAATGCCGATATCACGTACGGCACCAACAATGAGTTCGGTTTTGATTACTTGCGTGATAACATGGCACATTCGCCAACAGATTTGGTACAACGCCCTCATAATTATGCAATTATTGATGAGGTTGATTCGGTTTTAATAGATGATGCGAGAACTCCACTCATAATTTCTGGAGCTACGCCTCAGGGCGACCGACATGAATTTAATGAATTGAAGCCTAAAGTAGATGATATCGTTAAAAAACAACGTACCTATTTAGTAGGAGTTTTAGCCGAAGCTAAAAAACTAATTGCTGCTGGCGACACCAAAGAAGGCGGATTTCAACTATTAAGAGTATTTAGAGGTTTACCCAAAAACAAAGCATTAATTAAATTTCTAAGTCAAGAAGGAGTTCGACAGTTATTGCAAAAGACAGAGAACTTCTATATGCAAGATAACAATCGTGAAATGCCCAAAATAGATGAGGCATTATATTTTGTGATTGATGAAAAAAACAATTCTATCGAACTCACTGATAAAGGAATAGAGTATTTAAGCGGAAATGACACTAAAGAAGACAATTTCTTCGTATTACCCGATATAGGTATTGAAATTGCTAAGATTGAAAACGAAAATGAAGATGCCGATGAAAAAGCAAAAGCAAAAGAAGAATTATATCGTGATTTTAGTATAAAGAGCGAACGTATTCATACGATGAATCAACTATTAAAAGCATACACGCTTTTTGAAAAAGATGTAGAGTATGTATTGATGGATGGAAAAATTAAAATCGTCGATGAGCAAACAGGTCGTATTATGGATGGCCGTCGTTATTCAGATGGATTACACCAAGCTATTGAAGCTAAAGAAAATGTAAAAATTGAAGCAGCTACACAGACCTTTGCTACCGTTACTTTACAAAACTATTTTAGAATGTATCGTAAGCTTTCGGGTATGACAGGTACTGCTGTAACTGAAGCTGGAGAGTTCTGGGAAATCTATAAATTAGATGTAATTGAGATTCCAACAAACAAACCATTAGCTAGAGATGATCGTCAAGATAAAATCTATAAAACCACTCGAGAAAAGTACAATGCTGTTATAGAAGAAATCGTTGATTTAGTCGATGCAGGTCGCCCTGTATTAGTAGGTACCACTTCGGTTGAAATATCAGAATTGTTATCTCGTATGCTAACAATTAGAAAAATTAAACATAATGTATTAAACGCGAAGCTTCATAAAAGAGAAGCTGATATTGTAGCTGAAGCAGGACAACCTGGTGTAGTAACTATCGCTACAAACATGGCAGGTCGTGGTACAGATATTAAGTTAAAAGAAGATGTTTTAAATGCTGGCGGACTTGCAATTATAGGTACCGAACGTCACGATTCTCGTCGCGTTGACCGTCAGTTACGTGGTCGTGCGGGTCGTCAAGGTGATGTAGGATCTTCTCAATTCTATGTTTCTCTTGAAGATAACTTGATGCGCTTATTCGGTTCTGAGCGAGTTGCCAAAATGATGGATAGAATGGGTCTTAAAGAAGGTGAAGTAATTCAACATTCTATGATCTCTAAGTCAATAGAGCGCGCACAGAAAAAAGTAGAAGAAAATAACTTTGGTATTCGTAAGCGTTTGTTAGAGTATGATGACATTATGAATGCGCAACGTGAAGTGATCTATAAACGTCGTCGCCATGCGTTGTATGGTGAACGTTTACAAGTTGATATTGTAAATATGGTGTATGATACTTGCGAGAGTATTGTCTTAGAGAATAAAGCTAATAATGATTATTCAAATTTTGAATTTGAATTAATCCGTTTTTCTTCTACTTCATCGCCATTCTCAAAAGAAGAATTTGAAAGTAAACCTGAACAAGAACTTATTGATGAATTATTTGATGTTGTTTATAAACATTATCAAAATAAGATTTCCCGAAATGCAGAAGCAGTTTTTCCAGTAATTAAAGATGTATATGAAAAGCAAGGTAACCAATATGAACGTATTGCAGTTCCGTTTACGGATGGTGTGAAAACGTTAAATGTTGTTACAAACCTTAAAGATGCCTATGAATCAAAAGGAAAACAGTTGGTAACCGATTTTGAGAAGAATATCTCATTAGCCATCATTGATGAAACTTGGAAAGATCATTTGCGTCAGATGGACGAATTAAAACAATCGGTTCAAAATGCTTCGTATGAGCAAAAAGATCCATTATTAATCTATAAATTTGAAGCTTTTGAATTGTTTAAAAAAATGATTGATAAGGTAAATAAAGAAGTATTATCATTTTTGTTTAAAGGAGAATTACCAAATCAAAATGCAAATCAAGTGTCTCAAGCTCGTGAACAGCAACGTGAAAAAGTACAGGTGAGCAAAGCCGATTTTAGAAGTCCTACTGAAGGCACTTCTGCCAACCGTACACAAGAACAACAGGTTACCGAGACTATTGTACGTACAGAACGTAAAATAGGTAGAAATGAACGCGTGACTATAAAAAATGTTTTAAGTGGTGAAAGCAAAGATGTAAAGTATAAACAAGCAATTTCATTAATTGAACGTGGTGAATGGGTACTGGTAGAATAAAAACGTTTGCAAAATAAATTTCAATTTATCAAGAGGGTTTTCCTGAAAAACAGGAAAACCCCTTTTTTTATACTCTGTTTTTTTTAGCTTTAGAATTATTAATTTATTGTTAACTAAAATATTGAACTATAAAAAGGTATCCATGGCTCAAGAGCCATCTGGGAAACCACAGACGATTATCAAGGATATTGGGCAGCTTTTAAGAACTTTCTTTTAGAAGTAAAGTAGGCTTTATAAATCTAAAATTCTCTCCAAAGCCATTCCTCTTGATGCCTTTATTAAAATACTTGCATCCTTAATTTTTTGTTGTTGAAAAAAAGTTTTAAAATCATCAAACGTTTTATACAGATAGACTTTTGAATTCTTGGGTTGAATTTTATAAAAATTTTCTCCTAGTAAATAAATAGCGTCAATTGTAGTATCAGCGGCGAAATCAGCTATAAATTGATGTTCATCTTTTGCTACATCTCCAAGCTCAAACATATCACCTAGAATAGCAATCTTATATCTATTAGATAAACCAGAAAAATTTTCGATTGCAACTTGCATGCTACTCGGGTTTGCATTATAAGCATCTAAGATGATCTTATTGTTTCCTTTAGTAATAACTTGAGAACGGTTATTAGATGGTATATAATTCTCAATAGCTTCTTGCATCAAACGATCGTCAACTTTAAAATAATTTCCTATAGCTATTGCAGCTGCAATATTATAAAAATTATAACGTCCTATCAATTGGCTAGAAATTATCAAATTCTTGTATTGCATCGTAAGAAAAGGATTTGCAGTAATTAATTTTACAACAGTATCTGCAATGACTTCACCAAATGATACTCTTTTTATACCGCTACTTTTCTCTAACTGAATGCTATCATCGGCATTTACAAAAGCAGTTTTATTATGTATTCTCAAATAATCATATAATTCTGATTTACCTTTAATAACCCCTTCTATGCCACCAAAACCTTCAAGATGCGCTTTGCCAAAGTTTGTAATGTACCCATAATCAGGTTCTACTATAGTACATAAAAATTCAATTTCTTTCAGATGATTAGCACCCATTTCAACGATACCTAGCTCCGTATCATTTGTCATTGATAGAAGTGTTAAAGGAACCCCTATATGATTGTTTAAATTTCCTACAGTAGCGGTAGTTCGGTATTTTTTTGACAATACGGCACTAATTAATTCTTTTGTTGTGGTTTTACCATTACTACCAGTCAATGATACAATGGGTATTGCCAATTGTTTTCTATGATAGTTTGCTAACTGTTGCAGTGTGGTAAGTACATCTTTCACTACTATGCATCGATCATCATTTTTAAATTCGTGCTCATCAATGATCGCATACGATGCTCCTTTTTTCAGAGCTTCTTCCGCGAAAGCATTACCATTAAAATTATCACCTTTTAATGCAAAAAATAGACAGCCCTTTGTAATCTTTCTAGTATCCGTTGAAACTAAATGTGACTGTTTATATAATAAATATAGATCTTCGATATTCATTTGATAAAAATAAAAAACTCAATACAAAAAGTATTGAGTTTTCTATTAAATATAATTGGTATTCTATTTTCTAATGATTGGAGACTTACGTCTTCTCTTTTGTGTCATCGCACCTAACTTGTCTGTAGCACAGCGGAAACCTATAAAGTTTGTCGCCATATACTCAGGTAAATATCTACGCTGCGATGGGTCTAACCAATATTCTCTATCTCTCCAAGAACCTCCTTTGAATACTCTTGACTGATCACTAATTAACGTTGTACGTTTTTGCTTATCGTACTGTTGAATAATCAACCCACTTTCACCAATCTGGCGAGGATTTTTAGGTGAATTATACATTCTTGGTTTCGTTTCTAATTCATCTTCATCTCTATAATAATCTCTAGTAGAACCTAAGTCACCGTCACCAATTGCTACATTATCAGCTTTCTCATAGTTTGGTCTCATAAAGGCATCACGCTTCGTAATAGGCACATATTTCACACTACCAGGTAAATCTTTAGGAACAATTTTACCATTATCTAAAGTATCAAATTCAATACTATTATAATCTACCACTACAACTTTACCTTCTTCATCAATTAAAGGCTTTTTAAATACATTACCTCTAAAATAGTTAAAATCATTCGCGTCATTATCTACTATGGGTCTATATACATCTTGTACCCATTCTGCAACATTACCAGACATATCGTATAAACCAAATGCATTAGGATCATAAGCTTTTACTTTAATTGTAATGTCAGCACCATCATTACTCCATCCTGCAAGACCACTATAATCTCCTTTACCTTGCTTAAAGTTTGCTAATTGGTCACCAGCTCTTCTCTTAGATTGATCTCTAGTATAACGACCATTCCAAGAATATTTTTTACGACCTCTAATTGTGTTATATTCTCTATTCTCTATTAACGCTTTTGCTGCATATTCCCACTCTACTTCAGTTGGCAATCTAAAGCGTGGTGTTAAAATACCATCAGAAGTTTTTACATGACGTCCAGTAAATTGACCTTTCGTTTTCTTTTTTGCTTTCTTACCTTTCTTCTTTCTACTTTGAGAATAATCAGGTAATCCTCTATTATATACTGCTGAATCACCATCAAATAATAAGCCTGGATTCGCTAAGTACGTACTCGTATCAAAACGATTTTTACCTTCTACTGTAATAGAATCCATATCGAAAGTAGGATTTAAAACTCCTTTATCAATAAGAATCTTCTCATTTACACGGTCAGTTCTCCACTTACAATACTCATTAGCTTGCAACCAAGAAACTCCTACTACAGGATAATCTGCATATGATGGGTGACGTAAATACGTTTCGGTTAATAACTCATTAAAACCTAATGCATCTCTCCATACCAAAGTATCTGGTAAAGCTGCTTGATAAATTTTTCTATAATTATCATCTTGTGGAGGGAATACACGCTCTAAATATTGCAAATAGAATAAATATTCAAGGTTCGTTACCTCAGCTTGATCCATATAAAACGATCGTACCTGTTGTTTTGTTGGTGTTGTATTCCAATCAAACATCACATCATCTTGTACTCTACCCATGGTAAAAGTACCTCCTTCAATTAATACCATACCTGGTGGTGTTTTCTGACCTTCATAATTAGTATTAGCAGTAAAACCACCATACGTCGGGTCATTAAAATTCCAACCTGTTAATTCAGAAGATGTTCTGCCTTTTTTACCACAACTTATCAAAGTTCCAGCAACTAGAACAGCTAATAAAACTTGTTTTCCTATAAACCTTCTCATATTTACTCTCTTATTTAATTTAGGGGTTCTGTCGTCCTATTTTAATTGGTTAACTCCGAAACATAAACAGCCTCGGTTGCATGTATAACGATTGTTTTATTTCTTTATTATATGTAACCTTGTAAAAATTAAAATTACTCGTCGTAAATTTGCCTTTTAAATTGATATGCATAGATATAAAACATTTCTCATTGTTTTTTTCCTACTGTTTCATGTAGCTCTTTTTTCGCAAAAAAGTTTTAGTGTAAAAAATTCTGTGCTCGCTACAGGAACTTGGTATAAATTCGCTGTTGACACCACAGGAATTTACCGAATAGATAGAGCTTTTCTACAAAATTTGGGTATTAATGTTAATGATGTAAACCCAAATACTATTCGAATTTTTGGCAATGGTGGCTCATTACTACCCATGCTGAATAGTGAGTTTCGTTATGATGGGTTGCAAGAAAACGCCATATTCATAGAAGGTGCTGAAGATAATAGTTTTGATACTAGTGACTATATTCTTTTTTATGCGAAAGGACCGCATGATTGGATTGTAGATAGAAATATACCTAGTAATTCTAGACATCGAAATAATATTTATGAAGACAAGGCTTATTATTTTATAACAACCGATAATGGTATAGGAAAGAGAATTCAAAATGCCCCAACTGTTAATACAACTGCCGACTTAATTGTTACCACTTTTGACGATTATGAAGTTTTTGAAGAAGATGAAGTGAATCTATTTTCGAACGGACAACAATGGTTTGGTCAAAATTTAAGTTTTGAAAATTCAACAACGGTAAATTTCAATTTTGAAAATTTAGATCCAGCTGAAGATATTTATGTTAGAGTTCGTGGTATCATTGAATCCTTTACGCCTTCTTCTATGGATATACGTGTAAATGGTCAATCGTTAGCAACAATAAACTTCCCAGGCATTCCTAGCTCTTCTAATAACCTAACGCTTGCTATTCCTAGAGAGATCATTGATAATATCAATATAACTTCAGATCAGATAAGTGTTGAGATCACGTATAATAATAATGGTAACCCATCAGCAAAAGCATATTTAGATTATGTAGAAATTATTGGAAAGAAACAACTCATTGCAGCAGATAAACAATTTTCATTTAGAAGTTTTGAAACTGCCTCCCTACCTTTTTCATCAACTATAGAATATCAAATTAGCAATACAAATGCAACTACCAAAGTTTGGGAGGTTACCGATCCTATAAATCCTCAAAGGATTACACATCAAAATTCAGGTGTTTCATTTACCTTTAAATCAAGTGCTGGTCAACTAAAAGAGTTCATCGTTTTTGATGCTACTAATTTTTTAATACCTGAGATAATTTCGTCATCACCCATTACAAACCAGAACCTACATAGTTTACAAGACATCGATTATGTGATTATTACGCAGCCATATTTATTTTCGCAAGCTGAAAGATTGGCAAATTATCACAGACAAAATTCTAATCTTAACGTCCGCATTATAGATCTAAATGAAATTTATAATGAATTTGCTTCTGGATCCTCAGACATAACAGCAATACGGGACTTTGTACGGCACTTATACACTAATGCGTCTTCAGATGATAAACGAGTTAAATTCGTTTGCCTTTTCGGAGATGCTTCTTATGATTTTAAAGATAGAATTAATAGCAATAATAATATTGTTCCTGCCTTTCAATCTTTTGAAAGTTTTGATCTAGCGCGTTCATATGTAACCGATGATTATTATGGAATGATGGACGATGATGAAGGTACACTAACAACAAATGACAAGCAAGATGTTGCTACTGGCAGATTTCCAATTACTACTGTTATTGAGGCACAACAGACAGTTGATAAAATATTATCTTATTATGAGACAGCATCATTTGGTGATTGGCGAAATAACATCACGGTGGTAGCAGATGACCCTGATACGCCTGGGGAATTTGTCTTGCAAGAAACGGTTGAAAGAATTGCTGACGATATAGCTGTAAATAAACCTGAGTTTAATATTACAAAAATATATGCCGATGCATTTGTTCAACAGACTTCTTCTGGAGGCGAACGTTATCCAGATGTCGAAGATGCAATCGATAATGCTATTGAAACAGGTTCGTTAGTCATGAACTACTTCGGTCATGGCGGTGAAGATGGCTGGGCAGGCGAGCGCATTTTAGAAGTAGATCAGATTCGTAATTGGCGAAATCCAAATACATTACCGCTTCTTATTACTGTTACCTGTGAATTTTCACGTTTTGATAATCCATTAAGAGAAACAGCAGGTGAGTTTGTTTTTTTAAATTCTACAGGAGGGGCAGCGAGCATGATTACCACCACCCGTGAAATTTTTATTTCTGTGGGTCAACGTTATAATGAAGTACTAGTAAAAAAACTTTTTGGGTTTAACGGTGAAGATTATACTATTGCCCAAGCGTTAATGGAAATGAAAAACGATCCTACATCTCCTAGAACCAGTCAGCGTTTATTTGTCTATTTTTTGGGAGATCCTGCCATGAAATTAGCACAACCCAAGCCCAGTATTCAACTTACAAAAATGAATGGTGTTGCTATTTCACAATCTCTAGATACTATAAAAGCCCTATCAAAAATTACATTAGAAGGTATTATAACAGACACCAATAATAATTTACTTTCAAATTTTAATGGCTCTCTGTCTGCTACCGTTTTTGACAAATCTGTTGATAGAACTACTTTAGATAATAATAATTTTGGGAGAAAACTTACTTTTGATGCTATAGAAAGCAAAGTGTTTAGAGGACAAGCTTCTGTAACCAATGGCACCTTTAAATTTGATTTTATAGCCCCTAAAGATTTACGAATCGCTTTCGGAAAAGCAAAAATAAGTTTATATGCTGATAACAAACAGATCGACAAGTCGGGTTTCACAAGAGATATAGTTATTGGTGGTATTAACGAAAACGCTCCTGAGGATACTACAGGGCCAACCATACAATTATTTATGAATGATGAGTCATTTACAGATGGTGGCAATACGAACGAATCTCCTTTTTTAGTGGCATCTTTAGCTGATGAATCTGGTATTAATACTTCAATTACAGCAGTTGATCATGATATTGTTGCCATTTTAGATGGTGATCAAGCCAATCCTTACATTTTAAACGACTTCTATCAGACTGAATTAGATGACTTTACAAAAGGAAAAGTAAAGTTTCCGTTTCGCGATTTAGAAGTGGGTTCGCATACATTAACATTTAAATGTTGGGATACATACAATAATCCTTCAGAAGCTACGTTAAATTTTGTTGTAGTCGATGATAGCGATTTGGTATTAGAAAATGTATTGAATTATCCAAATCCTATGATTAATTACACACAATTTTGGTTCAGTCATAATAAACCGAATGAACCATTAGATGTACAAGTTCAAATTTTCACAGTTTCTGGTAAATTGATAAAAACAATACATCAAACCATACAAACCGAAGGAAATTTAGCCAGAGACATCTCTTGGAACGGTTTAGATGATTTTGGTAATAAAATAGGAAAGGGTGTATATATTTATAAGTTAAATGTTACTTCTACACTATCAAATGCTAAAGCCAAAAAATTTGAAAAACTAGTAATATTACAGTAAGAACCCCTTTAAACTTTTGACTTTTATTTCATGAAAAAAACAATTTTACTCTCATTAGCATTTCTTTTTATACTACATAAAGGATTTGCTCAAGACGAACCAAACCCAATAACTACTGCCGCGCCGTTTTTATTAATTGCGCCTGATGCACGTGCTGGTGGTATGGGTGATATTGGTATCGCAACCAAAGCTGATGCTAATTCTTTACATCACAACCCTGCAAAACTTGCATTTTTAGAATCTCAATATGCTGTTGGTGTTAATTATACACCTTGGCTTAGAAATTTAACGAACGATGTATTTGTAAGTAGTTTAACTTTCTCAAATAGAATTGATGAAGGCAGTGCTTGGGGTGCAAGCTTTAAATACTTTTCATTAGGTACTATTGATCTAACGAGTTTTGACGGACAAGGTATTGGATCTGAAAATCCTAATGAACTTTCATTTGATGTCACGTACGGATTAAAACTAAGTGACTATTTCTCAATGGGTGTCGCGGTTCGTTATTTACGCTCAGACTATGCACTAAATGTCGATAATTCCAATATAAACACCGTAAATACTTATGCCGTTGATGTTGCGGGTTATTTTGAATCTAATGAAGTGAATTATGGCAATTTTAATGGTAAGTGGCGTGGTGGATTTAATCTTTCTAACATTGGACCTAAAGTTACCTTAACGGATGGTGGCCAAGAAAACTTCATTCCAACAAACTTAAAAATAGGAGGAGGATTCGATTTTATATTAGATGATTTTAATACGATTACAGCCAATCTAGAATTTAACAAATTATTGGTGCCAACCCCTAGTGTACCACAAGGAACAAATCCCGAAACTTATAGGCAAGAAGACGTTGGTTTTATAGGTGGTATTTTTCAATCTTTTGGTGATGCACCAGGAGGGTTTAGTGAAGAACTCAAAGAATTTAAATGGGCTTTAGGTGCCGAATATATGTACGATCAAACGTTTGCATTTAGAGCGGGATATTTTAATGAAAGTGAATTTAAAGGTGATAGAAAATACTTCACCTTAGGTGCTGGATTTAAATTTAATGCCATTAATTTAGATTTATCGTATTTACTGAATTCATCTGATGTTAACAATCCCTTAGAAAATACTTTACGTTTCTCATTATTATTTAATTTTGGAGATTCTTACGAAGGTTTCTAATAGTTAATCATAGAAAACATTATAAAATAATCATTTTGGCTTACACCCTTAATGATTATTTTTTTATCTATATTTAAAATCTTATACAAGCGTTAATGAAAAAAGTTGAGCTTACTTCTGAGTTTACTGTTTATGAAATGCTTCAGGAGCTACCGAAAGAAGATCAAGAGTTAATGGCGCAAGCTATTATCGCAAGAGAAAAAGCCTATGCTCCATATTCGAATTTTAAAGTGGGCACTGCCCTACTTCTTGATAATAATGAAATTATCTTAGGGAATAATCAAGAAAATGCAGCGTATCCATCTGGACTTTGTGCTGAACGTGTTGCAATTTATCATGCTGGTGCCAATTATCCTAAAGCTAAGATTCTGAAAATGGCTATAAACGCCAGTTCTTCAAATAAAAAAGTAGATCAACCGGTAGCACCATGTGGTGCCTGTAGGCAAGCTATTGCTGAATATGAAGTCAAACAAGAACATCCAATAATTATCTATTTTATGGGAGCATCTGGAAAAGTTATAAAAACGGATTCTCTTAAAAATTTGTTACCCCTTGGATTTGACAAATCTTTTCTTTAACTGATGAAAAAGGATATCGTAGATAGAGAAGATATAGAATATTTCATTTCTAAATTCTATACCGAGTTGTTAAACGATACGCAAATTAACCATTTCTTTGAGCATATTATTAAAGAAAATTCTCTTGACCATCATCTTATCGTTATTGTTAATTTTTGGGAAGACATTCTTTTTGGCACTATAAAATATGGTAAAAACGCCATGAAACCTCACCTTGAATTACATCAACGATTACCTTTTAGTAAAAATCATTTTAAAATTTGGTTAAATCATTTTAACACAACTATAGATGCACTTTTCGAGGGAGAAAAAGTGAATATTGCAAAAAATAGAGCCCTTTCTATTGCGACTATCATGCAAATCAAATTAACAAAATGATAATTTTTGTGCATTGATATTTTTATATTCGTAAAAATACACGCTAAACTTATAACTTAATTTTATGTAATTATTCACTTTACCGAAAATGACTTAGTTTTACTATACCAAACCAAAACCCATACTTATGAATTCTGTAATCACTGGCACAGGAAGTTATATACCCTCCATTACAAAAACGAATGCTGATTTTAATGAAGAACGTTTTTATAATGATAAAAATGAGCCTTTCGAAGTTACAAATGAAGTCATTATAGAAAAGTTTAAATCGATTACAGGAATTGAGGAAAGACGTTATGTTACTGAAGAAAAACAAGCCAGTGATATTGCAGCTATCGCAGCACAAAAAGCTATTGAGGATGCTGGCATTGATCCAGAAGAACTAGATTATATTATTCTCGGGCAAAATTTTGGAGATATTAAAAAAGGAACAATACAGACAGATATTTTACCAAGTTTAGCAGCTCGTGTTAAGTATTTACTAAAGATTAAGAATCCTAACTGTGTTGCCTATGATGTAATTTTTGGTTGCCCTGGATGGATTGAAGGTTTAATACAAGCACATACCTATATACGAGGTGGATTAGCAAAAAAATGTCTGGTCATTGGTGCAGAAACGTTATCTAGAGTTTTAGACATGCACGATAGAGATTCTATGATTTATTCTGACGGTGCTGGGGCTTGTGTGGTAGAATTTAGTGAGAATGGTAAATCAGGTATCATGAGCCATACAACACAATCTCATACGTATGAACAAGCAAATTATCTATTTATGGGCAAATCTAACATACCAAACACTGACCCAAAAATTAGATATATAAAAATGCACGGGCGTAAAATCTATGAATATGCTTTAAATAATGTTCCTAATGCTATGAAAACAGCGCTAGATAAAAGTGGTGTTTCCATTCATGATGTAAAAAAGGTTTTTATCCATCAAGCAAACGAAAAAATGGATGAAGCCATTATAAAACGCTTTTTTAGGCTACATAAAACACCTGAACCACCTCATATTATGCCTATGAGCATACACAAACTAGGCAATAGCTCAGTTGCTACCGTGCCTACGCTACTTGATCTAGTTTTAAAAGGAGAATTAGAAAATCACTCAGTAAATAAGGGTGATGTTATTATTTTAGCATCTGTTGGAGCAGGTATGAATATCAACGCAGTTGTTTATAAGTATTAATTAAAGTACATACTTAACTACAAATAAATACGTTACGTAAACAAAACCAATATCTATTAAAACATGAAAATTTTAAAAGTCTTAGTGCTTTTTGCGGCATTTGCGTTGTATAGCTGTGGCGAAAAGAAAGAAAAAATCGACCCTGAAGTTGAACAAGCCTATCAAGAGGTAGAACAACTTAACGAAGAAATTAATAGTACTTCAGAAGAAATTACAGAAGATATTAAATCTGTAGAAGAAGATTTACAAGAATTAGATAGTATCATTAAAGAATAAAAATCATGAAAAGAAATAAGTTATTTTTAGTAGTTATACTAGTTGTACTTTTTAGTTTCAATACTGCGGTTGCCCAAGGAAAAGGTAAGGGTAAAGAAAAACAAAAAGAAGCTAAGGAAAAAGTTGAACAAATTAAAAAAGAGAAAGAAAAGAAAATAAAAGAAGATGCAGAAGAGCACCTTGAGGAAGTAGAACGTGAAGCTAATGAGAATGTTCAGAAAGGAAAAGATAAGATAAAAGAGAATAAAGGGAAAGGAAAGGATAAAGAAAAAGGTAAAGATGATAACCCTTCTGAAGACCTTGATGCACAGGTGAAAGACAAAGATAACAAGGGAAATGCCTACGGAAAAAATAAAGGTGATCTTAAAGGCAAAGAATTTGGACAGGCAAGAGCAACAGCAGCAAAAAATAAAGTAGAAGATAATGAGCGTAGCTTAGGCCAAAATGAAGAACGTATTAATAAAGGTAGAAATCGAATTAAAGAGGCACGCGAAAAGATAAAAAAAGCGAGAGAAAATAATAAGATTAGTGATGAAGAATACGCTGAGAAAGAAGCCCAAATCAACAAAGTTGAAGAGAAACTAAACAATGTAGATAAAAAGCTGAAAGAAAATAAAGAGAAAGTTAAAAAACAAAAGGAAAAACTAGAAAAAGTCTCTAAAGAAAAGAAAAGTTAACTAGAAAACTAAAAAGCCTCTGAAAATCAGAGGTTTTTTTTATATAATAAATTAAAATTAAGGTCGTTACTATATGTAAATACTCTTCAATATGACCAATAAAATAATATTATCGCTACTCCTCTTTGCACTTATACTTGTAGTAAGAATATTATATATAGAAAATAGAAAAAGAAGAATACATCTTTCTAGAAAAGCTCAAAAAGCCATTAATCAAGAACTTCATGAATAATAGTTCCAGTATTTCCGTTTGGGAAACTTATTTGTAACAACGAAGAAATAGTTGGCGCTATATCTTCTATTACCGTTTTTCTATAAAGGATACCTTTTTTTATTCCTTTTCCGTAAAAAAGTAACGGAACATGTGTATCATAATTATTACCCGAACCATGAGTTGACCCCTTAGTTTCATACGATATGATACCTGAAGCTTTCACGATTATAACGTCACCAGAGCGTTTTTGGTTACATCCATTTTGTATTAAAGCTTCAATTCCTTTGGTAAAATTTGTGGTATTTATTGTTGTCGCTGTGTACGCCTTTTCAATTAGAGGATACGTAATAACCTCGTTTACTATAGAATTTTGAACATCTTTTAAATTCAACTTAAGTTCATTTATCTTTTCTTTATTAAGAAAAATTTGATCATTACTCACATTTTCTAAAATATCGATAGTACCAAATGTTCTTACTAAAAACTCACTAAATCTCTTTTTGGTACCATCAGAATCAAAATATCCTGACGGTATTTTAAGAGTTTGTAAATAACTAGGCGCATTTATAGCTCCATGATCAGATGTTAGAAATACAACGTATTCATTGTTACCAATTTTAGTATCTAATGCCTTTAATAAATGCTCTATGTCTTTGTCTAACCTAATATAAGTATCCTCTATTTCTTTAGAATTTACGCCAAAATTGTGTCCTATATAATCTGTACTTGAATAACTAATCGTTAAAATATCTGTTTGGTCGTCTTCGCCGAGATTTTCACCATCGATAGCAGCTAAAGCAAAGTCTGTAGTTAATGTATTACCATAAGGAGAAGATTTAATAATACTATAGCCCCAGTTTTCATCTTTTAGTTTTTTTAAGTTATACGGAAAAGTAGCTGTTTTTTTGCCTACGAAGCCACGTTCAAATTCATTAAGATCCGTACCACTTTCTACATAATCATCAATATCATACAATGTTTTCCAAACCTTTAAATACTTATTTATATTTTTCTTTGAATTAAATTTAGTTACCCACTTCGGTAACTCTTTCATATAATACGAGCTTGTTACCCACTTACCTATATCACCTCCATGAAACCAATACGCGGCATTAGCGCTATGACCAGCTGGTAAAATGGCACCGCGATCTTTTATTGAAATACCAATGGATTTTCCTCTTTGTTGCGTAAATAATCTATTCTCATCGGCAAACGTTGTTCTTAGCAATCTTCTCGGTGACATTTTATCATCATCACTATCTGAACCTACTGGAAAAACGGTCGGATCTGAAGCACAATAGATCTCCTTCTTTTTCTCTTTATCATACCAATTATTAGCAATAATACCATGATACTTTGGTGTAGTTCCCGTAAAAATAGACGCATGACCAGGTCCCGTATAAGTAGGCACATAATTGTAGTGATTATTTTTACAATTAAAACCTTGATTCATTAGCCTTTTAAAACCTCCATTACCATATTTATTATAAAAACGAGTTAAATAATCATAACGCATTTGATCTACAACAATACCAACTACCAATTTTGGTCGTTCAATTTTATCTGTCATCGTTTTTTGACTAAACCCACAGATACTCAATATGCTTATAACAAGTGTAAAAAAAGACTTCATTAAAATTTAGTTTAATATTATTCAAATGTAGCTTAATTTATATTTAAAATCCTATTTTTGAAAAAGGGTTAATACAAAATTAACCTTAATTTAAAGCTAAAGATCAAGTATCGTTCATGAATTATATCGAACATATTGGTAAGTATTTTCAAATGCTCGGTGATGTTTTTAGAAAACCGCTAAAAACTTCTGTTTTTAAAGAGCAAATCTTTAAAGAAATAGAAGATCTTGGTATTAGTTCAATCGGTATTGTTGCCTTTATTTCTTTTTTTGTAGGTGGTGTTGTTGTGATACAAACAGCTTTAAACTTAGAAAGCCCTTTAACTCCAAAGTTCTTGATAGGTTTTGCTTCAAGAGAATCACTAATATTAGAATTTTCACCTACTTTAATTTCTATTATTCTAGCTGGTAAAGTTGGTTCTTATATCACTTCAAGTATTGGTACAATGCGTACCACAGAACAAATTGATGCTTTAGAGGTAATGGGCGTGAATTCTTTAAATCATCTTGTACTACCTAAAATAATAGCTACTGTTTTCTTTTATCCGTTCGTAATTGTTATCAGCATATTTTTAGGAATTTTTGGAGGATGGGTAGCTGGCATTCTTACCGGATTAGTGGCTTCAACAGATTATATTACAGGTATTAGAGCTGATTTTGAACCTTTTCATATTATCTATTCTTTAATAAAAACATGCGTTTTTGCCTTTGTGATTGCCACGATACCTGCTTATCATGGCTATTTTGTTAAAGGCGGAGCCATTGAAGTAGGTAGGGCTAGTACACGAGCAGTGGTATGGACTAGTATCGTAATTATTGTATTAAATTACTTTTTAACACAAATGATCTTAGGACAATGATCGAGGTTCAAAATATATATAAAGAATTTAGCGGAACTCCAGTACTAAAAGGTATTTCTGCGACTTTTAATAGAGGAGAAACAAGTCTAGTTATTGGTCAAAGTGGTTCTGGAAAAACTGTTTTTTTAAAATGTATGCTTGGTTTATTTTCTCCTGAAGAAGGAGATATTATTTATGATGGTGTTAGTTATAAAAAAATGACAGATGACGAAAAGAGAAACTTAAGAAAGGAAATAGGCATGGTCTTTCAAGGTAGTGCACTTTTTGATTCTTCTACGGTAGAAGAAAATGTAATGTTTCCGTTAAAGATGTTTACAAAACAAACTTTAGAAGAAAAGCGCGACCGTGTAAATTTTGTTTTACAGCGCGTAAATCTTGAAAATGCGAATGATAAATACCCTGCTGAAATATCAGGTGGAATGCAAAAGCGTGTGGCTATAGCACGTGCCATAGTGATGAATCCAAAATATTTATTTTGTGATGAACCTAACTCTGGCTTAGACCCCAAAACAGCTATTCTTATTGATAACTTAATTCAAGAAATTACAAAAGAGTATAATATCACAACCATTATTAATTCGCATGATATGAATTCAGTTATGGAAATCGGCGAAAAGATTATCTTCTTAAAAGACGGTATAAAAGAATGGGAAGGTCATAGCGGGTTAGTATTTAAAACCGATAACGAAGCAGTTACCAACTTCGTATATTCATCAAATTTATTCAAAAAAGTAAGAGAAGCACAGCTTAAAGAGAATATATAGAATATTTATTAAATAATTAAGTAACTAGGATAGGATATTTTCCTATTTAAAAAGAATATTTTTCCTGTTTTTAGTACACTTAAGATTCAATTAAATTTACGATATTGATTTATCACTAACTAAATATTATACTCCCCGTTGTGCATTTAGAAAAAGATTATTAAAGTGGTTTGCAAAGAATTCATTTAACTGATAATCATACAATTAAACACAATAAACGATCTTATCGAAAATTACAAAATTGTCTTGAATACTCTAAAATTAAGTTGTGCAGATTTAAATAGTTTTAAACAAATTAGAACACTTTAGTTAAGTAATTTAGAACTTGCTAAAAATAAAAAATCCTGCTTTGTCGGTTACAAGGCAGGATCAAGTTAGCATGACTTTTCCTCTTTCTGATACGTTAATTTCCTTTTTGGTAGTCGGCTAAAAATTTAGCCAATCCTATATCTGTTAATGGGTGATTTAATAATCCATCAATCGCTTTTAAAGGGCCTGTCATCACATCGGCACCTATTTTAGCACAATCCATCACATGCATGGTATGACGAATTGATGCTGCTAAAATCTGCGTATCAAAGCCATAATTATCATAAATGAGACGAATTTCTTGAATTAATCCGAGTCCATCCGTAGAAATATCATCTAAACGACCAATAAACGGTGAAACATAGGTGGCTCCTGCCTTTGCAGCTAATAGAGCTTGCCCAGCAGAAAACACTAAAGTCACGTTTGTTTTAATTCCGTTATTAGAGAAGTACTTACACGCCTTAACACCGTCACGAATCATTGGAAGTTTTACAACAATTTGAGGGTTTAAGCTTGCTAACGCTTCCCCTTCTTTAACCATTCCGTCAAAATCGGTGGCAATTACTTCAGCGCTTACATCGCCATCAACAATAGTACAAATTGCTTTATAATGATCTAAGATGTTTTGCTCACCAGTAATTCCTTCTTTTGCCATTAATGATGGGTTTGTTGTTACCCCATCAAGAATACCCATATCTTGGGCTTCTTTTATTTGGTCTAGATTTGCTGTATCTATAAAAAATTTCATCAGTTGTTTTTGAGTTGCGCAAATATACTTTAACAGCTTTGCAGTTCACAAATAGATAACGCACAACTTATTAACATGTTATACAAGTAACTATAAATTGAAGTAAAATGACTAAAAAATTAGTGCGCTAATCAAGCGCACTCTGTATCTTATAAACTCACAATTTATAATGATTCATAAGTAATTTTTCATAGACCTTGTCTGGTAGTATGCGCTTTAAAACGATAGAAAATTTTTCCATAAAACCGCCCACTTTATAATGCACTTTAGGATTAGAGGTTTTGATAATTTTAAAAATAGTTGCTGCCATCACCTCAGGGTTCATTCCTTTAGCTACATGAGCATCCATCAATGCCAAATTTTCGGCATATTTTTCTTTATAGGCAGATGTTTCATATACAGGCGTATGATAGCGTCCCGCAGCAATATTTGTTGCAAAATCACCTGGTGCTACGTTCGTAACGTTAATTCCAAATTCTTTAACTTCCATTCGAACAGCTTCCGTAACCAATTCTAAAGCCCCTTTGGTAGCCGAATACATCCCCCGAAAGGGCAACCCCATATAACCAGCAATAGAAGTTACATTTACTATCAATCCAGCATTTTGTTTACGCATTTGCGGTAACACTGCTTTCATCACATCTATAGCGCCGAAAAAATTAGTGTTAAAAACACGACGCATTTCATCGGTTGGGGTATCTTCAATAGGACCTGTAATGCCCATACCCGCATTATTTACTAAAATATCAAGTTTATTTTCTTTTTTAATAATGGTTGCGATTGCATTGTCAATCGACTTCACATCAGTAACATCTAAAGCCAGCATCGTAAAACTAGTAGTAGCCACTGTATCAGGATTTCTACTTGTACCATACACAGTCATACCTTTAGATGCTAAATATACTGCGATACTTTTACCAATTCCAGATGATGCTCCTGTAATTAAAACTACTTTAGACATGATAGCTACTGTTTAAGACAAATGTAACAAATTGAAGTATTGTGTTACTAATGAGATGATTTTTAGAAGTTCTTAAAAACTAAAAATGGCAAGCGACCTACATCACACCGCTACGACCTAATACCTTTGCTGCATTCCTGCCCTGGAGGATTCAAAGGGAGCTGGTTGTGTAGGACTTGCCGCTGCAAAGTTACAATCAATTTCTAATTTTCCTACTGTTTTTATAGTTTTTTAAATTGCAAAAATAACTATAAAAATAAGTAGCTAATACTTAAATAATTATATTTGTTCAACTCAAAAAATTCAATTCAATGGAAAATCAACAACACACACGATCTACAGCATTAAATTATGGCTTAATACTAGGTGGCTTATTTATCCTTATTAACGTAGTAAAGTATGCTATGGGTAAGACTTATGAACAAGAATGGTACAGCCAAGCAGCTGGAGTTCTTTTACTTGTAGCATTTGTAATACTAGGTATCAAAGAATTTAAAAAGAGAAATAATGGCTTTTTATCTTTAGGGCAAGGACTAAAAACTGGAGTTGGTATCGCATTGATAAGTGGTGCACTTTTTTCAGTGTATATGTTTGTTTTTGCAAAATTTGTAGAACCAGATTTTGTAGAGCGCGTTGTAGAATTACAAAGGGAGCAAATGTTAGACAACCCTAATTCTACTGAAGAAATGATTGATAAAATAGGAGAAAATACTAGAAAATATTTCTACGTATTCACCATAGGTTGGATTATGATCTTTAATATATTTGTCGGTTTTGTAGTATCTTTGATTGCTTCTTTAGTGATGCAGCAAAAAGAAGAATATTAAAACAGAATCAACTCATGAACATATCGGTAGTAATTCCACTACTTAACGAAGAAGAATCTTTACAAGAATTACATGATTGGATTGCACACGTGATGCAGTCCAATCAGTTTTTATATGAAATTATTTTTATAGATGACGGTAGCACAGATACTTCTTGGAAGATTATTGAAGAATTAACAAAAACCAATAAAAATGTAAAAGGCATTCGTTTTCAAAAAAATTATGGTAAATCACAAGCTTTACATGCAGGTTTTATAGCAGCGGAAGGAGAAGTTGTTATTACCATGGATGCTGATCTTCAAGATAGCCCAGATGAAATACCCGAATTATATGATCTTATCGTTAAAGAGAATTATGATTTAATCTCTGGATGGAAAAAAAAGCGGTATGATTCGAAACTAAAAAAGAACCTACCTTCAAAATTATTTAATGCAGCAGCCAGAAAAACATCTGGTGTAAAATTACATGATTTTAATTGCGGACTCAAAGCCTACAAAAAAGCAGTTATAAAAAATGTAGATGTTTATGGCGAAATGCATCGGTATATACCTGTATTAGCTAAAAATGAAGGATTTGAAAAAATTGGTGAAAAAGTAGTACAACATCAAGCACGAAAATATGGCGTTACTAAATTTGGCATGAATCGTTTTATTAATGGTTTTTTAGATCTTATTTCGATCTGGTTTTTATCTCGATTCGGTAAAAGACCCATGCATTTATTTGGGCTTCTTGGTAGTTTGATGTTTTTTATTGGCTTTCTTTTCGCATTATATTTAGGTATTGATAAACTTTTCTTAAACCCTTCAGGTAGATTGATAACAGAAAGACCACAATTTTATATCGCCTTAACAGCAATGCTTTTAGGTACACAATTATTCTTAGCTGGGTTTATTGGAGAATTAATTTTAAGAAGTAAAAGAGACAATACACATTATAAAATAAGTCAAACAACGAACTTATAATTTTATCTCTGTTTAAACACTAAAAATGCTTTTTACTTTTTAGTACATTTGCTTAATAAAATTTAGGAAAAGAATTTATGACTAACGAACAAATCATTGCAAAGGCCAACACTTGGCTTGATTCCCCTTTTGATACTACTACCCAGCAAGAAGTAAAAACACTACTTGAAAAAAATTCGAAAGATCTATTTGAAGTTTTTTATAAAGACCTTGAATTTGGTACTGGTGGTATGCGTGGTGTTATGGGTGCAGGCACAAACAGAATAAATAAATATACACTAGGTAAGGCTACACAAGGATTGTCTAACTATCTTAGAAAATCCTTTCCAGAAAAAGAGTTAAAAGCTGTTATTGCTTATGATTGTAGGCATAATAGCAAGGAATTTGCAGCGATAGTCGCTGGTATTTTCTCAGCAAATAATATTAAAGTCTATTTATTTGAAGACTTACGCCCAACCCCAGAATTATCATTCGCAGTGAGACATCTTAATTGTGATGTGGGTATCGTGTTAACAGCTTCTCATAACCCTCCTGAATATAACGGCTACAAGGTGTATTGGAATGATGGTGGGCAGATAGTACCACCTCAAGATAAAGAGATTATTAGCGAAGTAAATAGTGTTGCATTTTCTGAGATCAGTTTTACTGAGAATGAGATTCTGATAGAAAAAATAGGGAAAAAAGTAGATGCTGAATTTATTAAAGCATGTGTTGCTAATGGAACCTTTAACGTTAAGAACAGAAGCAATTTAAAAATTGTTTTTACACCACTACATGGCACTTCGGTAATGGCAATTCCGCAAGCTCTAAAAAAGGCAGGGTTTTCTGATGTAAGCATTGTAAAAGAACAAAGAAAGCCTGATGGAGATTTTCCTACAGTAAAGTCACCAAATCCTGAAGAACCTGAAGCATTACAAATGGCTATTGACCTTGCCAATAAAAATAATGCTGATATTGTAATTGGTACAGATCCAGATTCTGATAGGTTAGGTATTGCTGTAAGAGACCTTAACGGAAACATGTTACTCTTAAACGGAAATCAAACCATGAGTGTAATGACCGAATTTTTAATTGAGCAATGGTATCAATTAGGAAAACTAAATGGCGCTCAATTTATTGGCTCAACCATCGTATCAACCAATTTAGTAGCAGATATAGCAAAAAGCTATAATGTAGAAACTAAAGTTGGGCTTACAGGGTTTAAGTGGATCGCCAAAATGATACGTGATTTTGATCATTTAGAATTCATAGGTGGTGGTGAAGAAAGTTTTGGATATATGGTAGGAGATTTTATTAGAGATAAAGATGCGGTTACTGCAACGTTATTGGCATGTGAGATTGCCGCAAATGCTAAAAACAATAATTCTACTTTTTACAAAGAACTTGTAAATTTATATTTAAAACATGGTTTCTATAAAGAGCACTTAATTTCTTTAGTGAAAAAGGGAGCAGATGGCGCTCAAGAGATAAAACAGATGATGACAGATTTACGAAATAATCCTTTAAAACAATTAGACGGATCTAAAGTTGAATTATTATTTGATTATGATACATCTATCTGTCAAAATTTGATTTCAGGTGAAAAAACTGACATCAATCTGCCAAAATCTAACGTTTTAATCTATCAAACGGAAGATGGCACAAGAGTTGCCGCTAGACCTAGTGGAACCGAACCTAAAATAAAATTCTATTTTAGTGTGAATCTTCCATTAGATGATATCGAAAGTTTAATGCCTACTGAGCGATTATTAGAACAAAAAATTCAGCGCATTATCAAAGAAATGAAGTTAGATTAATGAACTATTTTAAAAGGATAATTCGCTTTGCCTTACCCTATAAAATTTATGGAGTTTTAAATATTATCTGTAATATTTTCTATGCCTTATTTAGTGCATTATCATTTATGGTACTTATGCCTTTATTACAGGTGATTTTTGGGAAAGATGCTGAGAGAGTTACTGAAAAACCTGTGTATAATGGTATTACCGAAGCAGGTCAATATTTTAAAAACAGTATAAATTATTACATCACCGATATCGCTGGTGATGATAAATCAAAAGCACTTACTATTGTAATTTTATTGGTGATTGTGGTGTTCTTATTAAAGAATCTTTTTAATTACTTAGCCATGTATTTCATTACTTTCTTAAGAAATGGCGTGTTAAAAGATTTACGAAATGAGCTCTATAAAAAAACCGTTGCGTTGCCTTTATCTTATTTTTCTGAAAAAAGAAAAGGCGATATTATGGCAAGAATTGGTACCGATGTTCTAGAAATACAACACTCATTTTTATCGATTTTAGAACTGCTATTCAGAGAGCCATTAACGATTATCTTCACCATTATTTTTATGCTTACCATTAGTGTTAAGCTTACCATATTTGTATTTGTGTTTATACCTATTTCAGGTTTTATTATTTCACTCATCGGTAAAAGTTTAAAGCGAAGATCAACAAGGGTTCAGAAAGAGCAAGGCACTTTTCTATCGATTCTAGAAGAAACCTTGAGTGGTTTGAGAATTATTAAGGGATTTAATGCAGAAAAAAAGTTTAATACTAAATTCCAAGATTCTACATCTCGATATAATAAGTTTTCTAATAGCCTTTTAAATAGAACGAATTTAGCAAAACCTACTAGTGAATTTTTGGGTATTGCTGTTATTGCTGTATTATTATGGTACGGAGGTAGGTTAGTATTGGTTGAAAAATCACTTGATGGTGAATCGTTTTTAGCTTTTATGGGGTTAGCTTATAACATTTTAACTCCTGCAAAAGCTATTTCTAAAGCATCCTATAGCTTGAAACGCGGTAATGCTGCTGCAGAAAGAGTTTTAGAAATTATTGAAACTGATAATCCTTTAAAGGATGCGCCAAATGCTTTAGAAAAAGTTGATTTTAATACTAGTATAAAATTTGAAAACGTATCTTTTAAATATGAAGATGATTTTGTATTGAAAGATTTTTCATTAGAAATTCCAAAAGGAAAATCAGTGGCTTTAGTAGGTCAATCTGGTAGTGGTAAATCTACTTTAGCGAATCTTGTAACACGGTTCTATGATGTTAATGAGGGTAAAATTACTATTGACAATATCAATATTAAAGATCTTACCAAAGAGTCTTTGCGAAATCAATTAGGAATTGTTACTCAAGATGCTATTCTTTTCAATGATTCTGTAAAAAACAACATGTTATTAGGTGTTGAAAATGCTAGTGATGATGCTATTATTGAAGCTTTAAAAATTGCTAATGCATACGAGTTTATAAAAGAATTGCCTCAAGGTTTCAATACCAATATTGGTGATGGTGGTAATAAGCTTTCTGGCGGTCAAAAACAACGTCTGAGTATTGCCAGAGCTGTTTTAAAAAATCCACCAATAATGATCTTAGATGAAGCCACCTCAGCTCTAGACACCGAGTCTGAACGTTTGGTTCAAGATGCGCTTGAGAAAATGATGCAAAACAGAACTTCATTGGTCATTGCACATCGTTTATCTACAATTCAAAATGCAGATAGTATTGTGGTTATGCAAAAGGGAAAAATTGTAGAACAAGGTAAACATCAAGAACTATTAGCCAAAAATGGCATTTATAAAAAGCTTGTTGATATGCAATCTTTAGCTTGAGAATCTATACGCTATGAATATTATTGAAAGCCTAGAATGGCGTTATGCCTGTAAAAAATTTGATAGTCAGAAAATCGTCTCTGACGATGATATAGAAACACTATCAAATTCCTTTAATTTAACAGCTACATCTTTTGGTTTACAGCCTATAAAGATGTTAATCATTAAAGATAAAAAACTACAAAAACAATTAGTTGAACATTCTTTTCAGCAAGAGCAAGTTTATAATGCTTCTCATTTGCTCGTAATTTGTATCCATGATTATTTTACACTTGAAGATATTGATGCGTATTTCGACCTAGAAAAGAAAATTAGAGGAACTTCTGAAGAAATCTTAGGTAAATACAGAACACAGTTAAAAGAACTATTTAAAAACAAATCGACAAACGAAAAACAAAAATCGGCTATCAACCAAGCCTATATAGCTTTAGGAAACTTAATGACTGTATGTGCCTTACAACAAATAGATGCTTGCCCAATGGAAGGCTTTAATGCACAAAAATTTGATGAAATTTTAAATTTACGAGCGCAAAATTTAAAATCTGTGTTATTATTACCTATCGGTTATAGAGCCGATGATGATTTTATGAGTACACTTAAAAAAGTAAGAAAACCAATAAATGAAACTGTAATTACCATATAATGAGTCAAGAAATAAGAAACCTTCAACCCAAGCCACTTTGGAATAATTTTGCCAACTTAAATGCTGTTCCACGTGCTTCAAAAAAAGAAGAACATGTTATTCAATTTATGGTCGATTTCGGAAAAAGATTGAATCTTGAAACAAAAGTAGATGCTGTAGGCAACGTAATTATAACGAAACCAGCTACCCCTGGCATGGAAGATCGAAAAACGGTTGTTATGCAATCGCACTTAGATATGGTACATCAAAAAAACAATGATACCAATTTCGATTTTGATACACAAGGTATCGAAATGTATGTTGATGAAGATTGGGTAAAAGCTAAAGGAACCACACTTGGCGCTGATAATGGTCTTGGGGTTGCTACCATCATGTCTATCTTAGAATCAAAAAATATCGTTCATCCTACGATAGAAGCATTATTTACCATTGATGAAGAAACGGGCATGACAGGAGCATTAGGTTTAGAAGGCGGATTATTAGAAGGTGAAATTTTGTTGAATTTAGATACTGAAGATGATGATGAAATTGGTGTTGGATGTGCTGGCGGAATTGACATTACTGCAACAAAATTGTATGTACCTCAACAAACCAAAACCAATGTATCGGCTTATAAAATTTCTGTAAAGGGATTACAAGGTGGGCATTCGGGAATGGATATCCATAAAGGTTTTGGAAATGCCAATAAAATGATGAATAGAATTTTATTTGCTTTACATGATTTAATTGATATTGCTGAATTAGACGGTGGTGGTCTCAGAAATGCCATTCCAAGAGAAAGTAATGCTGTTATCACTACAGAAAAACCAAAAATAATAGAAGAGCAATTCTATGAAATTGCTAAAGCTATCATAGATGAATATACTACTATTGAAAACGCTCTAGAAATTGAATTAGAAGAATGTATAACACCAAACTTTACACTTTCTAAAAAAGATCAAGATTCGCTTCTAAAGGCAATTTATACAACACACAACGGCGTTTTTAGAATGAGTCCAGATATTGAAGATTTGGTTGAAACTTCAAATAATGTTGCCCGAGTATTGGTAAAAGATGGTGAAATAAAAATTCTTTGCCTTACACGAAGCTCAGTGGAATCGGGTAAACAAGATTTAGTAAATAGTATTACAACTGGGTTTGAATTGGCAGGGTTTACAGTAACTACTTCAGGTGCTTATCCTGGTTGGAAACCGAATCCGAATTCAAATATATTAAAAGTACTCACTAAAAAATACAAAGAACTCTTTCATGAAGAACCCCATGTAATGGCCTGTCATGCAGGATTAGAGTGTGGTATTTTAGGGCAAAATTACCCGAATATGGATATGATCTCTTTTGGACCTACCATAAAAGGAGCGCATTCTCCTGACGAAAGAGCAAGTATTAGTTCTTCTCAAAAGTACTGGAAATTTGTATTAGAAATTTTAAAAGATATTCCTGTAAAAGCATAAAAAAAGCAGCTAAAAAAAGCTGCTTTTCGTTTTCGTTTTTCGTTTGCTGATTATTTTTTTGTAACTCTAGCAGAAACGCGTCTGTTTAATTGTCTGCCTTCATTAGTAGTATTATCAGCTATAGGGTGTTCTTGTCCATAACCTTCAGCTGATAAGCGTGAAGCATCTATACCTTTCGAAATTAATGCTTTCATTACCGAAGTTGCTCTGTCTGCTGATAGTGTTTTGTTGAAAGCTGCGTCACCTGTATTATCAGTATAGCCACCAATTTTAATATTTACAGAAGGATATGCCTTAAGTATAGAAGCAACATAATCTATCTGATTCATTGAACGATCATCTAAATCTGCTGAACCCGTTTTAAATAATACACGACGCATATCAAACCAAGTATCTTTATCAACCTTTTTATCACTTTCAATAAAATTAACTAATTTCGATTCAAATCCTTTTGAAGGTATTATTAACTCAGTACCATCACTTAATTTCCTTTTCACGAATTCTCCTAAATATTCAAATCCAGCTACAGTTTTACCAACTAAATCTGCTCCTGCGTTGTATAAGGAATTAGCATCATCAACAACATTGTTCACCACCTCCTCAACTTCTTCTTTAACATCAGAGGTTACTTCTTCTACTTTATCTTCTACAGTTTCTGCATCACCTTTACAGTTTTTCATAGCATAAAAAGTGAGTGCTGCTAATGCTGCAATTAGCAATAACGGCAACCATTTATTACCTCCTTTTTTCACCGTATGTTCAACATCTTCCATAGTATCTGAAACTCTAGTTCTTGCATCTGATGAATCAATAGGGTCTAAATTACTTAGTGAATTTACTCCTAATGCGCCTAACATATTGTCCATAAATCCAGTGGGAGCTTCTTTTTTAATATATTCTGTTTGACCGGAGAGTAATTTCTTGAGTGCACCAACACCACCTTTTCCTACTTGTTTACTTACAATACTTAATAAAAAGGGTAAACCCATTTTAAGCAAACTTGATGCAGTACCAGATTTTAAACCTACGGCATTTACAATTAAATCTGTTACGCTACCTAGTTTATTACCAAAAATAGAGCCTAGTAAATTACCACCTAAATCCATTAATCCACTATTAGAGCCTCCAAAAAGCCCCCCTAGATTCCCTAATAGATTATCACCAAATTGAGAATTAGTGACCATTCCTAATAAATCAGAAGCTCCAGAAGGACTCCCAGCTTTATTCATTAATCCGCCAAGCAATGTTGGCATAATATATTCCATACTAGATTTTGTTGTATCAGCACTTTCGCCTAAAAAAGAGGCAGCTGAGCCAATTAAATCATCAGATAAATAACCTTTAGCAAGGTCTAATAAATTTACAGACATAATTTTTAGTTTTTTTTTAGAGCCCTAAAGTTAACGATTTTTAATTATATGTATTTAATAAATAGCGCTAATAAGAATACATTTTCTTTTAAAACTCGTTTGCTAAGTATAAACAGCTAAAATGAACCAGTAGTTATTAATATTTTTGAACTGACCGCTAATTCCTTAAAAATTGAATTTGATTATCAAGATGAATTGATCTTTCAAGATTTTTTTAATAGTGTACCAATTACCATACATACCAAAATAAATATGCCTTTTACAAAGTAATAAATACAATGAATTACTAGAAATCTAAAAGAGGTAATTTTTTCCTCCTTTTTCATTTGCCATAAATTTTAGAGTTTGTACTTTTGGCAAAACCTAATAGCAATGAAAAACACCAAATACGTTTTCGTTACTGGAGGCGTAACTTCATCACTCGGTAAGGGTATTATTGCAGCGTCTTTAGCCAAACTTTTACAGGAGCGAGGATATACTGTAACCATTCAAAAACTAGATCCGTATATAAATATTGATCCAGGAACTTTAAATCCCTACGAGCATGGAGAGTGTTTTGTAACTGATGATGGTGCCGAAACTGATCTTGATCTAGGTCACTATGAGCGATTTTTAAACATACCAACTTCTCAAGCAAATAATGTAACTACTGGTAGAATTTATCAAGCTGTTATTGATAAAGAAAGAAGAGGTGATTATTTAGGAAAAACAGTGCAAGTTATTCCTCATATAACAGATGAAATTAAAGAACGTGTTCAACTCATTGGTAATACAGGTGAGTTTGACATTGTTATTACAGAAATTGGTGGTACTGTTGGTGATATTGAGTCTTTGCCTTATGTAGAGTCTGTACGCCAATTACTTTGGGAATTGGGTGAACATAATGCTATTGTAATACACTTAACGTTAGTTCCGTATTTAGCAGCAGCTGGTGAATTAAAAACAAAGCCTACACAGCATTCTGTTAAAATGTTAATGCAAAGTGGTGTAAACCCCGATATTTTAGTTTGTAGAACTGAGCATCATATTTCTAATGAAATTAAACGAAAATTAGCATTATTCTGTAATGTTAAACAAGAAGATGTAATTCAATCACTCGATGCAGAAACTATATATGATGTACCCAACATGATGTATGAAGAGGGCTTAGATAGTGTTGTGCTTAAAAAATTGCAACTCTCTTCAGATGATAAGCCTGTTTTAAATAAATGGAACAACTTTTTGCAACGTCACAAAAACCCTAAAAATACTGTAGAAATTGGATTAGTTGGTAAGTATGTTGAATTACAAGACGCTTATAAATCTATTTCTGAAGCTTTCATTCATGCGGGTGCTACAAATGAAGTTAGTGTAAACTTACATTGGTTACATTCAGAAACCTTGCAAACGTCAGATTTAAAAAATCTGCATGGTGTATTAGTGGCTCCTGGTTTTGGTGAACGCGGTATTGAAGGTAAAATTGATGCTATTAAATATATTAGAGAACACAACATCCCTTTCTTAGGTATTTGTTTAGGTATGCAAATGGCAGTGATAGAGTTTGCACGTAATGTTGTTGAGTTATACAATGCGAATTCTACAGAGATGGTCAATGATACAACCTATCCTGTAATTGATCTCATGGAAACGCAAAAAAATATTAAAAATATGGGAGGTACCATGCGTTTGGGTGCTTGGGACTGTAAATTAGATAAAAAATCTAAAGTATTTGATGCCTATAAAATGGATATGATAAGTGAACGTCATAGACATCGTTATGAATTTAATAATGATTATTTAGAAGAAATTACAAAAGCAGGAATGAAAGTTACAGGCGTAAACCCAAAAACAGGTTTAGTAGAAATTATAGAATTACCCTCGCATCCTTGGTTTGTAGGTGTACAATACCATCCAGAATATAAGAGTACCGTATTGAATCCCCACCCATTGTTCGTATCGTTTGTAGAAGCTACATTAAAATATAAAAAAAGCCTCGACTAAAAATCGAAGCTTTTCAGTATTAATTACATATTCAAGATATCTTCAATTGATGCTCTTTTATTATAATCAGGATCATAATGTACGAATGACACCTTACCATCTTTACCAATAATATAGGTAGCTGGTACTGGCAATACATTGTTATTTTCTACATTATGCGAACTCACTCTCTTTTTAACAGCAGCTAAATATTTGGGTATTGTAAGATCATTCACTTCATAAGCTACTTTATAAACATTCATAATTTTATTATCTACATCATGAAGTATAGAAAATTTGGCATCAATATCTTTCGTTGTTTTTCAATTTTTTCGGGTTTCTCTAGTAAAACTACTATCACATAATATTCTTTTTGGGTAAGTGCTTCTAAGTTTTTTGCAAGTCTGTTAGGTGCTTTTACAGTAGCCACACCAATTACTACGATAAAATAAGAGCAGTATTTTAGTATCCTTAAATAGGATTTTAGAATCGATAATTTTACCAAATTGATCAACTCCAGATATTAAGGGTGCTGCTCCTACTTCTAAATGTTTACCGTCAATTTGAGCGTTAGCAACCAAAGAAATAAATAAAATAGCTGTAAAGAATATATTCTTCATCTATTAAGTCTTTTAATTTATTGCAATAGATGCCTAAAGATACTCTTTACAAATAGTATGAAAATTTTATCTTTGTAAAAATATCAACTTATGAAATATGTATTAACGTTACTAATGATAGTGTCTTTTTGGTTTAATATTTTTGCCCAAATAGAAGCTAAGACTCCACCACCTCCCTCTCCAATTCAAGTAGAAAAAAACTACAATGAAAGTCTTGCAAAAGAAATGAAAGCAGATGATTATGGTATGCGAAAATATGTAATGGCTTTTTTAAAGAAAGGACCTAATAGAACTACTGATAAAGAAGAAGCTACCAAGTTGCAAGCAGCGCATATGGAAAATATTGGTCGCTTGGCTAACGAAGGGAAATTAGCTTTAGCTGGACCTTTTTTAGATAATGGTGAACTACGTGGGATCTATATTTTTAATGTGGAATCTGTAGAAGAAGCTAAGAAGCTAACAGAGACAGATCCTGCTATAAAAGCAGGCAGTTTAGTAATGGAATTACACCCTTGGTATGGCTCTGCGGCATTAGGGTTTGTCAATAAATATCATGATAAACTTTCTAAGAAGAAGATTTAATTTATCGTCATGCTGAACTTGTTTCAGCATCACATCATATTTTTTAAATATCTAAAGTTTTTAACCTTTGCAAGATTGATTTTCAAACATTTATACCTATTTTTGAGTTGTTTTTATCGAGCAACAGCTTGATTTATGTTTGAAAATTCTTCGAATTTATCAAAGCGATTAATTGAACATTATGAAGGTGCTGCTTCAAGATTTACAAAAAAATATAATGTAGTAGATTTGATAAATTCGAAGTAATTCCAATATAAAAAGTTGTTTTTTATTTATTAGTTAACATCTATGAATAGCGTATCTTCATTTTATCGGAAGCTAGAAGGAAATCTTCATATAATACAAAATTTATTTCAGAATAATAAAATAATAAAACTTAGATGTGCGACCCTGAAACAAGTTCAGGGTAACGAAAACAAAAAAATAAATAGTAACTTGATGGGAAGTCTCTTACTTCTTTAAGATATAGAAAAACTACTTTGTTACTTCTTTCGCTCGTAACTTTGCCTCCTCATTACGATCTATCTTATGTTCTGGTCGAGTCCATTTTGGTTTCTCACCTAGTGATTCATATTGTGAATCTTTAGCTTCTACAGTTTCAGGCTGCATTTTTTTAATGAATGGTTTTTGAGGATTCAGTCCTAATAATTTAAACATCTCCATATCTTCATTTACATCAGGATTTGGTGTTGTTAAGAGTTTATCTCCTGCAAAAATAGAATTCGCACCTGCAAAGAAACACATCGCTTGTCCTTCTCTAGTCATATCTGTCCTACCAGCACTCAAGCGAACTTGCGTTTCAGGCATTACAATACGTGTGGTCGCTACCATACGAATCATTTCCCAAATAGAAACGGGTTCTTGATTTTCTAATGGCGTTCCTTCAACGGCTACTAACGCATTAATAGGTACAGATTCTGGTTGCGGATTTAACGTTGATAAGGCCACCAACATACCAGCTCTATCTTCTACCTTCTCTCCCATACCGATGATACCACCCGAACACACAGTTACATTTGTTTTACGAACATTATCGATGGTTTCTAATCTATCCTCATAACCTCGGGTAGAAATAACTTCTTTATAATATTCTTCAGAAGAGTCTAAATTATGGTTGTATGCATATAATCCAGCTTCAGCTAATCGCTTGGCTTGGTTTTCGGTAACCATACCTAGCGTGCAACATACTTCCATGTCTAACTTATTAATTGTACGAACCATCTCTAGCACTTGATCGAATTCTGGTCCATCTTTTACATTTCGCCAAGCGGCGCCCATACATACTCTTGAACTCCCAGAAGCTTTAGCGCGTAAGGCTTGCGCTTTTACCTGAGAAACAGACATCAAATCATTACCCTCAACATCGGTATGATAACGAGCTGCCTGCGGGCAGTACCCACAATCTTCTGGGCAGCCGCCTGTTTTTATAGACAATAACGTTGATACCTGAACGGTATTTGGGTCATGGTGCTCTCTATGAATTGTTGCAGCTTCATAAAGCAACTCCATTAAAGGTTTGTTATAAATAGCTAAGATCTCTTCTTTTGTCCAGTCGTGCCTTGTAACGCTCATAAATTTGATTCGGTTTGAAATTCAAAAATACTAAAAAGCTTGTCCTCTCAAAGCAAATAGTATCCTTTTATTTTAACACCAATTGCCTACCTAACTCTGCTAGAAAGGGAATGCCTACTGATTCGTATTCGTAATTACCATCATTAAAAATCTGATTTTCATTTACGTGAATCGTAGCACTGATAATATATTCCTTATTCGTTTTTGTGTTTTTTATATAGGCACAATCCGTTAGGTATCCGTAGGCATAGCCCACTTTGTTATAGATCTCTATATGCTTTGGTATGGCATCTTTTGTATCACCGAACACTATGAACTTAACATAACTATCATAGTACACGTCAGAATTATATCCTGCCTGTTTTGGAAGGATTTTCATTGTTTTTAGTAAAAAATCACGCTCACTTTCTGATAAATGGAATTGTTGTTGTTTAGGAAAATTATCGGGAAAAATTACACGTTTCATCATACCATGTAATGAGGACAAGGGTAAGTAATTCTTTTGTGAAAAATCTTTCGGATCGTTTATGATGCTATCACCTTCAATAAAGCCTTTTCCTTTTAAGACTTTTTCTAACTTCAATCTCTTGATAGTCGAGTTAACGATTTCTTCGGTTGGTGTGGTTGTACTATCGTTTACATAAAAAATCAATGATTTTGTGGTGAGTTCTCCAGAATTTTCTACTGATAATCGATGTGAAATTCTAGCAGTTATTCCTTTTGCATTCAAGCGTTTGTTGATATCATCTTTACCTAAATATTCAAATAATCGATTATAAGCATCGTTATCGCTTACGGCAAATATCTTTGTAATCTCGTTAGCAAAAGTAGTTTCTACAGAATCGCCTTCTACATAAAATTTTGAATCTCTATGCAACTCTGTTTGTTCATTCAATTTTTCTAAAGCTAACACAGCTATTGGAAACTTAACGGAACTTGCTGGGTAAAAATATATGCTATCGTTTACTTGAAAATCATAGTCTGTAAATAAAACTCTTTTAGAAGAATCGCGAGCCACCTCGGTAAACAAGATTTGAACTTCATGTTTAGCAAGATTATTCATTACAGTTTTGATTTTCAAATTATTAGAAGTTAATACCGTTTCAAGAAGATTTTTGGGCTTTTCTTGAATACAACCTAAGGTAAATAAGAGTAGAACTAATAATAAAAGTCGCATTGAAGTATATTTCATCTAAAGATAAATGTTAACTTTTAGAAATCAAAACACTTACAGCGTTTCCGCCGAAACCAACGGCATTGACCAATATTCTTTTTATGGTTTTTGGTTGATTTGGTGTTTTGGCGTATGGTACTTCTACAACTTGTTGGTGTTGTAACATTAGAATAGCCAACTCTAAACTCAATAAGCCCGAAGTACCGAACGTATGGCCTAACTTCCACTTATTGGTTGTTAAAAATGGAATTTTGTTACAAAACACTTTTTCGATAGCCTTGAATTCGGCTAAATCACCTTTTATAGTACCGGGTGTATGTGTTACAATGACGTCTATATCGTCATGCGATATATTGCCCAGTGCCATTTTCATAGAAGCCTGAAAACAATCTGCTTCAGCAGATAAAGACGCATTATGTTCTAGAATTTCAGTTGCGTAGCCAATACCTTCGACATAAGCTAAAGCATTTTCTTTTTTACCTATTTCTAAACAAGCTATAGATGCCCCTTCACCGAGCACCATCGTATTATTTGTCTTTTCCAAATCTAATGCGCGGCAAGGATATTGCGAATCTTCTTTAGCATATATTTTTAACGCTTTCATTTGAGCAATGGTAAAAGGAGTAAGTGGTGCTTCACTTCCCCCTACTAGAAATTTATCGACCATACCCGAATTTAACCAAGCTACACCATTCAACAAAGCATGTAAAGCTGTTGAGCACGTAATAGAATGAGATATTTCTGGCCCTTTCGTTTGTAGATCATGTGCAACCCATGACGAAATATTTCCTAACGTTGTTGTTGGTGAACTCAATGTTGAAGAGTGCTGCGCTTTTAAAAATTCGCTATGGTATTTTTCAAATAAAGAGGTCGCCCCACGTGAAGAACCGATATTCACTCCAAAATTAGATGCATCACTCCATTTGGCTAATCTTACCGCTTCTCTAGACGCATAAATTGCATACAAAACTGTGTTATCTAGAGCCGCGTATTTACTATTAGAATGCCTTAACATATCAATCTTTTCGCTTGCTAATGCTGATAAAGGAGCCATAAAAACATCCTTTTCAAACACCTTTTTACTGGTAATGTAGTGTTCTGAATTTAGATACGCCTGCCAACTCTCTTGCAAAGAAATTCCTATTGGAGAAATAGACGAAATGCTTGTTATTGAAATAGGTTGCTTCATACAGTTAAAAAAGAAGTTCACAAAGCTAAACTATTTCTAAAGCCTCTTCTATAGTTAAATAAATTTTTTCTAATTCTTGTTCTAAAATTATATAGGGTACTTGTATATATATAGTATTTCCTAGTGGTCTTAAAAACACACCTTTTGACATAAAAAACTGTAGAAGTTTATCTCGCAAACCACCATAACGCTCTGTTTCAGTATTTAGGTCTAAAGCAAAAATTACACCTAGCTGTCTGGTGGATTTCACTTTAGGATGATCTTTAATTCGTTTTTCAAATTCTTTATGGCTAGTACTAATCCTTTTTATGCTAGTTTGAATCTTTGCAGTCTGCAATAGTTCTAAACTAGCAAGCGCAGCTGTACACGCTAACGGGTTGGCCGAATAAGTATGACAATGAAATAAACCTTTCGCTACATCATTACTCAGAAAGGCTTCATAAATATTTTGGGTACACGTTGTGAGCGCCATCGGTAGTAATCCTCCAGTCAATGCTTTACTCAAACAAATAATATCGGGTTTCGTTTCGAGATGGTCTGAAGCAAAATATTTTCCTGTTTTGCCAAAACCAGTCATCACTTCATCTGCAATCGTCAAAACTTTATTTGTCTTACATAATGTTAATAGTTCATTTAATCCATCAGTATCATACATTTTCATTCCCGCTGCACCTTGAATCAAAGGTTCATAGATAAAACCAGCAACATGATTTTGAGAAATAATACTTTCTAACTGCTTTAAAACATCTTGATTGTTAACTCCATCTGGAACAGGAATTCTTTTTACATCTATTAAAAAATCTTCAAACGGACCATTATACACTGACAATCCTGAAACTGACATAGCACCAAACGTATCACCATGAAATCCATTCTCAAAAGCAATGAGTGTTTGCTTCTTTTCTCCTCTATTGAAATGAAACTGTAAAGCCATTTTAATACCTATCTCGGTACTGGTAGATCCGTTATCGCTAAAAAATACGCGCTGCTGTCCTTTAGGAAGAATTTTAATCAATTCTTCTGATAGTTTTACGGCAGGTTCATGTGTGAAATCGCTAAACATGATTTGGTCTAACTGCTGCATTTGCTTGTATACACGATCAATAATATATGTATTACAATGCCCATACATACAAGTGTACCATGAAGAAATTGCATCTATGTATTGATTTCCTTCTTCATCAATTAGCGTACATCCCTTTGCTTTTACAATCGCTAAACTATCAGGATGGGTTTGATGTTGCTTTAACGGATGCCATATATACTTTTTGTCTCTTTCTTTTAAAGTCATTATTTTAAATTCTTTTTAAAAAGCTCTGCATATTCCTTCACCACATTTTGATCAAAATAAGGCTCTTCCGCTATACGGCCTATGACCGGTACTTTTGTCATTTTTTGGATAATCGATTCTGTGGTCTCATGCTCATTACCAGAAAATAGAATAGAAACATCATATTCTTTTTCTTTCAATAAGTTTACCGTTAGTAATGTATGGTTGATGCTTCCTAAATAGTGACGTGAAACTACAATTACTTTATAATCAGGTTTTATAATATCTAAAATAGTATGCTTATTATTTAATGGCACTAAAAGTCCGCCAGCACCTTCTATAACTAAATCATTCTTGGTTGTAGGCTCTTTTATTTTTTTTAGATCAATTTTTACACCATCGATTTCAGCCGCCGCATGTGGACTCATCGGTGTATGCAGCGCATAACTATTCAAATGAAATTTTGATGTACTATTAGAAACCAATCGTGCTACTTTTTTGGTATCGCAATTATCAAGATCACCAGCCTGTATGGGTTTCCAGTAATCTGCTTGCAGTGCTTCTGTAACTATTGCCGCTGCAATAGTTTTACCTACATCGGTAGAAATACCTGTAATGAAGTATTTATTCATTTAAAAATTGTTTGACAAGAATTACATATGTATTTTTTCTTCTCGAAAAAAGGAAAAAGCATTAATAAAAAATTACCTTCTTTAGGTGGAGCAACCAGTATTCTTTGAGAAGTACACCTTGGGCAATGTATTACGTTACCATTTTTATCTTTTTCGTATTCTCGAATATCGTTATAAATATCTAAGGCCCATTGAGCATGATCTTTTCGAACTAGCAATTTTACGCCACCAATAGCATGACTAATAAGTGGATCTGAATCTACGGTAGCTTCATCCATTAACATTGTTACAATGCCTTCAGATTCTAACTTAGATTTTATGAGTTGTGCCTCCGTAGAATATTCAAATGATTTTAATAAAATGTAATTATCGTTCATAGTAATTCTTATGAAACAAAAGTAGCAAGGTTCTCTAAAACATTCGTGATTTCTCCTTCAGAATTATAGGCATGCAGACAGAAACGTAATCGCTCTTGACCTTTAGAAACTGTTGGTGATAAAATAGGCTTCACATCAAATCCTTTTACTTGAAACTTTTGTGCAATGATTTTTACTTCTTTATTTCCTGGGATAATACAACAATGAATTGCTGAGTTACTATCAATAAATTTTAAATTTAATCGTTTTACTTCTTCTTTAAAATGTTGATTGTTACTATATAATTTTGATAAGTTTTCAATTCCAGTCGAACTAACAAGCTCCCCATAGGCTACTTTAATCGTTGCTAATGAATGCGGAGGTAAACCAGTTGTATAGACAAAGCTTCGTGCATAATTAATAAGATATTGTCTTAATGAATTACTCCCTAAAATAGCGGCGCCATGACATCCCATTGCTTTTCCAAAAGTTACTAATCGAGCAAAAACATCATTGTGCAAACTCAATTGTTGTACCAAACCAATACCATGCTTTCCCAATACACCTACAGCATGCGCTTCATCTACAATCAAATGAACGTTATGTTCTTTGCAAATAGAAACCATTTCTAATAGGTCTGGTGAATCACCATCCATCGAAAAAACGGATTCTGTAACGACATATAACTCATGCTGAGATTCTGAAGCAGCCTTTATATAACGTCTAATTAAATCTTCTAAATCTTTTAAATTATTGTGCTTGAATTTGTACGACTTAGCATTACTCATTTTCATGCCATCACGAATAGAAGCGTGAATCAATTCATCATATAAAATAATATCTCCTCGCTGAGAAACTGAAGAAAAAAAACCAATATTGGCATCATAACCCGAATTAAAAACTAAGGCTGCTTCGGTTTTGTGAAACTCACAGAGTAGCTTTTCTACTTGATCATATAAGAAATGGTTGCCTGATAATAATCTAGATCCGCCAGCTCCATTTTGTACACTGTTTGATGAAACTAAATAGTCATGTACTTTATCAAAGATATTTTCTGATTTAGCAAAGCCTAAATAATCATTTGAAGAAAAATCAATTAATTTTGATTCTTTACTTAACATCCGTAAAGCATTATCTCTTTTTCTATCTGCTATTTTGTATTCTAACTTCTTAGGAAATTTCATTATCACAAATGTATCAAAATCTTGTACCTTTATACCATGTTTGCATTGGTAGATTGTAATAATTTTTATGCTTCTTGCGAGCGGGTTTTTAACCCTAAATTACGTAGTAAACCTGTAGCTATTTTAAGCAATAATGATGGTTGCGTTATTTCTCGTAGTGATGAGGCAAAGAAAATTGGGTTACCTATGGGTGCTCCTATTTTTAAATGGGAAAATTTCTGCAAATCAAAAAACATTAATGTTTTATCTTCTAATTATCCTTTATATGGAGACATGAGTGAACGTGTAATGTCTATTCTATCGCAATTTACTCCTAATGTAGAAATTTATAGTATCGATGAAGCATTCTTGCAATTTAAAGGATTTGATAGTTGTAATTTTAATCGTTATGGAAACGATATCCGTGAGCGAATATCTAAATGGACAGGTATTCCGACATGTGTTGGTATAGCTCCCACTAAAGCATTAAGTAAAGTAGCTAATAAGATTGCTCGAAAATTTCCAGAACAAACTAAAGGTGTTTATGTAATTGATTCTGAAGCAAAAAGAATTAAAGCCTTAAAATGGATAAAACTAGATGCTGTTTGGGGTATAGGCTATGGTTTACACAAAAAGCTTAAAGTTAAGGGTTGCATAACTGCGTATGATTTTACACAATTATCTGATGATTGGGTACGAAAAACTTTTTCTATTACTTTGTGGAAGCTAAAAAAAGATTTAGAAGGTACTTCTAAACTAAATTTAGATATTCGCGAAAACAAAAGAGCAATAGCAACTACTAGAAGCTTTGACTATACTTATGATGATATAAATTATATTGAAGAACGTGTCTCAACTTTTGCGACTAGTTGCGCAGAAAAACTACGCAAACAAAATTCAAGTTGTCATGTAATTATTATTACACTCAGTAGCGATCGACATAAAAAAGGATTACCCCAACATAGAGTAAGTAAGCATGTTGTGTTACCATATCCGACTGAATCGTCTATTAATATTAGTAAATATGCGGTTAGCGCAGTAAAATCAATTTTTAAAGAGGGTATTAAATATAAAAGAGCTGGTGTAATTGTTACAGGATTAGTATCTACTGATAATTATCAATTAGATATGTTTTATAGAGAAAACCCAAAACATAAACTCATAATGAGTTCTTTAGATCTTATAAATGAAAAGTTAAAAGATTATAAAATAAAATTAGGAAATCAAGATTTACTTCACACTTGGAAAATGCGTCAAGAAAGACTTTCAGATAGATACACTACAAATATTGATGAAGTAATAAAGGTAAAATAAAAAAATTATGATAATATCTCACCAAATGTATAAAGTTAAAAAATATCGAGGGTTGTAACCCTCGATATTTTTTTGAGCAATTTTATATTCTTGATACTTTTAAATAGTACCTCTAATCTTTAGCTTAACATAATCATAAAGATCGTCATAGTTATATCCTTCATTTTTGGTGCGTTTTATAAAATTAGCTGTTACATTATGAATCTTTGCTTTTTTTAAGGTATTCGCACTAGGTTTACTAATTTTTGTATTTAGTATAGCGTGTATATAATCTGGAGTTATGTTATGAATAGCAAAATTTTTAAGATCATTCGCTTCTAAATCTCCATAACCTGCCTTTTCTAACTCATTAATATAGTTTATAGTAATGTTATGTATCGCGAACTTTTTTACCATATTCGCATCTATAGTACCATAACCCGCTTTTGCCAATTGATCTACATAATATACCGATACACCATGAATTGCCCATTTAATCATCATATCAAGATCAAGATCGTTATAATTGGTCTTTCGTAACTCAGTAATGTAATCTATATCTACGTCATGAATTCCAAGTTTCCCTAACTGTCTCATGGTGGGTTGGTAGCCAAATTTTTTTAAATCGTTTACATACCCTCTTGTAACATCACCTAAAAACAATTTAAAGAAATAATACTCTTTATCACCTTCAATACTCGATAGTACTTTTCCGTTTAGAAAACTTTCAAAATCTGGCTTTTTCGTAAACGTGAATTTACCCGTATCTTCACCTATTGGATAAGCTCCTTCAAATTTCATAAGGCCAGCTTCACGATCTATTTCAAAACCATCAGCAGTGCGTTTCAATTCGTTTTCATCAACTGAAAAATTGATATGAAAAGAGCCTCGATTTCTACCTCCAGCATTCATTAAACCTATATAGATTGTATTTCCTTCCTTCGTTGCTGTCCAAAAACCCTTGTCTAGTTTGGGCGAGTTCGAAAAGTTATTAAATGAAATGTTCGTTACACGGTGTCCTCTTTCATTCTTGTTTTTGTTTTTGTTTTTTTGTGCACAAGAGCTTGTACCTATAAAAATAGCCAGTGCGCATGTAAAAAGTAATTTAACTGATGTTTTCATGTTGTATAGAATTAAATTGGTTCTGTACAGATAAACTCAGCTATTTTAAAAACGTTACAAAAATTACAGAATAAAAAAGATAGAGTACTCTAAATATTAAAATATAATTGGCAATGCATGTCTAGAAATCTTGATTCACATCCCAAGCTTCTAAGGTTTCTTTTAATGTTTTAATAAACATACCTCCTAAAGCACCATTCACAACTCTATGATCGTATGAATGCGAAACAAACATTTTGTGACGGATACCTATAAAATCACCATCGGGTGTTTCAATTACGGCAGGCATTTTACGAATGGCACCTAATGCTAAAATTGCTACCTGAGGTTGATTGATAATAGGAGTACCCATAATAGAACCAAAGCTACCTACATTCGTAACAGTATAAGTACCTTCTTGTATCTCATCGGGTTTCAATTGATTATTTCGTGCTCTATTTGCTAGATCATTTACTTGTTTGGTCATACCCACCAAATTTAACCGATCTGCATTTTTAATAACAGGAACAATTAAATTACCATCGGGTAAAGCAGCCGCCATACCTAAGTTGATGTTTTTCTTTTTGATAATACTATCACCTTGAACAGAAATATTAATCAATGGAAATTTCTTAATCGTAGCTGCCACAGCTTGCATAAAGATTGGAGTAAATGTTAATTTCTCTCCTTCTCTTTGAAAAAATACATCTTTTACTTTTGCTCTCCATTTAAAAATATTGGTGACATCTATTTCAATAAAGGACTGTACATGTGCCGATGTTTGTACAGAATCAACCATATGTTTTGAAACCAATTTACCCATTCGCGTCATTTCTATGATCTCATCTTCACCACTTACAGTTATTGAAGCCGCTTTTGGAGCAATAACTTGTTTATGCTCTGTAGCTATAACTTTAGCAACAGGTTGCACTACATTATTAGTTCTATTTTCAATATAGGTGAATATATCATTTTTAGTTACACGACCATCTTTACCTGTACCAGATAATGCTTCTAGTTCATCTAAAGAAATCCCTTCTTTTTGTGCTATATTTTTTACTAATGGTGAATAAAATTTTCCTGAGGGCGAATTCTTTATTTCAGCCACGGCAGCAGCTACAGTTTGCTCAGCAGCTATAATAGGTTCAATAACATCTTCTTTTACTTCAGTTGGTGTTGGCACTGCAGTTTCTTGAATTTCTGGAATACTATCTTGAGTATTAGAACTCGCTGCGTCGGTTTCTATGATGGCTAATGTCTGACCTACTTGTACCACATCATCTACATTAAATAGTTTTTCAACTAAAACCCCTTCTACCTCACAAGGCACTTCAGAATCTACCTTATCGGTAGCAATCTCTACAATTGCTTCATCAAGTTCGATGGTATCGCCTACTTCTTTTAACCAAGCGGTAATCGTTGCTTCTGCAACACTCTCACCCATTTTAGGAAGTTTTAGCTCAAATTTTGCCATAATAGTTGTCTAGTTTTGAGACTGCGAATTTAAGAAATTATAGGATGCGAATTTTGAATTAAAAGATTAATTTATTTGTTAAATTTATCATTTTGTTAAAAATTATATAAATAGAAATACTACGTTACATTAAATTTAACAAATAGCCTCTAAAGTTATTAATTCAATAATCAAACCCAGTTTTTAGGATTTTCAAGTACTTCTAAAAGTCTAGCTTCTTCACTTCCTTTTGCGGGATGATGATCGTACACCCATTGTACATGTGGTGGTAAACTCATTAGGATGCTTTCTATACGTCCATTAGTCTTGAGTCCAAACAATGTACCTTTATCATGCACTAAGTTAAACTCTACATATCTACCTCGACGAATTTCTTGCCAATTTCTATGTTCTTGATTAAACTCTATATCTTTTCTTCGTTTCACAATCGGCACATAGGCTTCTAAAAAACTATCCCCTACTTCAGACACAAAATCATACCAGTTATGCATCGTCATTTCATCTGTTTTTTTACAGTAATCAAAGAATAAGCCACCAATCCCTCTCGCCTCTTCACGATGCGAATTGTAGAAATATTCGTCACACTTTTTTTTGTAATCTGAATAAAAATTAGAATCGTGTTTGTCGCATGCCCCTTTACAAACTTGGTGAAAATGCCTAGCATCGTCTTCAAATAAGTAATACGGTGTTAAATCTTGCCCGCCACCAAACCAGCTATCAACTATGTTGCCTTCTTTATCATACATTTCAAAATAGCGCCAATTAGCATGTACAGTCGGTACAAATGGATTCTTTGGATGAATCACCAAACTTAAACCACAGGCAAAAAAATCTACTTCACCCACATTGAAGTAAGCTTGCATTGCTTTCGGTAGTGGTCCATGAACCGCAGAAATATTGACACCTCCTTTTTCGAACACATTACCATTTTCAATGACGCGTGTTCTACCACCGCCGCCTTCAGGTCGTTTCCATAAATCCTCTCGAAACTTTACTTTACCATCAATCTCTTCGAGCTTAGCGGTAATGGTATCTTGTAGTTCTTGTATGTAGTTGTAAAATTTATCTTTCATTTTCTAGTTATTAGCTGTTGGTATTTGGCGACTTGTAGAGTTCGTATAATTCCATATCTAAGGGTGCTTCACCTGGAGGTGCATATGTTTTAAATAGTGTCTTTTGCCAGATAAAACCAGCTTTTTGTGCAACCTTTACACTACTTACATTATCTTTATGTACTATAATTTGTAATATTACTAATCCCAATTCATTAAAAGCATACGCAGCAAGTGCTTTAACAGCACTACCCACAATTCCCTTATTTGCATATTGATACCCAATACAATAAGCAAATTCTCCTTGCTTCTTTTGCCAATCAAGCTCTTTTATATACACTAAGCCTGCAATGACATTCGATTCCATTTCTTTTATAGTAAATAGAAATTCTTCTTTACTTTCAAATTCAGACACCTTTTTCTCAACAAACAACTTTGCTAAAGTAGGTGTTAAATTTTGCTCTAATGTTTTTGGAAAATAACGGCTAAACCTATCTTCGTTTGCCAACATGAGGTCACATAAGCTCCATGCATCATGCAAAGAGATTTCTTCAATTCTATACCCATTTATTAGCTGTATCATTCTTCTTTTATAAAAATCAAGTTCGTTGGGTGCAATTCGGCATCTTCTATGTTTTCTATTTTCTGAGCTGTTTTCATTTTCTCTTTAATTGTATCTGACATTTCTTCTACAGATATAAAAGAGGAGGCTATAAATAAATTTCTACCTATTTTATTATTATGTAAATCCATTCGCTCATCTAAAGGGTGATTTGGAGACAATTGCTCGTGCTTATCGGTAATCAATTTAGTCCATGCCAGCACCCTACGCGTATTTTTACTCCATTTTTTACATTCAAAACATATCAGACTATTCCAGAGCGCATGTCTATAAGCATTTGCTCTTCCTTTTTTACCATGGTCTTGAGGAAACTCTTTTTTAGCCCAGGCATAACTCAGAGAAGTAGCTTTTAATGTTGGATATATATAAATAGGATAACGAATGCTTAATACCAAAAGCTGCCACAATTGACGATATCGAAACTGCTTTATAATTCTCCAAATAGTCATGATCTACCCATGCAATTCGTTAATAGTAGTTTTTGTTGCTGAAACTACTGAAAAAGGTAAGACTAAAATAACACCAATGACGGGAATCAACAATAACAGCATAAAAATAATACCATTACCAATTGCTAAGCCTTTATGTTTGCTTACAAATTCGATACTTTCTTTATAATTAAAATGACGTTCTAACGTGTAATCCATATTACCAAATCCCGCGTAATAAGACTGTATTAAAAAGAGTAATACGGTAGAAAAAATTCCGATCACAGGAATAAACCCTAGCAATAATACAGGAATCGTGAACAATACTTCTTTAGCTAAATTCCTTACGTTAATTCTAATACCACGCCAAAGCTGTTGCTGAAAAGTGGTCTCTCTATGATTAATGTGTTTATCACCTAAAATGTGATGTTCTATTTTTTCAGAAACCGGGCTCATAAAAGGAGCACTTAGTGCCATGACAATATGCTTATAAAGCATTAGCCCTATAGCTAGAATAATTAAGCTTATTAAAAATATTTCGATGCTTCGCACCCAACTTGGTGGATTCCAACTCGGAATAAAGTTCGAAATATAATCGGTAATATTATCTGAAAAGTAATAAGCAAAAAAACCAACCACTAATGCAGTAGCTAAACTAATAGCCATAGGTATGGCAAAATAGTTCCAGAGCTTCAATTTAGAAATTAAACTCAACGAATCGGCATAGGCTCTTACACCTTTAAAAATATTCTTGATCATACAAAATTTGACTATCGAACTATCAAAAAGTTACGAATCGGTCTTGTATTCTTTTACAGCTTCTATAAATGCTTTCGCATTTTCTACAGGAATATTGGGTAAGATTCCATGACCTAAATTCACAATATACTTGTCCTTCCCGAATTCATTGATCATTTGATGCACCATCTGTTTAATTACAGTAGGTGGTGATAATAACCGCGAGGGATCAAAATTACCTTGTAAGGTGATATTTCCACCTGATAAGTAACGGGCATTTCTAGCAGAGCACGTCCAATCTACACCTAAGGCAGATGCATTACTTTTTGACATTTCATTTAGAGCAAACCAGCACCCTTTTCCGAAAGCAATCACTGGAGTGTCATCTTTTAATGCTTCGATAATCTGATTGATATATTGCCATGAAAACTCTTGATAATCTGTTGGTGATAACATCCCTCCCCAAGAGTCAAAAATTTGAACAGCATTTACACCCGCTTTTACTTTAGCTTTTAAATACGCAATAGTTGTATCTGTAATTTTTTGTAACAGCTGATGCGCTGCAATCGGATTTGTAAAACAAAAAGCCTTGGCTTTATCAAAGTTCTTAGAGCCTTGTCCTTGCACTACATAACATAAAATTGTCCATGGAGAACCTGCAAAGCCTATTAATGGAATTTCATCATTCAGCTTTTCCTTTGTCGCTTTAATAGCATCCATAACGTAACCTAATTCTTGATACACGTCAGGAATAATCACATTATCAACTCCTTTTTGATCACGAACTGGGTTTGGCAAGTAAGGCCCAAAATTGGGTTTCATCTCTACCTCGATATTCATTGCTTGTGGAATCACTAGAATATCACAAAAAAGAATTGCAGCATCCATACCGTATCTACGGATAGGTTGTACGGTAATTTCTGAAGCTAATTCTGGAGTTCTACAACGTGTAAAGAAATCGTATTTTTCACGAATCTTCATAAATTCTGGCAAATAACGTCCAGCTTGACGCATCATCCAAACGGGTGGTCTATCAACTGTTTCCCCTTTAAGGGCTCTTAAAAATAAATCGTTTTTTATCATATTATAGCTCTTGGCTATTAGCACTTGGCTATTAGCTATTCTTAATTTTATTTATTAATCCATTGATCATTCTACTTTGTTTCTGAATCAGCTAAAAAATGTTTTTAAATTTTTCCGATTCAGTTAAGTCAAGTTCCTGAATGATTATCATTTGTGTTTCCAATTCAAAAAGAGAGCCCTAGCTATTTCTAAAAAATCTCTTGAACTCTATTTCACTATTTCTACTACATCCTTCTACAATATTGGATGTAATTGAAATTGCTGCTCTTGTAATTTGACTTCTTAATCCAAACTTTTCTTCTCTAGGTAATTTTTCAGATAACTCATAAGCTCTTTTTACAAGTTCAATACCTTGTTTCCAAATTTCAAGTTTTCTAAAATCTCTCATTATTAAAAAACATTCTAATTGCTAAAAGCCAATAGCTTATTACTTTTAACTATTCAACAAATACTATTTCTTTATCAGTTTTGGTGATTTTTACAATATGATAGGGTTGTGTTATCGACATGGTTACAAAATCAGTTGGACCAGGAGCAGTCTTTTTAATAAAAACCTTAATTCGTGTGTTCTCTTCTGCAATACTATCCATTTGTACGGTAAATCCTCCAGAATTGTGCACTTTATCAAAGCAAGCAAGCACCATTTCTTTAGAAAAATCAATTGGTAGTCCATCAAAACTATCAGATATTCTATTAATCTTATCTAATTTTGATATCACTACTTTCCAGTCATCATTATTCTCGATGATCATATTCTCTTTAGCAATACCTTCTTCACCTGCGCCATGCAATATCCCTTTTTTAACAGTTTGCATATAGATTTCTTTAGTTGTCATACTGCCTTTTTTCTCAGGGCAACCAGACACAACTGCACCTAATAAAAATAATACAATTATACTCTTCATATTAATTACATTTTAGAAACTGCCTCCATAGCTTTATCAATTGCTTTTGATGTTTGCTCTATGTCTTTATCGCTTAACGCGGATGATAAGAACCATGCTTCAAATTGTGATGGTGGTAAAAAGATCCCATTACGAATCATCTCCCAAAAAAAAGTGGCAAATTTCTTGGTATCACATTGTTGTGCTTCTTCAAAATTTGTGACTTTAGTTTTCGTAAAGAAAGGATTTATCATCGAACCAAATCGATTTACTACAATATCAACATTATGCTTCTTTGCTTTTTCTTTGAGTATGACTTCGAGAATACTTGCAATTTCCTCAAAACGTTTATATGGATTTTGTTTTTTGAGCTCTGTTAAAGTTGCAATTCCACCAGCCATAGCAATCGGGTTGCCACTTAAGGTACCAGCTTGATACATTCCTCCTAAGGGAGCTACTTGCTCCATGATTTCATTTCGAGCACCGTAGGCACCTACCGGAAATCCGCCTCCTATCACTTTACCTAGACACGTAATATCAGCTTCTACACCTAATAACTCTTGAGCGCCACCAAATTTGGAACGAAAACCAGTCATCACCTCATCTGCTATTAATAATGCGTTATTTTTATGTACCAAGTTTTTTAGTTCTTTTAAAAAATCATTTTGGGGAACTACTACACCCATGTTTCCACCAATAGGTTCTATGATAATAGCGGCGATATCCTTATGTTTTTTAAAATGTGCTTTTACGCTCTCTAGATCGTTATAATTAGCAATTAATGTATTTTCTACTGCACTTTCGGGTACCCCTTTACTACCAGGTAAACTTAAGGTTGCCAATCCTGAACCAGCAGCTACTAACAAGGCATCTTGATGCCCATGGTAACAGCCTGAAAATTTAATAATTTTATCTTTTCCTGTAAAAGCGCGCGCTAAACGAATTCCGCTAAGTACGGCTTCGGTTCCTGAATTCACAAAACGAATTTTGTCCATCCCTGGAAAAGCATCACAAACCAATTTTGCTAATTTTATTTCATTCTCTGTAGATGCTCCAAATGAATAGCCATTTTCTAACGCTTTTGCAATCGCTTTTTGTACTTTTTTATGTCGATGCCCTAAAATCATTGGGCCATATGATAATACATAATCTATGTATTCATTGTCATCAACATCTATGATTTTACTGCCTTTCGCTTTTTTTATAAAAAGTGGATTACCACCAACAGACGCAAACGCTCGAACTGGTGAATTCACAGCCCCAACAAGGTTTTCTAAGCCTTTTATATATAGTTTTTTCGAGTTTTTAAAGCTCATAATTGTTAATTATTGAAATTACTCTATTCTTTTTAAGATTGGGTGATCTTGTCTTAATTGTAATAAATCCCAAAGGTTTCCATAAAGATCTTTAAATACAGCTACTATCCCATACTCTGCTTCTTTGGGATCTCTAGAAAATTCAATTCCTTTTGCAATCATATTATTGTAATCTCTCCAAAAGTCGTCAGTGTTCAAAAAAAGAAATACTCTGCCTCCAGATTGATTACCTATAAAATTTTCTTGTTCTTTTTTTGAAGCTCTAGCTAATAAAATAGTTGTACCCTTTGAATTTGGAGGAGCTACAACCACCCATCTTTTATCTTGTTCAGCAATATAAGTGTCTTCAATTAAATCAAAACCTAACTTTTGTGTATAAAATTCAATAGCCTCGTCATAATCTCTAACAACTAATGCGATATGTATTATTGATTGTTTCATCTATTCAGAACCAGATAAAATTCTCGCTGCTTCTTTTGCAAAATAGGTAATGATAATATCTGCTCCTGCACGTTTCATCGACAGCAAGCTCTCTAGCATTACTTTTTCTCCATCAATCCATCCTTTTTCAGCAGCTGCTTTTACCATGGCGTATTCACCACTTACATTATAACAAGCTATAGGGCGATCAAAATTATTTTTAAGATCACGAATGATATCTAAATACGATAGTGCTGGTTTCACCATTAAAATATCTACACCTTCTTCATCATCAAAAGTAGCTTCTCGTAATGCTTCATCTCTATTCGAAGGATCCATTTGATATGTTCTTCTATCTCCAAAACTAGGTGCTGAATCTGCAGCGTCTCTAAAGGGACCATAAAAAGCAGAAGCATACTTTACGGAATAGCCCATAATGGGTAAATTAACGAACCCTGAATTGTCTAAACTCTCACGAATCATAGCTATGGTGCCATCCATCATTCCAGATGGTGCTACCATATCAACACCTGCTTTTGCATGAGAGATCACTTGCTTTGCAATATTAACCAATGTCGCATCATTGGCTACATCATTATCATGAATAACTCCACAATGACCATGTGACGTATATTCACAAAAACATACATCGGTAATTACATATAAATCAGGATAGTTCTTCTTAATAAATCGAATGGCTTGTTGGATGATACCGTTATCATTCCAAGTTTCTGTACCTTCTTCATCCTTTTTTGTTGGAATACCAAATAATAAAACCGCAGGAATATTTAATGCAACTACCTCATCTAGTTCTTTAGAAATAGTATCTAGAGAAAAGCGCTTGATGCCAGGCATCGATTCGATCTCTGTTTCGATGTTCTTACCTTCTTCAATAAAAAGTGGATAAATAAAATCATCAACAGACAGTTTGGTTTCACGAACTAATCTGCGAATATGCTCTGTTTTACGAATTCTTCTGGTTCTGTTCATAAATTTATAGATAGTCATTGCGAGTAACATAGTGACATGGTAATCTATTTAAACAGATTTCCTTCACTCCATTCGGAATGACATTATTGTTTTGCGTAATGCAAATTAGCTAATTCTATGACACTCTCTACTGTAGGCACTTTAGCAATTTGTACTTCTTTAAAATGCTTTCTCGCTTCAGATGCCGTAGTTTCACCAATACAGAAAGCTATTTTATCGGCAGCATTGTACTGCATATAGCTCTGTACTGTTGATGGACTGTAAAAAAGCACTCCACTTACATCTGTCTCTAATATAGTTCCGTCAAAAATAGCTTGATAAGCCTCAACTTCATTGACGGTAATTCCATTTTTTTCTAAAATCACTGGTAGTTCCTCACGGCGTAAATCTCCACTGAAAAAGGTGACATTGTCACCGTTCTGCAATTCATCTTTTAAAAATTCTGCTAGCTTGGCAGCATTTTTTTCTGAATATTTTACTTTACCTATTTGTTGCTCTATCATTTTTTTAGTTCGACGACCTACACAGTAAATATTTTTGAATTGTAATTCAACTGCAGAAAAGCTATTGAGTAAAGATGCGACTGCATTTTTGCTCGTAATAATTACATTCTCTATTTCATTTTTTACAACCTTTGGCGCTATTCTATTAAATCGAATCTTAATAAAATCACTACTCTTTACTTCTATAGTATTGTTAAATAGTTCTTCTTGAGGTTTTGATAATTTCTTGGTTGAAAACACTTTACTATCTTTCACCAAGGCCTCAGCATCTTCTACCATAAGGCGTTTACCACCTCGACTCATAATATCACCAGCACAGTATCTCGCAATACTCTTCCAGTCTCTAAATTTTGTTTTTTTTGAGGTCTCTATTTTTTGGGTTCCGTCTTTTTTTAATAAAACTCCTTTAAAATGGATTTCATTTGGTCCGTCCTCAATTTCTTTTATATATGCCAGAGCTCCTATCGGCGCTGTACATCCTCCCTCTAATAGTCTCAGGAATTCACGCTCTATAGTTGTACAAATTTCAGTGTCTTCATCATTTAACTTGCTACAGGCTTCTCTTACATATTCATTTTCTTCTAGCGCGGCAATCATAATGGCACCCTGAGCAGGCGAAGGAACCATCCAACCCAAATGAATAGCATTTTCTAGTTTTTGACCAATGCGTTCTAATCCAGCGGCAGCGAAAATAGCACCATTCCAATCATTAGCTGCTAACTTTTCTATGCGTGTATTTATATTTCCACGAAGATCAACTACCTTATGTGTTGGATATCGATTTAACCATTGTGCTTTTCTTCGCAAACTTCCGGTAGCAATGAGCCCTTCTTTCTGCCCTAAAAATTCTTCGTTCTTATTATAGACTAATAGGTCATTATTATTACCTCTCTTCAAAACCGCAGTTTGTACAATACCTTTTGGTAAGGCCGTAGGAACATCTTTTAAAGAATGTACAGCAATATCTATATCATCATTTAATAAAGCTATATCTAGATTCTTAGTGAAAATTCCTGTAATTCCTAACTCATAAAGCGGTTTGTCTAGCACAAGATCTCCTGTAGATTTTATAGGAACAATTTCTGTAGTATATCCGAGGTATTCTAATTGATGCTGAACCGTTTTTGCTTGCCATAAAGCTAACTCACTATCGCGAGTTCCTATTCTAATAGTAGGCTTCATTACTTAGTTTTTTCTAATTGAAAAACCTTCGAAATCAATTCAATACTTTCATTAGCAGCATTGTCTTCTTTCAAATGATTTGCAAAATGTTTTGTTATTTTTTGAATAATTCTATCTGATAAAACCTTGGCGTGATCTTCGTTAAAATCATTTTGCTTTTTCTTTTGATAGTCAATCTCTTCTGTTTGGATTTCTTTTAATTTAGATTTTAATGCTTTGATAGTAGGCGCAAATTTTCTGGTTTCTAACCATGCATTAAAGTCTTGTTGTACTTCATCGATAATAGCCTGTGCTTTTGGTATATGCTGCTTACGCTTTTCTAACGTCTCATCTGTGATCTGCGATAGGTGATCTAAATGCACAACGGTTACGTTTGGCATCAGGTTTACTTCTTCTGAGACATTCTTAGGGATTGATAAATCTAAAATCAACAACTCTTTGTTACTAGAAATTAACGCTGGTATAATCGTTGGGTTTTGTGCCCCAGTAGCTACTATTAAAATATCAGTTCTATCTATTTCATTAGATAATTCATCATAATCTTTAACCAATAAATTAAATTTACCAGCTAATTGCTCTGCTTTATCTTTAGTTCTATTAATAAGTGTTATAAGATCGTTTTCTGTGTGCTTTATTAAATTTTCACAAGTATTTCTTCCGATCTTACCAGTACCAAAAAGTAAAATGTTTTTTGAAGAAATCTCTTGTACTTTGTTAAGAATATACTGCACCGAAGCAAAAGAGACCGACGTAGCGCCTGTAGAAATTTCGGTTTCGTTTTTTATACGCTTACTTGCCTGAATTACGGCATTTACTAAGCGTTCTAAAAATGTATTAATTAAACTGTGCTTCTGAGATAATTTAAAACTTTGTCTTAATTGACTTATAATTTCAAAGTCACCAAGAATTTGACTTTCTAAACCTGTACCTACTCGAAACATATGATCAATGGCTTCTCTGTTTTTATGAACATACGCAACTTGTTGAAACTCTTCTACTGTACCGATTGTATTTTGACATAACAATTGTATCAATTGAAAAGGGTGTTCTGCAAAACCATAAATCTCTGTACGATTGCAAGTAGAGATTGCTATAATTTCGTCTATACCAGCACTTTTGGCTTGTTCTAGTAATAGACTTTTAGTAGCACCATCTATGGAGAATTTACCTCTAACTTCGGCATTCGCTTTTTTATAACTTAAGCCAATACAATAAAAAGTAGTATGTTTAGAGATATGATAACGCTTCATCAAATTGTCAAAATTCTAAAACAAAAGTATTATTCGTGATAGTAAAAAAATAACGCTAGAAGAACTTTTAATGTCGCTATATGAATTTTAAAAGCTATTCATTGTAAAAACGTACTAAAAACCCTATTTTTGTAGTAAAATCAGCAATTCTAAGATTTGCTATATAGATTGATTCTAAATAAGAATGATTTTAAATTTTATTTTATAAATGATAAAAAGTATCGCAAAAAGTACCTTTGAAGAAACGAACTTTGAAAATGGTTTTTACCTGTTAGAGTTTCAAAATAATACAGACGAATTGCAATGCCATCAACGCGATATAGATAATTCATTTATACAGTTACATTTTTGCATTAAAGGGCTTTCTAAATTTTTGTTCAACAATAGCAACTATGCTTTTGATGTCTTAGATAAATACTCTATACTACTCTACAATCCGCAGCAGAAATTACCTATTAACGTTGAGATACAACCAAAAACCACGTTAGTATCTTTATTGATTTCAATTAAAAAATTTCATTCTCTATTTTCTAAAGAAGCGGGTATTATTCATTTTTTAAGAGATGAAAATGCCAATAGAAAATATTACGACAACAGCGCTATAAAACCTTCTGTATTAGTCGTACTTCAACAAATTATAAATTCTAATAGTAATAGTTCTATTAGAGATTTATACATCAAAGGAAAAATTTATGAACTGTTAAGTTTGTATTTTCAGAAAGATGAAGCAGATCTTGGCGAATATTGTCCATTCTTGGTTGATGAACAAAATGTTCTCAAAATAAGAAAAGCTAAAGATATTATCATCTTAAGAATGTCTGAACCGCCATCACTACAAGAATTAGCACATGAAGTAGGACTCACATTAAAAAAACTAAAAGAAGGCTTTAAGCAAATTTATGGTGATACTGTTTACAGTTTTTTATTTGATTATAAAATGGAACATGCAAGGCGTTTATTAGAAACAAATCAATATAATGTGAATGAAGTTGGTTTAAAAGTAGGCTATAGTACTGCCAGTCATTTTATTGCTGCTTTTAAGAAAAAATATGGTACTACCCCTAAAAAATATATTAGTTCGTTACAGACATGAAGCAACTTAACCATTATGAAATAAATAATGTACAAAAAACTTTTCCTATTACGATTGTATGTGATGCTATTAGAACACCCGAAAATATAGGTATGTGTTTTCGTGTTGCGGAAAGTTTTGGTGTTGAAAAGATTTTTATCCATCAATCTTCACCATCCATCGATAATAGAATTGTACAAAGAACAGCTAGAAATACAATTAATACTATTTCGCATAAGACATATAAAAACTTTGAAAGCCTAATCAAGCAATTAAAAACTGAAGATAATGCCATTATTGGTATCGAAATTACTGATACAAGTACAGCAATACAAAATTATGATTTCTCTCAGCATCAAAAAATTGTCTTGTTACTTGGTAGTGAACGATATGGTATTAAACACACTTCCTTAATTGACCACACGATTTCAATACCCATGTACGGAAAGAATTCTTCTATGAATGTGATTCACAGTTTAGCGATTACACTCTACGAAGTAACAAACCAATTTAATAGCGCCCATACCCAGGTCTAGAAAGCCTTTTTCTATCTTTATATTTTATTTTTTCGAGTATATCTTCTATTATTTCTTCTTCTGTACTTATATTATCAAGTAATCTTCCATTACTTTCAGATTCATAAACAGGTTTTAATACTAGTTTTCCTTTTTTTACCTTAAAAGCAATAGCATACATGGAAGAATTATTGGCAGCATACTGATTATTCTTTTTTACTTTAAAAAAATAAACATCTACCATATCATCTTTGACCTTTATAGATTCTTTTTTCAAAAAAATTACCTCATCAGATTCGTTAGAATATATCTTATTGCTGAGTATTTTAGACTGAGCATAATTCTGTTTGCTAAGCTCATCATCTAAAAGATCGTGTTCAAGTTTTAGTATTTCTAACTTATCAACTAAAGCACTAAAATTTTCATTTTTCTTTATAAGCTTATCGGTTAATTTTTGATTGATTGGTAATTTATTTTTCTTTAAAAGCGCATAGTACATGCTTAAAGCATCTTTATCGTTACTTTCTAATAATCTCAGAAAGAAAATACGGTACTCTTTTTCGTCTTTAAAAGGAAATAAAAGCTTTACTTGATCTTCTAATAACGAACGTTTACCAGCTCCATAATTATTATATCTTGTATATCGTTTACTATTCGTAGTATAGAGGCTTCTTTTTAATTCTAATTTAGCATCATTTAAAATTTGATCTTTATAGCGCTTATAGTCTTTTGGCTTTATCAAGCCTTTCGTTGATAGTTTAGAAAGTAATTTATAAATCGGCATTTTATATTCATTGATTGTCGAATACTTTAACAACTCAGGAAATAATTTTCTCTTAAGTTTTAGTGAATCTTTCTTAAATCTACCTGAAGAGAATAATGAACTCATGTTATAATCATTACCTACAGGAAAATCGATTGCCAACAGCTCTAAAATAAGTTCATATGATGCCTTTGTTTTCTTTTTAATTAAAGAATTAATAATCGTAAATTGTATCTGTGGTTCACTATATGATTTTGTATATAGATTTTTTATAAAGGGCACAATTGCTTCATTATCTATCGTAATAAGCTCTCTTACCAGTTGACTTTTTATAACCTGTTTATCTTTAGGAAATTTAAAATCGCTAAGGATTGCTTTTAACTGTTCTACATGTGATTTAGAAAATTTTAATAAATAACTAGAACCTAATGTAATGCTATCATTCTTCTTTAAATACTCTAAAAATTCAGGCACTTTATCAACAAATAAAGTACGCCCAAGCAGCGTGTCTTTTGGTATAAAACTTTCGTAAAAGGCGTTAACGAACTTTGAGTTCTCACCCAAACTATCTTGCAATGTTTTTAATTCAAAGAGTGTTCCCTTTTTAAGAATGTTCTTAACTTTTATTTGTTTTTTACTCAAACTATCTCTAAGTATATAAGAATAAGTGTACATATTGTCATGCATCGACTTTTTCTCATTAGTTATTGTATAATCTTTTATTAGGGGTTTTTTAATGTCCTGCCAAAGACTATCAATGTTAGCGAACATTCGTAAATCGTGATATTTTGTTCGCGTAACATGAATTACCTCATTAGTCTTAGAAGTATAACGTGTATTTTTTATAAACTGTTTATACGGTTTACGCTTTCTATCAGCGTAGCCCATATACGTATTAGGGAAAGGTTGCTTCGTAATCGTGTTCACCGAAAAATGTAGTGAGGTATCAATTACTTTTTCGGCCTTTTTAGTATAGCGGATTGGTCGAAATTTAAACGAATTAAAAAATTTATTCGCGTTATTTTGATCTTCACCTACATAGCCTAGTAGGTAATACGATCCATCTTTTACAATACTCTTTAACCTCACTTCTTTGTTACTAATAGAGTCTAATTTAGTACCTGACAAATACGACACATAACTCCCTTTTTCAAATTTTCCGTTCGAGGGTTTTAAATCATAGGTATTTAAAAATGCTTTGTGAATATATTTTGCTTCAAAAGCATCTTCTTCGATATAATTTACATCATCAATAGGTACTTCTTCAAAGAAATAGAATCCTTTATCATTATATGATTGTACTATTCTTTTTCCTGCTTTGCCAAAATTTTCAGCAATATAATTAGTCGGAATTGAAAATTCATATTTCTTAAAAATTGGTGTAAACGTATGCCATTCGTTCTTTGGTTCTCTAAAAGAAATAGAATCAAAAACTACATCACCATATTTTAAAACATAATCTTTTTTACCCCCTAATTTTACAATAACAATTTCTAAAGGTGTTTTGTAAATCGCATATCGTTGATAGTCTCCTTTTTTTGTTTTGTTTACTACGCTAATTCCTTTAAAAGGAGTATCAAAATATGTTTTCTCTAAAATTTCTCCAGGAATATCTTCGAACAATAGATCGTCAATATCTTCTAATTTTGTTTTGTTTTTTTTGTTTAAATACTCAAATGTATTGATTCGAGTGATCGCTAAGTAAGCACCATTTGTCATGTCAGTAGCTACATAATACTTCTGATTTAGAAAATTAAGCTCTCGTAATTTTTCGAAACTTTTTATACTCAAAAATCTATCATCGGTAGCGTGTTCTTCTAGAACTGGCTTTACAAATATTGATTCGAGTTCTTTCTTAGATTTTTTACCAAATGTGGTCTGATTAGATTTTAAAGGCGTAACTGTATATCCTTTTCTTCTAAGCATTTCAATCATACCATACTCTCCAGGTAAATGAGCCGCACCAACTCCCGCAAAAATAGACTTACTATGCATTAGTGTATCTAATACATCAACCATATTTTCATTTCTTTCGTAGAGCATGTATTTTCTAAAATGCTCAGTGTTTGTAGCACTACCGATAGAGTCTAGAAGATCTAAATTTCTATTTCGATAAGCCTCTTCGGTAAAATCGAACCGCGATTCTTCTTTATATCGTTTTAACAACCATCCATCTACTTTTCGCTTTGCTATATTATAACTTGCCTTAGTGGTTAAATACCTTGACTCTTTAAAATCTTCGAGTCCTATCACTGGTTTATTTTGCTTTTTACCAGCTTGAAAAATAAACATATCGAGATAGGTTTCTTCTTCAAAATTATCACCTGCGAAACTTTTGCGATATAAATATCCATTAATAATATAATTATCAAATCGAATGGCTGATCGTGTTATTATATCGTTAGGAAAGTTTAGTCCAAAACGTTGTGCATAGAAATCTGTATTACCATAGTTGTATGCGTAATTAGGTATTGCATTCATCATCTCATAACTATGTTCCATCCATGTCGTAGGATCAGATTCTAATGCTACTGCATCACATGTTTGTAGCGATTTATAGAAAACATCATCTAATCGAAAAGCAACTTTACTGCTTACATGCATGGTACCATAGAGATATGAATCTTTGGCAAGATCATTACCCGATATTTTCCATAAAAGGTTTTGATATTTTTGCTGTGCTGAAAGATGAACAACAGCAAACAATAAGCTAATGGCTAGAAATCGCTTCATAAGATTCATATAGGTGAGGATAAATATATCTAATCTGTTGTGCATTCGTAAAAAAGATTATTCAAGTGATTTATAAATAATACATTTAACTGAATATCAAACCATTAAATACGATAAATAATCGTATCGAAAATTACGAAATTATCTTGAATAACCTAAAATTAACTTGTGCAGATTTGGATAATTTTAAATAAATTTTTTCAAACTTTTAGAGAAAAGTAATACTTTTTTAAATAGATAAGGCTGAAAAAAAAATAATCAAGTAACTCTTAAAGAAATTAGGTTAAACTATGAAAGTTAAGAATAAGTTTATATACACCGTAGCTTAAAAAATGAAATTAATACTTTGTTCTTTAAAAATTGTTTTTTTTATTTAAGTTAAGTATATGTTTTAGATGAAGTTGCTACTAACCTATTAATTTCTTTAAGTTCATAATCTGTAAAATAACGCCATTTTCCAATTGGTACATCTAAAGAAATGTTCATTATTCGAATTCTTTTTAATTTTGTTACGTTATAACCCAGATACTCACTCATTCTTCTAATTTGTCGATTTAGCCCTTGTGTGAGAATGATTTTAAACTTGTATTTAGCAGTTTGTTCTACGTAACATTTTCTAGTAATAGTATCTAAAATAGGAACACCATTACTCATTTTAGTGATAAACTCTTTAGTAATAGGCTTATCAACAGTAACGATGTATTCTTTTTCATGATTATTACGAGCACGAAGTATCTTATTTACAATATTACCATCATTGGTTAGAAAAATAAGACCTTCACTAGGTTTATCTAAACGTCCAATCGGAAATATACGACTAGGATACCCTATATAATCTATAATATTATCTTTTTCAACACTGGTATCAGTTGTACATACAATTCCTCTTGGTTTATTAAACGCTAAGTAAACATGATTTGTCTTTGGCTTTGAAATCAATTTGCCATCGACTCGTACCTCATCATTCACAGTTATTTTGGTGCCCAATTCGGGTATGTTACCATTAATGGTAACTCTGCCTTGATCTATCAATTTATCGGCTGCACGTCGCGAGCAATAGCCTACCTCAGTTAAATATTTGTTGATTCGTATTAAAGGCTGTTCTTCCATATCAATTACCTACGCGTAAAGTATCTAATTTCAAACGTGTTTTTAACCATTCCTTTAATTTAGGTTCTTGCTCTCTTCGTACCTTTCGCGGTATAGAATCATACCAATTGAATTCAAAAACTCGAACCGTATCTAACGATTTAAAATTTGTCTTTATCTGATCTGAATATGAAATTTCAGATAAGGCAGAAAATAAAACTCTAGCTTCCTCACCTACTTGATATAACGGAACGCTATTTTCACTAATACGAGAAAGTTGCTGCTCTAATTTTCTAATTTTCTCATCTTTCTCTTTTATAGATTCATCACGAGAGGTAATAATTTTTTGATTCTGTGAATACAGATCTTGTAAATCTTGCACTTGTTGTCTTATTTCAGAATCATCACCTTGTTGAACATCAAGTTTTACTTCTTTTAATCCCATTTCTTGCATCTTAGCTTTCCAACTATCAATTTCTGATTGTGGTCTCTCACTACCCAAAATAGGCAACTTAATTCTTCTATTTAAGTAATCGATATTCTCATCATCTTCTCCTAAAATTGCTACTCCTCCGTTTCTTATGTCTTCTATAAAGCTGCTAGCTGTTTGTTTAAATTGATTCTCTTTAAATAAATTATAGAATGAATAAATACTACCCGCCAATATTACAAAAGCTACAAAAGAAGCAAAACGAGCAATAGTTTTACGCCTTGCTGAATTGATATACTTTACCATTGGGAAGCGTAAATACTTTACAATCACAAAAGTCGCTAATGCTATAAATATTGTATTGATCGTAAATAAAAACATAGCACCTCCAAAAAAAGCAAAATTACCTGTTGCTAATCCATAACCTGCAGTACATAAAGGTGGCATCAAAGCTGTAGCGATAGCTACACCTGCTATGGTATTAATTTGTGTTGAGGGCCTACTTACAGCCACTATTAATGCCAATCCACCAGCAAGTGCAATAAATACATCACGTACATCAGGTCTGGTTCGCGCAAGAATTTCGGGAGTAGCTTCTTGAAATAACGGAATACTAAAAAATAAAAAAGAAGTGAGCAAACTTAAACCAATCATAACTCCTAAATTGGTCATAGATCTCTTGAGTGTATCAATATCGTTAATACCTATGGCTAATCCTGCCCCTAAAATAGGCCCCATTAGCGGTGAAATAAGCATGGCACCAATTACAACTGCGGCAGAATTTGCATTAAGTCCGATAGAAGCTATGATGATCGAGAATACTAAAATCCAAGCAGTATGCCCTTTCATAGAGATACCATCTTTTATTTGCTGAACTGTACCTTCTTTATTTGTGTCGTGTCGTATTTCTAAAAGATCTTTAAGAAAATGCTTAACGCTTCCCAAAAATCCAGAAAATTCTTTTTTAACATTTGCTTTTTCTACATCAAACTCAACTTCAACTTTTTTATCTTCTTCTTGCATTATTTATGGGTTTGGACTCGTAATTATACAAAATTATCACCAAATTTTTCTTTGGCTTTTGCAACAATCTGTTTGATCTCTTGTTCTTCTTTCTTAGGACAAATTAAAATTACATCTTCTTTTTCAACTACAATAAAATTATCTAATCCTTGAATTACTATTTTTTTTCCATCTGTGGTCTTTACCATATTACCAGAAGCATTCTCGAAAATGGCATCACTATTTACGGTGGCATTAAGCTGTTCATCTTTTGTAAGCTTTTCATATAAAGAGCTCCATGTACCTAAATCATTCCATCCAAAATCTACAGGTAATACATAAATATTATTTGCATTTTGCATGATACCATAATCAATCGATATATTTTCTGATTTTTCATAATTAGAATTAACAAAATCATCTTCAAACTCGGTATTATAAACATTTTCTCCTTCACAGAATAGTGAATACATTTCTGGAAGATAATTTTTAAATGCGTTTAAAATACTTTTTACACTCCAAATAAAAATACCCGCATTCCATAGGTGTTCACCTCCTTCAAAAAACTGTGTGGCAGTTTCTATATCTGGTTTTTCTGTAAATCGTTTAACTTTTTTTATTTCTTTAGATGAGTTCTCAAAATTAATATAGCCGTAGCCCGTATTTGCATACGAAGGCTTAATACCTAAGGTCATTAAAATATCTTCTGCAGCACAGGCTTTAAAAGCAGTTTCAATATTTTTAATAAATTCTACTTCGTTTTCAATCCAATGATCTGAGGGAGCAACTACCATAAATGCATCAGGATTTTCTTGATAAATCTTTAATGCTGAATACAAAATACAAGGTGCTGTATTTCGCATAGCAGGTTCAAGCACTAACTGTTTTTGGTTTATATTTAATTGATCTAAAATTAATTCTTTGTAACGCTTGTTACTTGAAATTAAAATTTGATCTTCAGGAATCAATCTAGTCAAACGATGAAATGTTTTTTGTAATAATGAATCTCCTGTGCCTAACATATCGTGAAATTGCTTAGGAAAATTCTTGGTACTTACAGGCCAAAAGCGTGAACCGACTCCACCTGCCATAATTACTGCATAATAATTCTTATTCATGTAGCTTAATTTTTTAATTTAAAAGTTGCACTTCGGCATTTTGATGAAATAGGTATATCCTTCCACTAGTTTCTTCTATACAACCATAACGGGTTCTACGCTTAGCGCCTCTCACAAATACCTTGTTCTTATATATAAACTTACTCTCTATAGGTAACTCAAAGATAAAATTCTTTCCGTTTCGCTCATCATATTGTTTTAAAGCTAACGATAATTTCACATCACTATCTGTGCTAGCTTTAGGGTTTTTAAAATAGTTTGCTAATAATGATAATAAATCATTAGGATATATTTCTGGTTTTAAATAGGGTAACATTAAATGTTGAAACGTTTGTTTCCATTCTTTACCGTGAGGCTTAATACGTTTATAGTTTTGGTAGGTTACTAAATGAGCAATCTCATGTAGTAAGGTTAATAAAAAACGATATTGGTTTAAGTCGTTATTAATAGTGATTTGTTGTTTACCATTTGGCAATTTTCTAAAATCACCATGCTTGGTACTACGGTTTTTAACTATTTTTATGGTACATGGATACTTTTTAATAAGATCGACAACCATATCTATTGAATTCTTAGGTACGTATTTCTGTAAAATCACTCTCATAAATTAAGGCGTGCTAGAGGATACTTGTAATACTTTTCCATTATAAAATTGGTGCCCTCTTAAAGTAAAATCAGCAATATAATTTGCCATTTCAATTGCGGTATTAGGTGCCTTAAAACCTGGAAAAGCTTCTTCTAACATTTCTGTTTGCACGGCTCCTAATGCTAAGGCGTTAAATGCTATCTCTCGATCTTTATATTCTTCGGCCAATAGTTCTGTTAAGGTAATTACAGCTCCTTTTGAAGAACTGTAGGCCGCCAAACCAGGAAACTTCATACTTCCTTGTATTCCGCCCATGCTACTTATGGTGACTACATGACTTCCTTTTTTAAGAAAAGGCAATACTTTACGAGTGAGTTCGGCAACTCCAAAAACATTTACCTTATATACATCCATAAAGTCATCTGTGGTAAGTTCAGCGAAAGGTTTATTAATTAGCTTTCCTGCATTATGAATAACTGCATCTACTTTATCCCAATTGTCGGCAATAAAGTTAGTAACTTGCTCTACATCTTTACTATTACATACATCTACACTTAGATTTTTTGAAGGCATATCTTGTAATGGAGTAATATTCCGCGAAAGCGCTAATACATTATGTCCGCTCGTTAGAAGTTGCGCTACCAATGCATAACCTATACCTCTACTAGCCCCCGTAACAACTATATTTTTACTTTTCATTTTTATTTATCGCTATTGGATTGAAAGCTACCATTTTTTTTTGATACTTTTATACAAGCTAACTCAAAAAAACTACACATGAAAAATGTACTTTCATTACTATTATTATGCTCAATAGTACTTTCGCATAGCCAAGATACCTATTTACATTGTGGAAAGTTATTAGACACAAGAAATGGAAAAGTAATAACCGAAATGACTATAATAGTTTCGGGAAAAAAAATAAAAAGTCTAAACAAAGGCTATAAAAAACCAAATTCTGCTGATGATACTGTGATCGATCTTAAAGATAAAACCGTACTTCCTGGCTTAATAGACATGCATGTGCATATAGAAGGAGAAACAAGTCCCACACGTTATCTAGATGTATTCACAAACAACGAAGCCGATGTTGCTTTTAATGCTGCCGAAATTGCAAATAGAACACTTATGGCTGGTTTTACTACCGTACGTGATTTAGGAGGAAGTGGTGTAAATGTTGCTTTGCGCAATGCGATAAAAAAAGGTAAAGTTTCTGGTCCCAGAATTTTTACTGCCGAAAAAGCAATCGGAACAACTGGTGGTCATGCCGACCCCACAAATGGAAGAAAAAAAGAACTCATGGGAGATCCCGGTCCTAAAGAGGGTGTCATTAATAACCCTGAAGATGCAAGAAAAGCAGTACGCCAACGCTATAAAAACGGCGCTGATCTGATCAAGATTACCGCTACTGGCGGGGTGTTAAGCGTTTCTAAGAACGGTCAAAATCCTCAATTTACGCAAGAAGAAGTGAATGAAATTGTAAAGACTGCAAAAGAATATGGCATGGTAGTCGCTGCACATGCACATGGCGAAGAAGGTATGAAGCGAGCAATAAAAGCAGGTGTGCAAACTATAGAACACGGTTCTTTTATGGATAAAGAAGCAGCAGCACTAATGAAACAAAATAACACCTATTTGGTTCCAACACTTTCTGCAGGAAAGTATGTCGAAGAAAAAGCTAAAATACCGAACTACTATCCTGCTATTATTATTCCTAAAATTAAGAGTACGGTAGCTACTTTAAAAGATACCTTTGAGATGGTTTACAAAGAGGGAGTACCTATAGCCTTTGGCACTGATGCAGGCGTATTTCCTCATGGTGAAAATGCCAAAGAGTTTGGTTATATGGTAGAAGTAGGTTGGTCTCCTATGTTTTCTATACAATCGGCTACGATAACCAATGCGAAGCTATTAGACATGGAGGGCAAGTTAGGTGAATTAAAAAAAGGGTATTTGGCAGACATTATCGCTGTAGATGAAGACCCCACAAAAAATATAAAAACGCTCGAAAATGTTGTTTTTGTAATGAAAGATGGTAAAATATATAAAAGGTGATGATGAAGAAATTATGTTTTCTGTTTTTAATTTTAATTTACTCATCTTGCAGTAATGAGAAAATGTATGAAATAGGACAAATTAATACCACTAAAGGGGAAATACTTATTTGGTTATATGACGAAACTCCAAATCATAAAAAAAGTTTTATTGAGTTAGCTACCAACAAATATTGGGATGATTATACCTTTAATAGAGTAATCCCGAATTTTGTTGCTCAAGGCGGGTGCCCTGATACACCTGAAGGTTTTAATGATCCTGAATATTTATTAGACCCTGAATTTGATGATAGTTTGCGACATGATTATGGTGCTGTAGGTGCTGGTAGAGATGACAACCCTAACATGCTTTCAGCCAGATGTCAATTCTATATTGTACAAAATAAGGACGGTTTACACCGATTAAATAATAAATATACGGTCTTTGGTAAAGTTATTAAAGGCATGTCTGTTGTAGATGAGATTGTAAATGTGCAACGTGACTCTTTAGATCAACCGTTAGTTGCTATTCCTTTAGATGTAAATATTATTTCTATGAAAGCTTCAGAAGTAGAAAAACTATATCCAAATTTTAAATAATTACGGTTAATTTTCTTCTTCAAACGTAATATGTTGATAGGCTCCAATATCTGGAGATACGGTTCGATCTACCCCTAAAATATCTAGCGGAATACGCTGCGCATTTAGTAGTGAAGCACTGCCATTCGCGTCAGAATTTTGACCAATAATCAGATCATTTAAACTACTATTTCTGAAATCAGTAGTTCCGTTAAGGATACTATTTTGATATAAGCTAGTATTTGTAAAATCGAATAATGGGTTATTTAATAACTGAGCATTATTGGTATCAAACTTTAGCATACTATGTGACACATTAAAATTGAAATCAGCACCATCCACCCTATCTAATAGAAACTCTACACTCTGATTACCATCAATAATACAATTTGTAAAATTTGCTTTGCTCAAATTAATCGGATTTATTATCTCCAAATCATTTTCAATACGGGTTATAAAGTTATTTACTAAAACTGCAGGTAAATTTCTCGCTATACCATTTATCCAAAAATTAGCAAAAGTCGCATGTGTGAATTCATAATCTCCACCAGCTGTACATGCTAATACCGATTGCCCAGCATTCGCCATGACTAGATTCTCACCTATAATATTACCATGCCTTGCCAACACACCATAATTAGAAAAATTATATACCTGCGTGTTTTTTAACGTCATTAGCGGGTTATCGTCTTCTATAACTCCATCAATTAAAAGGCCAATAATACCATTTTTGATAATTGCATAGTTGATTTCGTTATTTACACTACCAGATCGTAGCCAAATAGCTCCCCATTGACCTGGTACTTCAGAGAAACTTGGTTCTAATCGATCTCCTTCAAATACTACTTCTTCATTTAATACTCCTAAAACTTTTAAAGTACCACCTTCTTGCACTAGTAATCCTGAATTGGCATGAAAATGAACTTTTGCTCCCGCCTCTATGGTTAATGTTTTTCCTTCGGGCACTCCGATAAAGTCATATACAACATGAGGCTTTTCATTGGTCCAAACCAACTCATCATCTTTTAATAATCGTCCCGTTATTTCAAGTTGATTTCCTTCTTCATCAACAGCCAGAGTAATGGTTTCTTTGATTTTGTCAGCATCACGCTCAGGAAAATAAAAAGTTGCGTCTTGTACTAGCGTAACGAGATCTACATCTTGAAGGTTATTGTTTTTATCAAACACAATTGAATCGGTATATAAAGGATCTACAACTACATCAAAATCTATAGTAGCTTCAACAAAAATATAGATACTATCTTTGGCTAAAATATCAATATTTTCAAAAGATTTACCTGGCTGTCCGTCAACATTTAAGCGATAAAAAGAAGCTTCACCTCTACCTAATTCTATTGTAGGGATTGTTATAGCATCGTTACTTCTGTTGTAAACTTTAAAACTTCGTGTACTGGAGCTCAACCGTGTAAAAACAGTATCCAAAAAAATGGTGTCTTTAGAAAATTGCAACTTTCCAGTAGAAGCGATGGTATCAAAATCTTTACGGCAAGAACTTACAGCAATAAGTAATATTATGACAATTAAAGAAGATACTAATCTCATATAATAATTACAGTTAAAATCTACTTATTTTTTCTTGAGTTTGATTTCAAAAAGTTTGTTCCAACGCTTACCCGTAACAAACAGTCGATCATTGGGTGCATCATAAGCGATTCCATTCAATACATTCTCGTCACCTTTTTGTCCTGCCTTTTCTTGAAGCCCTTTAAGATTAGCAATACCTTCAACAAAACCGTTCTCTGGGTTAATAATCGCTACCAAATCATTTTGCCAACTATTTGCATAAATTTTTCCCTTTATATATTCAAGTTCATTAAGTTTATCTAATTTACGGTTATGCATATAGGCTTCTACAAATGTTTCTTCTTTTTGTGTAACAGGATTTAAGAACCAAATACGTTCACTACCATCAGATTTTATAAATTTATTCGAAGTATGTGTTAAGCCCCAACCTTGCTGGCTAGCTCCGTAGTAAAACTCATTCGCAAGTTTAAAATCTTCTTTATCAAAAACTAATCCTTTTTTACTTTGCCATGTTAAGACATAAATTTTGTCACCAAAAATGGTCATCCCTTCACCAAAATACTTCTTATCTAACTCTTTCTTTAAAATTACTTCTCCAGTTTCTAAGTTCACTTTTCTCAAACTAGATTCACCATACTGCCCAGTACTTTCATATATGAAGCCATCATGAAATTCTAATCCTTGCGTAAAAGCTTTAGGATCGTGAGGATATTCATTTATTATTTCATACGTATATAATTCTGGTGCTTTGTCTGCTAAAAAATATACTGTATTTGTAAGCTGTTTTTGCTTATCCTCAAAGAAAACGGTAGCAGAAATCGCATGCTTTCCTAATTTAAAACTTGATATATCTATATTTGTATTTGAATCTAATCGAATTCCGTCTATGTAATAACGAACAGAGTCTAGTGGTTTGCCATTTTTCTCTTTAATAGAAACTGTTAATTTTTTATCTATTTGAAGCTCTTTTGGAGATGATAACTCAAACTTATATTGATTACCACAAGCAGTTAAAAAAACGGCTAAAAGACTCGCAATACCTAGCGATTTAATTGTCATTACCTTAAATTTGTTTTAAAAAGTATTTTTATTGTTTGATTTTTCAAAAATAGTATTAAATTTGCACTCTCAAAAATAGCATAGCTATATTTAACAAAATAAAAAGAAGTAACGATGAGAAAAGGAATTCATCCAGAAAATTATAGAATGGTAGCCTTTAAAGATATGTCTAATGATGATGTATTCTTAACTAAATCTACTGCTGATTCTAAGGAAACGATTGAAGTAGAAGGTGTTGAATATCCATTAATTAAATTGGAAATTTCTAGAACATCACACCCATATTATACTGGTAAGGTGAAGTTAGTAGATACTGCAGGTCGTATTGATAAATTCAAAAATAAATACGCTAAATTTAAAAAGCCTGCTGCAAATGTAGCTGCTCAAGAAGAAGAGTAGTATATATTATACATAAACAATCTTTATTCCCTTTTAAGATTGAATAAAAAACCTCGAAATATTAGATTTCGAGGTTTTTTAGTTTCAATATTTAACGAGTAAGTACTGTTAAATTTTCTTCATTTGTTGTTTTAGCATCTTAATTTGCTCTTTAAGCATACCGTGTTTATCTAATTTTTTTGCTTCAGCTATTAAGTTAGTTGCTTCTCGTTTTCTTCTTTTAGTCATCGCTACACCCGCTAATTGTAATTTTGCCATAGCTAGATCGTGATCCATAGACAAGCCTAATTTTATAGCTTGCTTAAAGTACTTCTCTGCTTGTGTAATATTCGTTTGAGAGGCCATAATACCTTTAAGAAAATTATAATAGCCTTCTTGCTTTTTTAATAAAGCGCCACTAGGGTTTTTAATATAATTCAACCATTTTGTCGCTCCAGCAAAATCCTGTTTACGCATTCTTAAAAATGCCATTAATAAAAATTCATTCTTAAAATAAAAAAACACAAAAACACCTGCCAACAATATCAAAGCTATACCATTGCCTATATTCTTCTCAATGAACTGATAGATTCCCCAAGCAAAAACAGCTACGGCAATTATTAATTTTATATTTTTATTAAACATCTAAGTATTAAAATTAGAGGCGCAATTTACAAAATGATTTTGGCTTTGCAGCATATTTAATCTGCCAAGAATTTTAGGAAAATTATTATAGAGTTATCAATACTAATTGTTTTAAAACAACGTTTAAAATCGTAGATTTTAAGATGAATTCCCCAACTAAACATGTTAAAAAAACTATTTAAACTCTTACTCAAGCTAACTATAGTTGGCATTCTTGCGGTAACATTATTTTTATTAGCTGTCTATTACGGTGTTTTTGGTAAACTTTACACCGCCGAAGAACTCAAAAGTTTTAAAAATGAAACTGCCACACTGGTACTTTCTGAAGAAGGTGCTATTATTGGTAAGTTTTATTCTGAAAATCGTATCAATATTACCTATGACAAGATTCCAAAACATTTAATTAATGCTTTGGTTGCTACTGAAGATGCACGTTATTTTGAACATGAAGGTGTAGATTCTCGAAGTCTGTTACGTGTACTGTTCAAAACAATTTTATTCAATAAAAAAAGTTCGGGTGGCGGTAGTACTATCAATCAACAATTAGCCAAGAACATGTATGGGCGTAAAAGCCATGGCCCGCTAACCATGTTGGTAAACAAAGCCAAAGAAGGATTTTTAGCGCATCGTTTACACGGAATCTACTCTAAAGAAGAAATTTTGACTTTGTATCTGAATACTGTTCCTTTTGGAGAAAATGTATTGGGCATAGAAGCTGCCTCACGACGCTATTTTAACAAACCAGTATCTAAACTTAAAACTGAAGAAGCAGCTGTATTGGTAGGGATGCTGAAAGCAAATACCTATTACAATCCAAGGTTGTATCCAGAAAATGCCTTAAAGCGCAGAAATATAGTCTTAGCTCAAATGGAAAAATATGAGTATTTAACCAAGATTGAAAAAGACTCGTTGCAGCAATTACAATTAAAATTAGACTATGCAAATCTTGAATCTGAAGGGCCTGCAAATTATTTTTTAGTACAAGTAAAAAAAGATGTAAAAAAAATTCTCGAAGATATTAATGAAAAACAAGGAACCAATTACAACATAGAAAATAGCGGATTAACTATAAAAACATCCTTGAATTTAAACTTACAGAACTACGCTTTAAATGCTTATAAAAGTCACTTAAAAGTAATGCAAGATAGGTTGAATACACAATATAAAAGTGGCGCTAGTAGAAAGGCACTACATGAACTTGTAGATAAAGAGTTAAAGAGACTAAAACTAACAAAACGTGCTAACGAAAAGAAAAGTAGAGAACTTTTTGATTGGAATGGCTTCTATACCGATTCCATTTCTATTCGTGATAGTATTAGGCATTCGTTACGATTATTACATGCTGGTTTTTTTGCATTTGAACCGAATACTGGAGCTATAAAAGTTTGGGTAGGTGGTATTGATTATAGAACCCAGCCTTACGATCAAATTTATGCACAAAGACAAGTAGCATCTACATTCAAGCCTATTTTGTACGCTGCTGCCTTAGAAAATGGTATGCAACCTTGCGACTATTTAGATAATGATGAAATCATTTTAACCGATTTTGAAAATTGGAAACCCAATAATTACGATAATTCTCTTGGCGGAAAGTATTCGCTTTCAGCTTCCTTAGCAAAATCTTTGAATATACCTACTGTAAATCTATACCTGCAGACACCTTATACTAATTTAAAAAATACGTGGGAAGCATTAGGATTCTCCCAAGAATTAGTTAATAAACCTTCTACAGCTTTAGGAACATCAACTGCGAGTATTTACGAGGTAGCTATTGCATATGCAGCGTTTGCAAATAAAGGTTATAAAGTACAACCGCAAACCATACTTTCTATTAAAAAATCAGATGGTGAAACTATCTATTATAACAAGTTGCTAAAAAGTAATGAGCGTGTACTCCATAAGGAAACTACTGAGATTATGAATACTATGCTGCAAAAAGCTATTGTAGAAGGCACTGGGGTTTCTTTAAAAAGTACATATGGTGTTACCTTGCCTCTTGCTGGTAAAACAGGTACATCTCAAGACTACGCAGATGCGTGGTTTGCTGCCTATAATCCTAATTTAGTAATGGTAACAAGAGTCGGTGCTTCATCTCCTATTATAAAGTTTAATACTGGGTCAAATGGTTCTGGCAGTAGATTGGCGTTACCTCTTATTGCGAAAACATTACAATCAGTTCAAAAAACGAACTGGATTAAAAAAACATATTTTACAAAATTCGAACCCGTATCTGAAGATGTAAATGAACTGCTAGAATGCGAAGATTATATAGAAAACACTGGGCTCGAAGAATTTTTTGAAAGTATTTTTGGCAATAACAAAACAACCTTAGAAAGAGCCCAAGAAAGAGCAGAACGACGCGCTAAAAATCAAATTGAGAAAGAAAAAAGACTAGAGGAGCGTAGAAAAAGAATTTTAGAACGCAAAAGAAAAAGAGAGGAACGAAGACGCCAAAAAAACTAATTTTTGAGCATTTTGTTAGCAAAAATCTACCAAAAGACAAAAAAATTAGTCACTTATGCTAAAAAATTTTATATTTGTTATTGTAATTTTAATAAATATTTAGCTATGATAAAAAAACTACCCCTTTTATTAATCTCTTGTTTTTTAATATTCTCTTCTTTTTCTGATGAAAAAAAATCTAAAAAATCTTGGTTTAAATCTTCTGATGGAAGTGGATATATAAGTATTGAGATTAAAAAAAATAAACAAGACAAATCTGTTGTTGTTACTACAGTAAATTCAAACTTTGGTAACGAAAAAATGAACTTTACTTCAACTACTACTTGTGATACAGATAAGTTAGCAAATGCTAATAAGATAGAATTTAATGGTACGATTGATTCTAACATGAATCCAGTTGTTTACAATGGTGAAAAATTAAAAACTAAAAGAGGTGCTTCTTTCTGGAGTTTTCATGGTGATTTTAAAAATGAAATTACTAATGATCCAGAAGTAAATCAATTTTTATTACCGAAACACAAATCTGTACTTAGAATTCCTGCAGAAACAGTGCCTTCTTTTAATGTATGGGCAATTGTTCCTCAACTACCTTTTAATAAAAATGAAGGCGTTTTCAAGTTTAATTCTTTAGATGAGACTAAATTGTATGTACATAAAGGTCAAACGATTACCTATGCAGGTGAAGAAGTTGCAGATATAGACGGTGAAAATCAAACGCTTCATAAATTTGTTCACGAAGGTAAAAAGATGAAACCTGCTTACTATTGGGTTAATAACGATAGAGAATTGGTAAAAATCTTACTTGATAACGAATTTGAATTTGTAGTTAGTACAGAAGCAGAAGCTTTAGGAAGAGCAGTTGCTAACATTCCTGAAGACTAATTTTACTCTATAAATAATAAAAAAACCGCAGTCTAATTAACTGCGGTTTTTTTATTTTTTACAAGAGTGAGTTTAAATTACAGACACCTTATAGCAATACTATTTATACTATTAGCCATAGTAATGCTTTCTACAAAAACTACTTGGTGGGTGTGTAGCGTTTGTGGCATGCAAAAATATGAGCGTTCTATATTCAATACTACTATAGATTTTTTTAGCTATAATGCGTACGATGAGTACAAAACACATAAAAAGTGGAAACAAGAAAATGGGAAACCTCACCTACCTCACACGTGGGTAAAAGTTAAAATACCAGAAAGAGATATATTAAAAGATTGAAAAAAAGTATCTTTAGGTTCTATAAATAAATTATTAAGTAATGACTATTCCCAATCGACTCATTAGTGTACTATTAGTAATAACTTGTTTAAATGCATGCAAGTCTGACACATCATCAAATGTAAAAAGTAATGAAAAATTTTCTTTCGAAGAATTAACTATTTCTCAATTACAGCAAGGATACGCTGAAAACAAGTTCACAATTACTGAAGTTACTCAAAAATTTTTAGATAGAATCGACGAAATCGATTTTAATGGTCCTCAACTCAACTCGATTATTCAGATAAATCCAGATGCTTTAACAATAGCTAAGCAACTAGATAAAGAACTCGAGCAAGGAAAATCGCGAGGTGCATTACATGGTATTCCTATTATTATAAAAGATAATATTGATACACAAGATAATATGTACACTACGGCTGGCTCAAGAGCTTTGGCTGAATCAAAACCACTTAAAGATAGCTACGTAGCAAAAAAATTAAAAGAAGCTGGAGCTATTATACTTGCTAAGGCTAATTTGAGCGAATGGGCTAATTTTAGAGGTGAAATGTCTAGCAGTGGCTGGAGTGGCATAAATGGACAAACTAAAAATCCATATGTATTAGATCGTAATCCCTGCGGGTCTAGTTCAGGTTCTGGAGCTGCTGTTTCTGCTGGCTTGAGTTTAGTAGCTATAGGTACAGAAACTAATGGATCGATTGTATGTCCTTCTAATGCAAATGGTGTTGTGGGTATAAAACCTACAGTGGGCTTAATAAGTCGTTCGGGTATCATCCCTATTTCATTTACACAAGATACTGCAGGACCCATGGCAAGAAATTTAACAGATGCCACATTATGTTTAAATGTATTAACAGGAATTGATTCAACAGATTCAAAAACACTAGCTAGTAAAGAACATATCAAAAAAGATTATATGCAATTCTTAAAAAAAGACGGGCTGCAAGGTAAACGCATTGGTATGTATAAAGCACCTCTCGGAAGAAACTTCAAAGTAGATACACTTTTTCAGCAAGCAGTTGATTATATGAAAAATCAAGGAGCAGAAATTATTGAAATTGAGCAAATAACAGATAATAGTGTTGGAGGTATGTCTTTTCAAATTATGTTATACGAATATAAAGATGGTTTAAATAAATATTTTCAGGCGTTAGGTCCCGATGCAAAAATTAAAAATTTAGAAGAACTCATAGCATTCAACAAAAAAGATTCAATTGAATTAACATTTTATAACCAGCATTATTTAGAAATGGCTCAAGAAAAAGATGGACTAGATTCAGAAGAATATAAAACTACCTTAGCTAATATGCTAAAAGGTTCTCGTGAAAATGGCATTGACCGTGTGATGAATGAGCATAATTTAGATGCCATTGTAGCTCCTACTGGAGGTCCAGCTTGGAAAACTGATCATCTAAATGGTGACTCATTTGGCTTGGGAAGTTCTTCGCCAGCGGCCATAGCAGGATACCCAAACATATCTGTTCCTATGGGTTTTGTTGGTGAGTTACCTGTAGGCATTTCAATATTTGGTCGTGCTTGGAGTGAACCTATTTTATTAGAAATTGCTTATGCATATGAGCAAGGTACTAAACACAGAAAAGCTCCAAAATTTTTGGAAAATTAAAATGGAAGTAGTCAATATAAAAGAAAAATTCTCACTTTTTAGTGAGCATTGGAGCCCAAAAATTATAGGACAACTCAACGGACAAGATGTGAAGTTAGCAAAACTAAAAGGTGAATTTGTATGGCATGATCATAAAGATGAAGACGAATTATTTTTTATTGTTAAAGGACAACTCATACTAAAGTTTAGAAATAAAATAACTACCCTTAATGAAGGGGAAATGATTATAGTTCCAAAAGGCGTTGAGCATAAACCAATTGCAAAAGAAGAAGTATGGGTTTTATTATTTGAGCCAAGTAATATTAAGCACACTGGTGGCGTTCAACATAAGTTAACTAAAGAACATTTTGAAAAAATTTAATTCGCATGAAATGTTCAAAAATATTATTATTTGTCTCTTTATTTTTACTAACATCTTGTGCAGAACTACAACAAGTAGTTAATCAATTGCCTCAGGGTGAAGTGACAAATGCCGATATTATTTCTGGATTAAAACAAGCTCTAAATATAGGAATCGATAAGCAAGTAAGTAAACTTGCTCTCGAAGACGGTTTTTACAAAAATGAACTTGTGAAAATTTTATTACCTGAAAAATTACAAAAAATTGATAAAACATTAAGAGATATTGGCCTTAGTAGTTTAGCTGATGAGGGATTAAAAGTATTGAATAGAGCAGCTGAAGATGCTGTAAAAGAAGCTACACCTATTTTTATAGATGCCGTTAAAAATATAACTTTTGCTGATGCAAGAAACATTCTTTTGGGTAATAACAATGCTGCAACTAATTACTTAAAAATCAATACTTCACAAGCCTTATATACAAAATTTCATCCTGTTGTAAAAAGTTCTTTTCAGAAAGTAAGAGCAGATGAAATATGGAAGAATCTTATTAACAAATACAATAACTTACCAATTGTATTCACTAAGATAAATCCCGATCTAACCGATTATGTAACTAATGAAGCACTAGATGGTGTTTATACCATGATAGCAATTCAAGAAAAAGAAATAAGAACAGATATTGCCTCAAGAACAAATACACTTTTACAACGTGTATTTGCCCTTCAAGACTAATTTTTTAAGCTTTTTTACCACCAAGCATTCCAACTAGTAAAGCCACAATACCCAATCCTATAGTAATATAAGAATTTGTGTTGTCTTGGGCTTCTATTTTAGCAACACCAAGATCTACAGAAGCTTCGGGTGCTACCATTGTGTAAATTCCATATCCTAAAAGGATAATACCTACTACTAAAAGTACAGTTTTGATTGATTTGTTCATTATGTTTGATTTTATATTTAAGTGAATATAGAAAAAAAATTGTATGTCCGTTTTATGTCATAAACATATTTTAAAGCGTCATTCCGAATTTATTTCAGAATCTCATCATTCAATAAATCAAGTATTTACAGTGAGAACCTCAAACAAGTTCAAGTTGACAAACACCTTTTATGACTCTTTACGGATAATTAAAAAATTTACAAGAAGGATAGATAATCTATTCTATACTTCTTCGGTACTTTCAATTAATATTTCTAATATTTCAATAGCTGCTTTTGCAATTTTTGTACCTGGTCCAAAAACTCCAACAACCCCAGCATCAAATAAAAATTGATAGTCTTGAGGTGGTATTACACCACCAGCGATAACCATAATATCTTCGCGACCATACTTTTTAAGTTCTTCTAATACTTGGGGCACTAATGTCTTATGACCAGCTGCTAAAGAAGATACTCCCAAAATATGTACATCATTCTCTACGGCTTGCTTAGCAGCCTCTTTAGGCGTTTGAAATAACGGGCCGATATCTACATCAAAACCTAAATCGGCAAAACTCGTGGCAACAACTTTGGCACCACGATCATGACCGTCTTGGCCCATTTTGGCTACCATAACGCGTGGGCGACGCCCTTCTAATTCGGCAAACCTATCTGCCAAATCTGTGGCTTTTTTAAACGTTTTATCTTCCTTTATTTCCCTGCTGTACACTCCTGTAATAGAATTAATTGTTGCTTTATATCTGCCAAAAACAGTTGCTAACGCATTTGAAACCTCACCTAAAGTTGCTCTTGCTCTAGCTGCTTCTATAGCTAAAGCTAATAAATTTCCTTCACCTGTCTTGGCACTAATCGTCAATTTATCTAATACTTTATCAACATCGACTGAATTTCTATCGTTTTTTAGTGTTGCTAAACGCTCTATTTGTGAATTGCGAACCGCATCGTTATCTACTTCTAAAATATGTAACGGATCCTCTTCTTTTAATTGACACTTATTTACTCCTACGATTATGTCTTGAGCACTATCAATACGAGCTTGTTTCTTAGCAGCAGCTTCTTCTATGCGAAGTTTTGGAATTCCTTTTTCAATTGCTTTGGTCATTCCGCCAAGGTTTTCAACTTCTTGGATGAGTTCCCAAGCTTTGTTAGCAATATCTTCTGTTAATTTTTCAACATAATAAGAACCAGCCCAAGGATCGACTGTTTTCGTAATTTTTGTTTCTTCTTGAATATAAATTTGTGTATTTCTTGCAATACGAGCAGAAAAATCGGTAGGTAAGGCAATCGCTTCATCTAAAGCATTTGTATGTAAACTTTGTGTGCCACCAAAAGCAGCTGCCATCGCTTCTATAGTTGTTCTAGCGACGTTATTAAAAGGATCTTGAGCTGTTAAACTCCAACCACTGGTTTGACAATGCGTTCGTAATGCTAAAGATTTTGCATTTTTAGGATTAAATTGTTTAACGATCTTTGCCCATAAAATTCTTCCTGCACGCAGTTTAGCTATTTCTTGAAAATGATGCATTCCGATAGCCCAAAAAAACGATAGACGCGGCGCAAAACTATCAATATCCATTCCAGCATCAATTCCAGTTCTAATGTATTCTAAGCCATCAGCCAACGTATATGCCAATTCGATTTCAGGTGTCGCACCAGCTTCTTGCATGTGATATCCAGAAATTGAAATAGAGTTGAACTTAGGCATATTTTTGCTGGTATATTTAAAAATATCAGCAATTATTTTCATAGAAGGTGTTGGTGGGTAGATGTACGTATTACGCACCATAAACTCTTTTAAAATATCATTTTGGATTGTTCCTGATAATTTTTCGAGACTTACCCCCTGCTCTTCGGCAGCCACTATATAAAAGGCTAAAATGGGTAGTACAGCACCATTCATGGTCATAGAAACTGACATTTGATCTAACGGAATCTGATCGAATAGAATCTTCATATCCTCTACAGAATCGATCGCTACACCTGCTTTACCAACATCACCTTGTACACGCTCATGATCTGAATCATAACCTCTATGTGTAGCCAAATCGAAAGCTACGGATAAACCTTTTTGACCCGCAGCTAGATTTCTTCTATAAAATGCATTACTCTCTTCGGCAGTCGAAAAACCAGCATATTGACGAATAGTCCAAGGTCTTCGAACATACATCGTTGCATAGGGACCTCTTAAATTAGGAGCAATACCCGCAACAAAGTTCTCATGCTCAAAAGTTTTTGATTTTACGTCTTTTATTTCAATTTGAATATGCTGTATATCTTTTCTAGTCATTTAACTTTTACAATACATTAATGCATTAATAGCATCATACAACTCATTTACCTCTTCTTGCGCAAAATTCCCGGAAATTTCGACATTTCCTCCAGCAATGGTAGCTAAAATTTTAGGCGCTGCAATCAATTTATCATTTATAATTATCGCTACTTTTTTATTTATGTTTTGTGTTGTAAATTCTTTAAATGTAAACTTACCTTTTTCTGTGAAAGTAACAAGTAAGCTAGGCTTTCCCATCGCATCATAGGTTTTAGCCACCGAAGCAAAGTCGTTACTAGTAATCACTGGTATTTCTGAAACTCTTAAACTCTCTTTTTTTGAAGCTGTATTTAAAGTAAATAACTTTCCATCTTCTACCGTTTCATAAAAACCATTGTATTGATATCCAATTAATTCAGAACAATCAGCATCATTTACTACTGCTGGTGGTGCGCCTATTTCTAAACTTGGTTTCACTGGTGTGGGTTCATATACTGTATAATTATTATTAAGATTGCATCCAAAAAATTGTAGCAACACTACAATTGGAAAAAAATATTTAAATATAGAATCAAAGCTTTCCATAATCTTCTATTATTCTTTTTTTAATCGCTCTTGTTCTAACCTTTCAGATAAACGTCTCGCAACGATTGGTTGAATTACCGTTTTTCTAGGTTTCATTTTAAGAAAAGGATACAACTCTAATTCGTTTTTCATTTTATCTTTTTTATTAGGATGTTTATTGGTTCCTAACAAGATTTCTTGTCCGCTATCAAACTGAGCTTGTTCTTTATGAGCACTTTGAGTTATCTTTCTTTGAATCGTCCCTTCAAACAATTGTTTTAAAAATCCACCAGCGTTTTCTATATCTTTAAAAAGTACTAATGCTTTTTCTGCAATTTGTTTTGTTAGAGATTCAATATAATACGAACCTTCGGTAAATTGTGATGCATCTTTAAAATAACTCTCTTCTTTTAATATTAAAAGTTGATTGCGTGCAATGCGCTCACCAAACTCATTTTTTTTATGATAAATTGTATCGTAAGCAATATTTGAGATTGTATCTGCACCACCTAATAAAGCACTCATGCACTCTGTAGTTGTACGAAGCATATTGGTATTATAATCGTATAAGGTTTTGTTACGCAAAGTTGGTGATACAAAAATTAGTGGTTTAATGTTTAGATTATATTCTTTACAAAGTAAGTTCCACAAATATCGAAATGCTCTTAGTTTTGCAATCTCGAAGAAGTAATTACTACCTACTGAAAAATTGAACTGAATAGACTTCTCGACTACGCGCGAAGTGAGACGTGAGTTATTTAAAAAATTTAAGTATTCATTTGCATGTGCCAACCCGTAAGCTACTTGTTGCACAATATTAGCTCCTGCGTTTTGATATAAACCTGTATCAACGCTTAAAACAGTAACATTTTTAATTGCTTTTGAAAGAATATTTTTTAAGGCTACAAAGTCAGTATCTTTATTCGAAAACCAGTTGCCTTCTTTAGCGAGTTTCCCAATAGGATCAACATTTAAGAATACTGTATATTCTTTTGTTTTTTCAGTTAAATCAGATAAAAAGCATTCAGATAAAAAATTTAGTTTGAAATGTAAAGACCCTTCGACTGCGCTCAGGGTAACATCTTGTAAGAGAGCATCGATATTAAAGGGTTCATTGGCTTCAAACTGTATAGCCTCTGCTCCTCGACTAAGAGCATCGTTGGCTAAAAAATTAGCAGTTTGTTCATCTGAAATAAAAATAGATTGACAGACGGTACTTTTACCTTTAAACGATGGAATTTCTAAAGCTTCAAAATCGTCTAGGTGATAAAACGGTTTTACCTTAATTCCTTCATTAGACTCCCACACTAATACTTCATTATAATCTGCGCCTTTAAGATCAAATTGTATTTTTTGTTTCCATTCTTTCGCAGATACCTGATCGAATTCGTCAAATAAAAAATCACTCATCTTACTTTTTTATAGTGTCAAATTCAATAATGTAAATATCTTCATTCTTCTTTTTCATTTTATATTCTTCTCTGGCAAATTTCTCTAAAGAATCAGGATGTTTTAAGTTATTTATTTTCTTTTTATCCTTACTTATTCCCTTCTGATAAAAATCGTTAGAATTTTCTAGTCTTTTGGTTTCTTTATCTAGATCGTTATGTAATAGTATAGAACTTCCGTCAAAAAATAACATCCAAATCATAAAAATGATTGCTATGAGCATATATCTATTAGTCAGAATTTTTATAATAGGTTTATTTCTAAATTCTTTAAGCGTCATTTGTTACTATAACTTATCATTTATAATGGTCTTTACTATATCTATAGCTACCGTATTATATTTGTTGTTAGGTATTATGATATCTGCATATTCTTTCATAGGTTCTATAAATTGCTCGTGCATAGGCTTTAATGTATCTTGATAGCGCTGTAAAACCTCGTCCATGTCGCGTCCGCGTTCTTGTATATCGCGTTTTAAACGACGTATTAAGCGCTCATCAGAATCTGCATGAACAAAGATTTTTATATCTAACAGATCTCTTACCTTTTGCTTAGAGAAAATAAGAATTCCTTCTACGATGATAACTTTACTTGGCTTTGTTATTATTGTTTCTTTTGTTCTATTATGTTCAACAAAAGAATATACAGGTTGATCTATGGCTTCGCCCTTTTTTAGTTTTTCTAAGTGCTCTCTAAGCAACTTAAAATCAATTGCTTTAGGGTGATCAAAATTAATTTTTACACGTTCGTCATAAGATAGATAATCAGTAGCTTTATAATAAGAATCTTGAGAAATGACTGTAACATCTTTATATGGAAGCTCATCTACGATTTGTTTTACCACAGTAGTTTTACCACTACCTGTGCCTCCAGCAATACCGATAATTAACATGAAATCTAATTTTATATCTTCACAAAAGTAAGATTATTTCTTTTTTATTAGTTTAACGATTCCAAGATTTTCTACACCAATGTATATAAAACCGTCTAGACCTTGCTCTATACTGCGAACTCTTCCGATTTTATCTAACAATCGTTCTTCACTTACTACTTTGTTTCCTTCTAATTTACAAAGATTTACATATTGAAATTTTAAAGAACCTACTAATAAATTACCTTTCAACTCGGGATACACATCGCTGTAAACAAACGCCATTCCACTTGGCGCTATGGAGGGTGTCCAGTAATGTAAAGGTTGCTCCATGCCTTTCATCGATGTTTTATTGGTAATCTTCGTACCACTATAATTAATACCGTAGGTGATTACAGGCCAACCATAATTTCTACCTTTTTGAACGATATTAATCTCGTCTCCTCCTCTTGGGCCATGTTCATGCGTCCAAATGCTACCAGTAACAGGATGCTTTTTCATTCCTTGCGGATTTCGATGGCCATAAGAATAGATAGCTTTTTTGGCATTTTCTTTATTTACAAACGGATTATCAATAGGCACAGTTCCGTCATCATATAATCGATATACTTTACCCCCATCTTTGGTAATATCTTGTGGGTTTATATCTCTATTACCACGATCGCCAATCGTAAAATATAAATAACCTTCATTATCAAATACAATTCTAGATCCGAAATGCTGCCCTCTTTCAGTATCGGGTTCTGCTTTGTATAAAAGTTCTTTATTTGTTGCTTGGTCGTCTTTTAGTTTAAAGCGCATTAAAGCGGTATTTGCTCCTTCTGAACTATTAGCAGCCATCGCATAGGTTATATAGATCCATCTGTTTTGAGAGTAATTAGGGTGTAATTCTATATCCATTAGGCCACCTTGACCTAAAACTTCCACCTTTGGCAGTCCTTTAATTTCGATTTTCTTTCCATCTTTAAAATGAATCAATTTACCTGACTTTTCATTGATTAGCATTGACTTATCAGGCAAAAAAGTAAAACCCCAAGGTATATATAGATTGGGAACAACAATTTCATAACCGTATTTATTATTTTTCTCAGCCGTTGGTTGTGAACAAGCATTGAGAAAGGTAGAAAAAACTACTAGTAAACATAGACCTAATTTGTTCATAATTATTCGTTTGAATTTGAGTATAATTTACAAAGAAATATCTATTGTAACTATTAATAAAAAACATATATTTGCCCTCCATTTTTCGGGGTGTAGTACTGTGTCAAGCACGGCATAAACTATGCTCATGAAAAGTAATCTAAATAGTAGAGTTTGAATTTCCAATTTCAATATTCAAAATCTATGAAAACTCGGGGTGTAGCGTAGCCCGGTTATCGCGCCGCGTTTGGGACGCGGAGGTCGCAGGTTCGAATCCTGCCACCCCGACAAAAAGGGTATCAAATGATACCAAAAAATAGCTAATCTTATGAAAATCAATGATTTTCATTTTTATTGAACTCATAAGATTAGCTTTAATATCAAATGAAAGGTTACCTATTCGGTTACCTGTATAGTTACCAAATTTTTCATTACATTGGTACTCAATTAAGATTTGACTTTCGCTTCGATTTGACTTTCGTAAAACAAATCGAATATTCACTTAAAGCGAGAGTTTATGCAAACTTCAAAAACATTCAGTATTCATTTTTGGCTGAACCTAGCCAAGAAAAAAGGAAATTCAGCCCCTATTTATGCCCGTATCACCGTAAACGGAAAACGTGCCGAAATCAGTTTAAAACGAGACATTTTGGTTACCTATTGGGACACCAAATCAAAAAGAGTCAAACCAAGGACACCTGGAGCTAAAATGCTCAATGCTTATTTGGATAATATTTATGCCAATTTATTGGACTGCCATAAGCAGTTGACGGCTGAATTCAAGTTGATTACCGCCCACAATATCAAAGCCCGTTTCTTGGGAGAGGACGAACAGCACAAGACCCTAATGGAATTAGTAGACTACCATAATACCAGTATGAAGTCCGTTCTCAAATTCGGAACGCTAAAAAACTATTACACTACCGAAAAGTATTTAAAAAAGTTTTTGAAGGAAAAATTAAAAGCCAATGATATTTATTTGAAGCAGTTATCCTATAGTTTTATCATTGATTTTGAGCAATTCTTGCGTAATACACCCTCTATCAACAATGCACAACCGTTGAACAATAATGGTATTATGAAACATTTGGAACGTTTTAAAAAGCTGCTCAATTTGGCAATAGACCTTGAATGGATAGAAAAGAATCCATTTGCTCGCTACAAATTAAAGTTTCAAAAATATGAACGTGCTTTCTTATCAAAATCGGAATTGCAAGTATTGGAGCTTGGCATTTTAAAACACGAAAGTCATATCAAGACCCGAGATATATTTGTTTTTGCCTGTTATACAGGATTATCCTATATCGATGTGAAATCTTTGACCAAGAACAATATTATCAAAGGTATCGATGGTGATTATTGGATATTCACGAGTAGAGAAAAGACAGATAAGTCTGTTAAAATACCGCTTTTGAACAAAGCACAGGATATTATAAACAAATATGACGGAGCATTATCCAACAGCTTATTGCCTGTATATAGCAATCAGAAAGTGAATACCTATTTAAAGGAAATCGCATTGGAATTGGAAATACCAAAAAAACTAACGTTCCATTCTGCCCGACATACCTTTGCAACAACGGTTACCTTATCTAATGGAGTTCCTATAGAAACGGTATCTAAGTTATTAGGACATACTAAATTATCCACGACTCAAGTGTACGCACGAGTAATTGAGCAAAAAGTCAGTACTGATATCCAGAGCTTAAAAGCTAAACTTAATTCTGATAACCTTAATTTGAAGGAGCAAAGAGTTTCAATAGTTTAAGATGTTTTTTGACCTCTATCCTTTCCAAAAAAATAAGTCTATAGATAAATGTATAGGTGAGAATATATATTCATACAATATTACCGAAATATAAACGTCGCAAAATATTTCTCGGAAAAGGGACGGCATAAAGCCACCACTTCTTCCCTCGCTTATTTATTCCGTTTCCTTCCCACTCCAAAATTTTGTCTTCCGTTTGGTCGATGCTCAAATATTGTTTAATCTAAAATCATTTAATTATGGAAACAAAAACAAAGTCAAACGGAACAGCAAAAAAACAAACTGCAACCGTTAAAAAGGAAGTACAAAAGAAGCTAACTGAACAAGCAATTGGAAAAACCGTTATTCCAGAAAAGAAAGTAACTGCCCAAAAGCCAGTAATCAACTTGGACGACAGAATCCAGAAGTTTGAAAAGCTAAGAGGATTGGCCACGCAACGTGAACGATTGACACAGACGTTAAACGAGCTGACCAAGTTCAATTACAATCAAGACGATTCGAGTTCTTTTTATCTTCGTGATTCTCGAAACTTGGAATTCAAGACCACCAACACGAATTTAATCAAGTTGGTAACTTCACATTTACAGTCCACTTTGGAACAACGCAAATCTGAAATTGAACAGCAGATTGTTCAATTTGAACTTTAAATGAAACTTTAAATAGCTTCAACTATGAAAGCCTGCTCGATATGAGTGGGCTTTCTTTTTTTATGTCAACTATTGTTCAATTAAAATTTATAATCATGGAAAATCCTAAAGAATTGCTACAACTTGATTTTGGTTTCGAATGTAAACCTGTAATCAATCAAAAAAACCAGTCTAAATCATATAAAAAAGCAAAAGCCGATTTTGTCTTCGACTTTATAGACTGCATTAGAAGCCCTGTCATTGTTTTTAAATCTGCCTGGCAAGATGCCATACCTGATGATTTATTGAAAAAAATAACAATGGCCCGGATGATGTGCCTAATAACAGGTGAACCAATGGCCTCCTTGACCGAAGTCGTAGCCTATACGATGCCCCGAACTTTTGAAGCTCCGATGCACACCGAATGGGTCAATATCTATACTTGGTGCGGACTTCAATATGCCAATGTATTCAATAACGCTGACCAGAGAAAAGAAATGGCAGCGACTATGGGAAAAATAGCTCCAGAAAAGCTTTCCGATTATGAAACACACCTATTAAGCGACCTTAGAAGATGGATTTATGACAAACGACGTAAGGCACTGAAGCAATCAATGAAAACAGAAAACCATCCAAAATCTATGGAGGTTGTTACTAACCAAAAGCACCTTTTTGATGATTGAGAGCGATGAGGATGTAGTTATATCATACAATATTACCGAAAAATATTGTTTAATCTAAAAATTTAAAATTATGAAACAAGTATCTGAAAAACCTAACATTTCATTACAAGAAGCAGAAGAACATTATCGATTAAGTAGTGAAAATTATATTATTGAAAGTGCAGAGAGTCATTTAGCTTACTATAGAGAAAAGCATCCCTTGTACTACCACATACTATTAAATAATGTTTAATCTAAAAATTTAAAATTATGTATTTGAACAAATTGCAACAAGATGAGATTTTTGTGTTCTCAGAAATGAAATCATTACAAAATCTAACAGGAATTCCATCCCGTAGAGGATTGGAAAATGCCATTATTTCCAATGGTAAAATAGTCAATGTCGTTTCCAACAGTTACGGACATATCCCTAATGAACTGTTTTTTAAGAAAGCAGAACAAATGCTGATTGATGCCAACCTGAAGTATCATAAACGAACTATCAATCGAAATGACAGGTCTTTTATAACGGATTTTATCACCGAGGAAGACAACCAATTTTCGGTCAAGAATGACAAAGATTCAATTCTACCAATGCTACGTTTTAAAAATTCCTATGATGGTAGCGAAAAAACTTCTGGACATTTCGGTTTTTATCGAAAAATATGTTCCAATGGATTGCATGTTGCAGAAACTGAAATAGATTTTTCAATCAAACATACAAAGAACAGTATCGATTTAATAATGCCAAGATTAAATGTACTGTTCGATAAGTTTTTGGACAATGAATTCTATTCGATTGTTCAAAAATTCGATAAAATGAAGGAAATCGAAATCCTCGATACCAAAGCATTTGTTCGAGACATTCTTGAAAAAACAAAGCTGTTTAGATATGAATGTAGCGATAAGAACAATGACCCTTCCAAAAAATCACGAGATGTCATAGAAGTTCTGGATAATGAAGCCATCCTGTTAAACGAAACTCCCAATCTGTGGTTAGGTTATAATGCCTTTAACTCGGTATTGCACGGTACATTGAAAAAGAGTTTTTCCCAACAAGAAAAGTTGGACAAGAAACTATTCGATGAGATATACGAAATGGCTTAATCTGTCATTTTAAAAAGGTTTTTCCAGTACCTTATCTAAACTGGAGTTTTAATTATACTTCTGACATATTATTCCGTTTAGCACGTTTCCCAACATTTCGTTGCTCTTCATTTCGGGAAAAGAGCTGCTCTCAAAAAGGGTCTTGGTCACAACTTTAAAGATTCCGATTTCCGTTCCGCTTGCCCACCCGTTCTCGAGAAAGTCGGGAAGTGGGCAAACTCCATTACAAGCTCCATCTTTAAAGTTAAGTCCGCTAAAAAAACCGGAAGGTCAATACCTCAATTTTTTTTAACAGCATTATCGGCAAATTCTTCTTGAGCCTTTGCTCGATAATACTTAAAAATTGAGGTATTGCCCCGAACATTTTAAGGGGTTTATAATAGATAAAGCCTTTTGTTGTTTTTCGGGGCATCGAAAAACAGGCATGGCATAAACAATTCTAATTTAGACTCCATTCGTTTCACTCGCTTAACTGTCGGTACGCTCAAATCACGAACGGTTTTAAAAGAATTGCTAATGCCCTTATGGAACTTGTCAAGACTGTACAAAGTTTTATTGAAAAATAAGGTTTCTACTTCCTTGAAAATCCAAGGATTTTACTACGTAGCAGACACTCCTGATTTGTTCCCTAAAAGTCTTGACAAAACCCACTTTATCCATTGTGCCCTGCACGAAAGAAATCAAACAAACACCCCTTAAAATTTAATCCAGTTTAAATCAAAAGGGAAATATTAATCAAGCCTGTAAAAAGGCATCTAAAACCATTTTATTATGAGTACCATTAAAAATCACGTACAGTTAATCGGAAACGTTGGACAAGAGCCAACCATTACGAATCTTGAAAGCGGAAAAAAAGTAGCTCGCTTATCATTGGCTACCAATGAAAACTACAAAAATGCTAAAGGCGAAAAGCAAACGGACACCAATTGGCATACCGTTGTCGCTTGGGGCAAAACGGCTGACATTATCGAAAAGTATGTAGCTAAGGGCGATGAAATTGGAGTAGTTGGAAAACTAAAGGTACGTTCTTACGATGATAAAGACGGTGTTAAACGCTATGTAACCGAAATCGTGGCAAATGAAATCCTTTTAATGGGAAATAACAAGTAAAAAAGAAAGAGGGCAAACCGTCGAAAAGTCTTGCCCTCTTTTCATTATCAATCTTAATCAGAAAAACAATGAATAACAAAGTTAACGAAATACAGATAAGCTACAAAGAAAAGGCAAGTACATTGAAATCTCCTAAAATCAAATCTTCACAAGATACTGCCGAATTTCTTTTTGAGCATTGGAACAAGGACACCATAGGATTGCAAGAAACTTTTAAAGTATTGCTATTGAACAATAGCAATAAGGTAAAAGGTATTTATGAACTGTCAAAAGGGAGTATCACAGGCACTATGGTCGATATACGCATCCTGTTTGCAGTTGTTTTGAAATCTTTAGCCGTTGGGGTTATATTGGCTCATAACCATCCATCGGGGCAATTAAAACCTAGTGTGGCGGATAAAAATCTGACCAAAAAAATCAAAAAAGCCGCCCAGTTTTTTGACATTATGGTTCTGGACCATTTGATTATTACACCCAATGGTGACTACTACAGTTTTGCCGATAACGGAGATTTATAACATTCAGCATTATGAAAACTACAGACCAATAAAAAACCGAATTTGAAATCTGGTTGGAAGAACAGGAAACATGGGGAGATTATCCCGACGATTTTAATCCCGATTTATACGACCTATACTACTTTAAAAATGATATATATTAATTTTAACAACCTCGATAACGAAACCCAACAACACTTATTATCGGTATCTAAAGAAGAAATTGAAAGTAAATTTGGGGATGACCTTAAAGCCTACGCCAAAGAACATTATTTGAATTATGATGCTCTGTTGGACGAAGAAGCGACACGAAATTTATATAATTATCAGTATGTATTTAATATCTGAAATACTATAAATCCGTAAATAAGACCCTTGATTTTTTTCAAGGGTCTTTTAATTTGTATCCTATTGAATAATTAAGCTCTGGACATTTTAAAATCTGATTTTCTAATTTTCAATTTATCTCAAAATCATATTTTTTAGTATTAAATCATATCATTTGAGACCAAATTTCGTTTTTATTTTGCACATAAAAACAATATATTTATAAAGCTGTCAATCAGCATATTTTAAGCACGGTTAAGCACATTAGATTTGACTTTCCTTTGACCGTATATATCAAAAAAACTTAAAACGGAATGTAAATTCCGTAAAAGAGCAACTGACTTTTTTAGTCAGGTTGTCTGAAAATTTTGTCATGCTAAAGCATGACGAAATCGAAGAGCAAGAGGGTGGCACGCTCACGCGGTGCCTCTAATGCAGTTTGCTCCGCAAACCCTTGTATTTACAAGGTTTTTAGAACATCAAGGATGAAGAAAGAATATTGATGATTGGGTCAAATCTTCTGTAAAACCCTATAAACATTGGAAAAAAATGACCCAATAGGATAGTTAACAACAAAAAAATGGACAATTTTTATACCATACGATTTAAGCGTAACACCGCCAGAAGATTCAAGAGCTTTTCCAAAAAAGTATCGAAATCGTATTCAGAAACAATGGAGCTTATCATCAACTTTTTTGAGTGGCATGGCTTTATGCCCTCCGACCGTTTTGGTAAAAGCATCGTACAGGAAATCATCAAGAACCGCAAACGTACCGATGCCTCCATTGCCATTATCAAAAGCATTGAAAAAGACCAAACCAAGCCCACCAATGCCATGCTCTTATCGCTTTTTGAGGAAAATTTGATGCAAGACGATAACGAAGAACCTGAACTGGTGGAACGGAAATTCTTGGAAGATACAGTACCGGAAGAAAAACAAACGGTTGAAACTACAATACCCAAAATCCGCTATGAACGGTTGGCCGATAAAATGGATGCGGTAAAAGAGGATTTTAAGTGTTTACTGGATAAGGTGAAAGTTGTAAAAAGTAGTTTCGGCAAAAGGTATTTAAAACTGGAAATCACCGAAAACGAATTTGAGAAAATAAAACGAAGACTTAAAAATTTATAACGTATGTATATAGGTATTACAGCACAACAAATGGGCATCAATTACAAAGGCAGTGTCCGCGACCTGGTGAACTATCTGGAAAAGGAAAACGAGGAAAAAGAACCCGAACTCCATGAACATTTTTTTGACCAGTATAATGACAGGATTGACCGTGAAGAAGTCATTTCAGAAATTGACAGCAATACCTATAAGCTGAAAAAGGAAGATCCTAAATTCTATTCCCTAGTGGTCAGCCCAAGCCCCAAAGAACTCAAGCACATCGGTAACACCCCTGAAAAACTACGGTACTATACCCGGGAACTGATGAAGGACTATGCCAATTCTTTTTACAGGGATAAAGCGGTTACCGTAGATGATATTAAATACTACGCCAAAATAGAATATGAGCGGTTCTATTCGGAAACGGACAAGAAGATACAGGAGAACCAACCCTATGCGACCAAGATATTGGAACTTAAAAAAGAAATACGACAGATAGAACAAGGCGAATTAAAAGGAAATATTGATAGACCGAAACTGAAAATAGCCAAGCTCGAAAAGGAAGCCCCACACAGGCAGAACGGCAAACGTGTCGTTGTTGGGATGCAAAAGGAAGGCTATCAAGGGCACGTTCATATCATTGTTAGCAGAATGGATAGTTCCAATAGGCGTAGTCTTTCCCCTGGAGCAAAGAATAAGGTCTGTGAGACTACGTTAAATAGTAAAAAAGTTAAACAAGGTTTTGACCGTGATAAATTCCGTAAGTCGGTTGAAAAAACCTTTGACAAAACATTTGGGTATAACCGCAATTTTGTAGAAAGTTACCAGGCAAGAAATCTATTGGACAAAGACCCAAAACGTTTTTTTGCGATGCTAGCAGGACTTCCTGTCACTGAAAAACAAGTGGCCTTCAAAATGTTGCACAAGTCTGGAGTACATATCCCCTCCATTCCAACCAATAAGGTACAATTGGCATTTAAAGCCTTTATGAAACTTAAAAGAGGTGTTGAAAAGGCTATGAATTCTGGTTCAATAGGCATATAAACTTGAAACAATATGATTGATGGATTACATTCAGGAATTATCTATTTTGTTACGGGGCTTATACTATCCTTTATCATTATAAGGTATATACGCTTTGGCTTTTATATGCTGCTTATTGGTCTTATTGGTGCATCCACAATGCTATATCCCATTATGGGTTTACAGCCTTTTTTAAGAACAATGCTTTACGTTATACTGCCATTTCTTTTTTGTGCCATTTTAATATATGTATATGCCCATAAAGAAGAGACGACCAGCAGCAATAAAATATATAAGGTCGTTTTAAGGACAAAGGGGACTAAATATAAACTGGACAATATCCGCAGGGGCGTTTCCATCATCGGGTCGGCAGGTAGTGGAAAGACCGAAAGTGTGGTCTATAATTTCTTGGAACATTTTGCCATGCATCATTTTTGTGGCGTACTACACGATTACAAGAATTTTGAGATTACGGAAATGGCATATCCCCTGTTCCAAAAAAGCAGCACCCATTTTTATATTGTTTCCTTTGACCCCATTTATCATAAGGTAAATCCCATAGCCCCAAGATACCTACCCGATGAAGAAAGTGTGTATGAGATATCAAGGGTGCTGTTGGAAAACCTGTTGGAAACAAAAGATTCGGAAAACAGCACCTCCCGGTTTTTTAAAGATGCCGTAGAGGGATTGATCGGTGGGCTTATCTGGAGATTAAAAACGGATTATCAGGAATATTGTACCATTCCGCATTTAATCGCTTTATACCAATATCTGGAGACCAAAGAACTCATTGTATTTTTAAAGGCGGATTTAACATCTAAAGCAATGGCGGATGCCTTTATCAGTGGTACAGGGTCGGACAGGCAGACGGCAGGGGTTAAAAGTACTCTGGCCAATGCCTTTAAAAAGATCAGCACCAAAAAAATATTTATGGTACTGTCGGCAGATGATGTACCGTTAAATATCAACGGCCCAGAGAATCCGGCAGTGATTTCCATTGTGAACAATCCCAAAAAAGAGGCTTCCCTGTCCCCGGTAATCGCTACCATTATGCACACCATTACCAAACAGATGAGTGAAAGAAACCAAAATCCTTCTTTTGTATTGTTGGAAGAAGCTTCGACCATTCGGCTCCTAAATATGCACCGCATTCCGGCAACGCTCCGTAGTTATGATATTGTGACTTTATATGTGTTACAGGACAAAATACAGAATGATATGATGTATGGGGAGAAGGCTAGCAAAGCCATTTTAAGCAATCTATCCTATCAATTCTTTGGCAAGGCCAATGACCCCGATACGGCAAAATACTATGAGCGTTTTTTCGAGATCGTCAAAAAGCCTACCAAGAGCATCAGTAAAAGTAGCGGACTGAGTTGGGAACGGCGTATTACCAAAGGTGAAAAAGAAGTAGCAAAAACCAGAGCAGATGCCTTTTATGGGCTCAAGCAGGGTGAATTTATCGTTTTTGCAGATGGTAAGGATAAAAGGGTACGGTTCAGACAACCTGAAATCAAAAGGAATCTACCACCTTATAAAAAAATTACTAGATATGACTTAGAGGAGAATTTTATTCGTATCCATAACGAGGTGAGATCTATTTTTAACAAAAAGATAGAAAAGACCTAACAAGTACATTTTCACCTGGTGATTGCTTATAATTTCAAGTACTTGGCTAGCATTCCAGACGGGCTGTTTGATTTAGGGTTGAATATGTTTTTATTTCCAAATACAATAAAACTTTCCTTGGCTCTGGAAACAGCTACATTGAGCATGTTGGGTTTATTGTCCCTATCAAAAAACATGACCCCCACATCACCTTCACCGTACACTGATGAGAATATGATAATAGAACGTTCAGCCCCCTGAAGTGCATGTACAGTACCAACCTTCATGTCACTTACATTAAACCCTTTTTCGAGTAGGGTTCTTGTCAGGGCTCTTTTTTGACCAACAAATGGAGTGATAATGCCAACTTCTTCTTCAATGGACTTTCCGTTTATAGATTCTATTTCTATCTTATTTTTAAGAAGAAATTCTACGATGGCATTTACTTCGTTTAAGTTGAACCTATCCCTGTTTTTGGTAATGGAATTACCATCTACATGTTGAATTGCCATAGCAGGAAATACATGATTGTTTTGCTTGGATCCTTTCATCGGTACGAGCTGCCCACCATAAGCAAGATAATTGCAATAACCAATGATTTCATCATAACATCGCCTATGCTCTCTGAGAAGAAGCCCTTTTTCTGAAGCATCTTTCTCTTTATAAGGCGTAGCTGTTTGCGCCATTTTCATAAGGCTGCCACTGGAAGCCAGGACACCGAGACTTTCATAATAATGCACCGACTCTGTCCAATTATCTAAAAGCAGTCCATTTTTTGTAAGATTACCAGCATCTATTTTTGAAGGAATATTCCAGATAGGTTCTATCTGTTTGATATCACCCACAACAATAGCTTTTTTTGCCAGGCTAAAGATTGCCACCCCAGTTTCAGGTGTTGTCTGTCCTGCTTCATCGATCATAAGTACGTCCACCAAGTCTGTTAAGGGTGGATTGGCCCATCCCTCGTTCTCATCATCATATTCCCAATAGGAAAAAAATTTGGGAGCCATATAAAATGTACTTACATAGCAAGGTGTGAGCATAGACCGTATTTCCCACCTACGGATGGAAGGGTAATACCCTTTGCTGTCCTTTTTATCATCCATTAAAAGTTTTGGTACTTCACAGAGCCATCGGGCTTCCCAATAATGTACCGCCAGTTGAAAAGCTTTATGTCTAAATTTAACATCCAGTTCATCGTAAAAATAGCAGGGTTCAAAACGTTTATTGTTTATCTTATCCCACTCAAGTTTCCATAATTTATCTTCGTTTTGAGGTGGTATTCCCGAAATATCGTTTTCGGCACAAAGATTTTCCCATGCTATTACTGATTGTTCGAGTGCCTCAAGAATATTGATTTGCCCATTGCAAAACATCAATGCTCGATGTTTTTCTCGATTTAGCTTTTGCGAAATCCTGACTGGACAACCTTTAAAAATCTTATCTATTTCAAAAGCACGCAAACTAAGACTGGATTTGAATCCGAAGAAGCAACCCAGCTTGCGAAAAACGGATTCACTTTTATAGTATCGATTTATGGATGTTTCGGTATTATTAAACCACTCAATATCTTTTTGAATTAAACTCCTGTCAGCCAAATTATCTTTTAAATAACCATCAATAGGTATTATGGGATGATATGCCTTTTTAAAATGCTCCCAAGCGGTAGCATAAGTTTTCCATTTTTGCGAAAAGGTATCCAGTAAAGATTGAATTTCTAGAATTTCATTACGTAAGACTTTGGCGGATTGTTCAATATTGATGAATCGTTGATTCTTGTAGGCTGATATTTTATCCAGAAAATATGATTTGGCCTTCTCCAAATAATCAAAATTCTCTAGCTCCTTAAAGGTTCCTGAACCATCCAGTTTTATAAAATTGATTCCATTTAATTCGTTTATCGATTTTTTGTTTGAAGGCAAATATGAAGCATACCCGTCAAAATCGGGCAGCCATCTACCTTGCAACTTTTGAAGGGAGCTTTCGGCTTTGGAGAAACTTTCGTTGATGTTCTGTACAGCTTGATTGTTCGATGAACAGGCCAAAATAATCGGTGCCCTATTGCCTTTAACAGCTGCTATCACCATTTCATTGGCAACCACACTTTGCAGCAAAGTGGTCTTTCCCGTTCCCGGAGGTCCGTTTACTGCAAAGACTGTATGGTTAGCAGACGATAGGTAGGTGTTAAGTGTTTTCCGCTGTGTAATGGACAGCGGAAAATTATCTCCCATTTGCCCAAGATGGAGCGGGAGACCATCCATATACTTATCAACCCCGACAGGTTTTTGGAATCTTTTTTTATCAGGTTGAACTAAGTTTTTAAGTAATCCGGAGATTTTATCCCTTTCTATCAAATGATGATAGAGGTTTATAATTCCTGAAGCAGCACCTTGTTCCTCATCTGGGGAGAACATGATAATTTCATGGTTCAATCGATAACCTTCCACGGTAAAGGTATCAATATCTTGTCGGGTGATTTCCTGAAAAATTTTGGAAATATATTCCATATAATCACCCCAAGTCTTAACTTTTATCTGGCTTATCGCGGCTGCTTTGTCAACCACGTCCACATCACCCAGAATAAAATCGGCTTCTTTTCCGGCAGATGGGGTTAAATAGTATCTGGGAATCAAGGGAAACGGTTCGTCAGGAACACTAAGCGTTCCTTCTCGATTTAAACCTGCCCTAATCCAAAAAGGATATGCAGGTTTGTCAGACTTTGAATGAGATAGATGCTTGGCTACCGGGACTAAAGTAAAAACACTCAATAGAACATCAATAGCTTTGAGTTGTACCCATTTTGGATCAGTTACATCTTTTACTCCTCTTTTTTTGTTGTATTTCCGCTCTTCGCTTTGAAAAAGCTCTTTGGTAATAGAAACAGGAATAGCACCAGATGCTATAGATACATCTTTGATGACAAAATGTTTTTCCTTTTCAAAATCAACCTGTAACCGTTGTGAATCGGTTAAGCTGTTTTTCCAATAATTGAGCCATTTTTTATGCATAAAAAGATTTGGAATTTATCCGTTTAAAGCATAAATATAACTATATACAACCAATGGAAAAGGCTACTTTGATTATCATTTTTTTTGGAATACTTTATAACAGATGTACCGAAAAGGGCAGATTAATTACCTGTTTTCCATGTATTATATTCATCAACAATCTGTATGATATCTCTTATCCTATAACCTTTCTTTTTCTTTTTTAGCTTCTCAGACAATTCGGGATAATCTGCAAAATATTTAGCACCGTCGCGTTTTAAGTAATACCCATTCATGGTATTTATTCCAATATTGGTTGCAACCTTTTCTCCTTTGCGAATTGCATAGTATACAATCTGGCTAACTCCTCTTGACATGCTTATATTATTATCATAAAAACTACTTTTTTTAGAAAATTGGTACAGACTCACATATCCTTCCATTCTTAACTGTACCCAAATATTTTTTTGCTCCATTTTTATCCTCATTTTTCCTAAATATCTGTCAACGGGTAGATAATAATATTCGTAAGAAACAGACTCATCTTTTTTATTGAAAAGAATTATTTTCTCAATCTTTTTCTGGTCTATTTCAATAGGTTCTTTGTCTTTTTTGGTGGTTTTTAACAGAATAACATCTGTATCAAACTTCATTTTTTTCATAAAGCCGTGCTTTATAGTGCCGTCTTTTAGTACGACATCAGCTTTTAAGTACTGACCATAACTACTAACTAAAAAAGTAAGGGAAAATAGTATGGATAGTATAGTTTTCATTTTTATAGTATTTTTTGCTTACATTACTTTCACGGATTCTACAATTTTCATGCCTATCGGTTTCCATGTAACCAGTTCTTTAAAAGTACAATTGTAACTTCCTGTAAATGATTTCCCCTCTAAATCCGTAATAAACATCAAATTATAGACTTTTGTATCAATTGCTTGAGAATTGAAGGCTATTACAACAATATCTTTACCGTTAATTTTTTGTATTTCGGCATTTTCTATAGTTATACTATTTATACCTTCAAACTTCTTAACTATTTTTTCTAAAACATTTGGAAGTTCACTTGCTTGCAATGGTTTCTCTGAAAGGTTAAACAATAGGTTTATTGTTGCCTCATCATTTGAATAAACATTGACTGTTTTTGGGTTACTGTTCGGATACTTTAATTTTAAGATATCTTCCTGCAACAATTCAAAAGATATAGGAATTTTAATTTCCAATTTTCCAGATAAAACATTTCTGTATTTTAAAACAATATCTCTACTGGTTGAATCCGGTTTTACTATGCTTCGTTTTATCTCTTTTGAAACAGATAAAGGTTTTTGTCTTAAAGAAAGTGTGTCTTTAACTTTAGCTATCCTCAAAGAATCAACAGGTAAACTATCTTTATTTATAAGAGACTTAATGGCTGTATTGGTTACAGTATCTTTCTTATTATTAACACAAGAAAGCAATAGCATGGATAATATTAGGCAAACTTTGTATTTCATTCACTTTGTGCTAAAAAAAAATTTCTATTGGTCAACAAAAACATCGTTTTTTAAATATTCTTTAACTTTAAAAAAGCGTTCAATATCTTCTTCATCCATCGTATCTTCCTCCTCGTGATTATTTATTCTATTCGTATAAACACTTTCAATTTCATCATACTTTGGGTTATCAGCTAATTTTGCAGCTACTAACCCAACTACACTTTGAACTTGAAAACCAGCACAATGGGGGTTATCTTCTTCAGTTGGATTGCTATTATACAATTTATCTACCCCTTGTATGTTTCCATATTCATTGATATAACGAATACCATATTCTTTGAATAACTTTTGAATATCAATTGAGGCATTCGTTAAATCATTTTCATAATTAAACAGTTTATATCTATTTCCTTGATTCAAATTAAACTTATCCCAATCCACTTTACCAATATCATACCAATCTTTCAATTCGAGTAAATTCATCCAAAAAGTTCTTTTATGATATTCATCAAATTTATTAATAATATCATCTATCTCCTTTACACCAATTTCAACAGCTGGCATAATTTGTACTTCATCATGCCAGTGATTTTCTGTAAAGTATAAGGACGAAAATCCATTTGCACTTTTCTTTATCAATGCAAATTTGCCTTTAACTATTTTATAATCATACTCCTTACTTAAAGGGATAAATGATTCTAACAACTGTTTTTTTACTTCTGATACTTTCATTTATTTATTTATTAGTCTACTCGTGTAATTTCCGTAGCCACTTTAGTTTTATTTGTACTTTTTCCCAGTATTCCCAAATCATCTGCTTTCTTTCCTACAAATTTAACAGCCTCACCTCCTTCAAAAAATCTTTTTTGTGCGGCAGTTAATTTTGCTGCTCCAGATTTAGTTTCATTGATTAATTGTATTTTACCATTTTTTACTACAACATTATCAAAAACAACTGCTTTTCCGTCTTTGAATCTTGCTGTAATTTGCTCTCCTATATCACTTCCCTTAAATCTTTTTGCCAAAGTTTTTGTTACTTTTCCTTCTGCCAATTTTCCTGCAATTCTATTAGCTTGAATTATTGCTGCCTTTTTCGCTTTTGCTTTAGCAGCCTGCTCAGCAGTTTCTTTAGTAACTTGTTTTATACCTTGTTTGGCTACCGTTTTTACCGTTCCTTTAACAACAGAACTACCGCCCAAAGTTACTACATCTAAAATTAAGCCTCCAACACCTATTCCAAATGTTAACCAGTCTCCATCTCTGGCACCTCTATAAATATCTTTCCCACTTCCTACAAAAGGGATAAAATCCGTTACGGTATCTACAACGGCTTCTGTCTGATTACCATCAGGATCCAGTAGTTTTACTGGGTTTTGATAAACATAATTGTAAACGCCCAGATTAAACGAGTTATAAACTCCGCCATTGTGAACACCATCCATAAACTTGCCTAGAATTGGTGGATCTACACTTTGCCATACCGATGTTTTCGGGTCGTAGTACCTAGCCCCATAATAGTATAAGCCGGTTTCTTCGTCTAATTCTTTACCGTTAAAGAGATACGGAGTTCTCTCCGTATTGCTATGTTCCTCTAAGAACGTCTCGCCAAAAGCAAAGTATTCTATATGCTGTGATACCTCGCCATTGGCGTCGGTAATATACGAAGAACTGCCTAAATGGTCCGGGTGGTAATAAAAGATAAAGGCTTCTATATTGTTACCATTACCGCCTGAAGCATCTGTTCCTCCATCACCGGAACCTCCATCATTTCCACCACCGTTGTTGCCATTGTTAGGGTGGTCTGGATGGTCAGGGTGTATACCACTCTGCCCAGGGGGTATCTTACCAGAGTTACCGACTTCACCATCTACTTTTTCCACCTCCAAGCCCAAATCTGCATACAGTTTTGTAATGCTTGCCTTTAACTGCCCAGTCTTATTGGTATAGTTTATATTATCGCCTGCCGTATCCTGTAAAAGCCCATCACTGCTTTCTGCCAGTTTGGTCACGATACGCTGGCTCTCTATATAAAAATGCTTGGTGATCATGCTGTTGCGTATGACCACATAGGGGTTTACATAAATGGTATAGTTACCAATACTACCGTTGCCCCCGGTATTTTTACCGTTTACCTTTACGTTTTGTCCGCCACCATTGCTTTTTAATACACGTTCGCCGTCGGCATCATATACATAATTAAACATAGCACCGTTATCGGCTATGGCCTTGATACGGTTTTCCTCGTCCCAGAGTATCTGGCGTTGTTGCCCGCTTACATCATGTGTCCAACCCGTCTGGTTGCCGTTGGCGTCGTAGGTATAGGTTTTATTACCTATATGTACTGGGGCATGGGGCTGGTTTTCGCCATATTCATAATCATAGGCATAGGTCGTCTTGTTACGCGGGCTCCATTCGGTCTCGTCGTAGCCCTTAAACTCGTGCAACTGGTCTTTTTTAACAATGCTGTGAATAGAGTTGTACTCCATTGCCAAACTATACTTGTTCTCATGGTTGCTTCCGAGATGGCTACCTGTGGCATTGGTAAGTCTGTACAGGTCGTCATAGGTATAATTGTAATCGGTCTGTCCGCCCATAAGGTTACTGGTCGGTATTTCGGCATTGTTCTGTAAGCGGAGAATGTTGTTTACCTTATCGTAAGTATACACATTGTCCATCATCTTACGGTCGGTTGCTGTTTCTGCCACCATGGTTTTTAAACGACGCCTTTCGGGTTCGTAATTATAAAAGGTTTCCGTACCGTTGCCATAGCCCAGATAAACACGCTGTTCAAATTTGTCGTAGCCCAGTTGTTTTACATAGTCATAGTCCGTACCGTCTTTTTGTCCGCTAAAACTATGCAATAGGCCACCCAGGTTGTAATTATAGGTCAGGGTTTCCTGGTCGGGGTATATCATACTTGTAATACGGTTCCAGGTATCGTATTCCCATTGGGTGGTATAAGTAAGCAGCTGTGCGTCCGGTACGATAATGGTGCGTATGTTCTTGGTTACGGCCCCCAACTCGTTATAGAAAAACTCCTGTGCCCCGGTAGCATCCTCTTGTGTTATAATACGGCCTGCCCTAAAGTTGGGTGCACCACTAGCACCATAGGTATAGGTGACATTGTTCTGCGGATTTTGTGGGTAAGTAATGTTCGTTAACCGTTCATGGTCATAGGTGTAGCCAATGGCCAAATTTGCATCCGCCAGATTTGCGGTTATCTTTTTGGTCAAATTACTTGCCAGGTCATATTCATATTTGGTGATTCCTGCATCAGGGTGTACCACTTCGGTACGCCTGCCCAGCCAGTCATAACTAGAATTGATGATATTGTCCTGGTCGTCTTTTACCTCTATGAGTTCGTTGATAGGGTTATAGGCATAGCTGGTCCAGATATCGCTGCCCTGGCTGTACTGTTCCTGTACGGCTTTGGTAAGCCCACGTATATTGGTAAAATTCTCTTTCCAGATACCATTGGCATCGGTTACCCTAGTACTGAACTGGGTATTGCCATCACGGTCACTTCCAAAACCATAGGTCGCAGTAGTTACGGCAGCATCTGGTAGGGTTAATGTTAGTGTTCTATTTAAAATATCATAAGTCGTTTTAGTAGAAGTAATGCCATCCGGGGTATCGTTAAAATCGCTTTCACCTCCTTTAGGTTCCGCTGTAGGGTAATAACTTTCTATAATACGCCCAAAAGCATCGAAGGTAACACGCCCGGAAACGATCATCTGTTCATCGTCGGCAGCATTGGGAGCGGAATGGATATCCCCGTCTTTTTTGACTTGCAAACTTCGTTTTAAACCATCTATAAAGGTAATGGTCTCCAGATCGTTATCGGGGTGGGCCGGGTCATAATGTTTAGTGCCCGCCCAAGGTACATCGGCTTCAGGGTGATACTCAAATGCAATGGTATAAGGCAGTCCTGCTGCCAGTTCAAACGGCCCTGTTATGGTGGTGATACGTCCTACATTGTCGATTTCATAACGCATCTGCTGCCCGTTTAAATCTGTGCTTAACAATAACTGCCCAAAACGGTAATCGTATTCCGATGAAGAACTATAGCCATAGCCGTCGGTAACCCCTATGGTATAGGTGTTCACCTCAGGGTCGTAGGTATATTCAAAGAACAGGCGTTCGCCATTGGCATTTTCGGGCCTGGTGATCTTGGCCAGGTTTCCAAAGCCGTCATAGTCCATGTCATAGGTAGCTACACCCCCTGTTTGCAAATATTTACGTATTTGGGTAATGTTTCCAGTAGCTGTATTGATACTGGTCTCACGTTTGCGATAGGTCTGTCCGTTACCGGTAACTGTAATACTACTCGGAAGGCCCATAATATAATTGGAAGGCACCGAATGGTAGGCTATGGATGAGGAGATGTCATCATCACTGCCATCATCGCCGAAGTCGGTATAACCCGTTACATTACCCAACAAATCATAGCTATAAGTCATACGGGTACTCTTTCCGGCAGTGCCCTGACCTTCATAGAAGTTCTTGGCCATTTCGGTAGCGGCCAAAAAGGCGGCTCCGTTATCTCTGGCCTTAAAGGTGTCGGGCAGGGTGCTGCCACTGTCAATATCTTTTAGCTCATAGGTATTGAGGCTTTCGGTATATAGATTTTCGCTTGCATCCTGTAATACTTCCCGCTCCAGGGTTCCTTTCTCGTAGTAGTTATCGGTCTTAAATTCCTGTACCACGGTACGGTACACGGCATCACTGTTTTCGGTATCTAACTGTTGACTTTTCACGGTGGCAAAGCCATAAAAGTCGCGCTCGTTACGGTCATAACGACCTTCTTCGTACTCAAAGGTACTTACCATGGTATCGGCACCGTCACCCTCAAAACCATCGTGCATAGCTACCCGTGCCAACGCCCATACATCATTGGGCAGTCCATAGGTATTGCCAACACGTTTATAATCTACGGCAAAACTGGCACCTAACGGGCGTTTTACCCCTTTTAATAAATTGGTGCGGGCTATGGTAGAACGATATACGGTAAGGTCATTGTCTTTATCTGACTTTAAAAAGTCTGGGAAACCGTCACCGTCAATATCGGCAATTTGTACTTTTTCCCTGCTCACCCCATGCGAAGCATTTGCTGAAGGGTTAAAACACAATTTTGCCAGTAAAATAGGAATACAGGCAGTAAAAGAGCCGTTGGCAGATTCTCCCGTGGAAACGCCTTCGCGTATGGCATCGGCACCTGCCCAAGGGATTGGAGCGGCAAAGCCATTACCAGTATTGATCGCCACTACCAGGGGCGAGGCATCAACAATATAATCCAACAGACCATCTCCGTTTACATCCTGCAAAGTTTTTTTGGTATCGCTTTCACTTCTCGAAAGCCCAATACCAACAGATAAACTGTAATTAAAAAGATTAATATTAAGGCCGGCACCATAACTAATGGCGTCGCCATCGCTAATGCCTACATAACCCCATTGTTCTTTTGGGGCAAATGTATAGCCCAGATTCAGTTCCACTTCTCCGCCTGTATAGACCCTGTCTGGCAAGCCATCACCGTTGATGTCCATCCATGCATATTGGGTCTCGTCATTATTAGTGTTGAAGTTGCCACTAATACCAGCAGCTATTTTAGATTCTGATTCTGAATCACTGGATTTTGAACCTTTTCCTTTTTGATCTGAGTTTTGGTCACCAGATTTCAAGAAGGTGCCTCCCAGGGTAAAGCCTGTAGCCTCATGTTCGGATAAATGTACCCTTCCAAAAGCATGTGTTACGGCATTTGCTTCTAAACCTCCAGTAGGCAGGGAATACTGGATTTTATTTTTGGATACGATATCGGGATGCCTGTCCCCATTCATATCCATATAGTCATACTCTTGTATGGTATTTCCTTTGCTATAGCTAAGGCCTGCTGGTCCTATACCTACCGAAAAGCTTACGTTTTCGCTTTTGGCCACCTTTTTAATGGCAGTGGCTCCGGTGCCTCCTGAACTACCCGTTGCCTCTAATGGGTTTATCGGCAAAATATCGTCTTCCCCCAACCTGGAGGCACTGATAACCTGTTTTTTTACATAGGTAAGGTCATCATAGCCCACATAGGCCTGTTCTTCCATATTCGGAATCATATAGATAAACTTGTTTTCATTGGCCCGGTTTCCACCCTGGGTATCGTACATATCTTCCATTTCTTCAGGGGTGGTGGCCGTACTCAAATCGATTTCCGGCGGATTCGTAATGGCATCGTCCAGTACCAGTTCTGCCTCATTGATGGGTTGTGTAGCCCTGTCCCTGTTCCCGTTATAGGTAAATTGACCCCAATTGCGGTACATGGCCCCAAATAGGGATGCTTCTTCTAATTTTGTGTGTAAGCCGGCCGCAACAACAGTTGTTGCTGCTCCTGCTATTTCAGTGTTCGTAGAAGTTACCACATCTGCCAATAGCTTGTTTTCGATATGGTATTCCAAATACAATTTATCTCCGGTTACTACATCCAACGTTGTTGGTGTTAGTGTACCCAATACACCATTGGTAACGGTTATTTTCTGTTCGTATAGCCATTCATCACTTTTCTTTATGGAAAAAACAATGGCACCGTTTTCTGTATTTGCATCTAAGGTAAGTTGCGGGGTAATGGTAACGGTCTCATTCTGCGTGGCTTCCCATGCCAGGGTAGGTGTTGCCGACACATTGAACAAACTATAATCTACGGTAGGGTAAAATTCCAAAACCGGATTTCCATTAGTATCGGTTATCTGTGTAATATTCGGGTCATTTGAAACCGTATAATACACCCTTGGATTCCATTGTAGTGCTGCCCAATCTATATTGGTATTGGCCAAAACCTTAAAATAAAAGGTCTCTCCCTGTAAAACCGTTTGATCAAGTGTTATATTTTGATTTACAGCAGTGTTCCACGCAAAATCCTGTTGCCATACCACTTGCTGTGTACCATTGGTCTCCTTAATGATTTCAACGGTAACATCATCTGTGGTAATAGGTTTTATAAAAGTACCTTCAATGGTAACTTCACCGTCGATGGCCATGCCTGTTGACATGGGTGCCGATATGATAAAATCATTTCCTGAATTGTATGCATATACGGGCAGGTTATTGGCATCTACCAAATCTGGAGTTTGTAAGGTGTAGCTTATGGTAGGCGTCCATTGCACCTGGTCATAGGCTCCGTCAAAGACCGATTGTACCCTAAAATAGATACGATCGCCTTTGGTTACCGTGATAGCACCTACCCCTGTTGGTGTTTTTGGGGTATAGTCATCGGCAGCTATGGTGGTAGACCATAGTTCTGTACCAATATGTTGTATGGCTACACGTACTCCATCGGCCGCTGTATATTCCTGCCTGTCGCTACTGGTATCCTCTACCAATTGTACGTTTTCGGTAATACTGATGGTACCGTCATAAGGAGCTTCCCAAACTTTTACCACGTCATGCAATGGGTTTTGGTCTATGGCTGCTTCCAGTTCGGCAGGGTCTGTTTCCACAATAGCCGGATCTATATTATCCGATGCATTGATGGGGCTGGGTGTTGGTGCACTTGATGCCGTAAATGTGGGGATTCCGTTATCGTCGATATGGTTGAAATAGACAATTCCTCCACTTACTATATCAATTAACTGGTCTCCATTGACATCGGAGAAATACGTAGAGGTTGTACTTTTTGTTTTGCTGTACTGTACGCCGGCAAAAACGACAAAATGGGATTCGATGCCGAAGTCGGTCGTACTGCTTCTTCCTTTATTAAAGTTAGAGATTCCAACGATAGGTATCGGGTCTTCATCGCTAAATGTAGTTGTACCGTCAGGACCTGACTGATTCGCCCTGAAAAAGAGCCCTTCATCCGTTTTGAATACTTTGTCCGATAATCCGTCACCATTGATATCCACTAAGGCCAACAGCCCTTCGTTTTTGGATTTTGAAAAACCTACGGAAACTCCTGCTGTTTTTGATTTTGCTGCCAAATTACCATCATTAATACCCGCTGTTACCGCAATGGCACCGCCACCACCGTTGGATTTATTGGCTCCCAAAGCGGATGCCTCATCACCAAAATGTTCTATGGGGTTTATAAAATCACCTTCTACAGTGTCTTCCTGTGGTGTCCAGTTTTCTTCCATAGCCGTATATGGAACATAGTCATTGCCTGCCTGAACATCATCAAAATATTCAAACTCATGGTTGGTAAACTCCTGCCCATTGGCATCAAATTCAGTTATTTTTTGTAGTAAGGTTTTATAGAAAGCTCCCTGCACATAGGTAAGCTCGTAGCTGCGTATATTCTGTCCGTTCAGTTGTACTTCTATCTTTTTCAATAGGTCCGCTGTAACCTGCTTAAAACCATAACGTGCATTAATGGTTACATCGGTACGTTTAGCCTCGTTCAGCTCACGGTCTCTAGTAAACAATACTTCATATTTTCCTTCACTATTGCCATGTCCTGTATAGGTAATTCTGTCAATGTAAATGTTTTGACCAGGCACACTGCCACCCTGTACACCTACATCTAGTACTTTGGTGCAGTGGTAGCGTACAAAATTATCGTTCAGGTCGCGTACTTCTACCAGTGCCCAATGGGCTATGTTGCCGTTGGCATCTTTTAGTACAGAGTTATCCACTATGCCTAAACCGGATGTTCCTCCATAGGAATATATCGTCCCCGATTTATCGGTCACTTCCCACCAATAGTTTGTAGGATTGTCTCCATGACGGATGATTTTGTTGAAACTGCCTTCTACACGGGGATGGAACTGTTTTTCCGAAGTTCTTGCCACGGGTGACTCGCGATGTGCCACGGGCGCCATCATTTGCCCTCCCATGGTATAAGTTTCGGTTTCCATAGCGGTATCATATCGCGGTACGCCCCATCGGGTATCGATGTTGATAGCCGGTATTTGCAAGTTCCAACCCATACCCAACCAATCATTACTACCACTACTGTTGTATTGAATGCCCAATTGGGGTTGCATACCCTGACGTCCGGCAGGTAAGGTAATCGGGTAACCAATATTGGCAGAACCCATATTGTTGGCACTTGGTGGCTCTATAGTATTGATGGCCGCTGATGGATTAGCCGCTTTTATGTCTTTGATAGATGTAGGCGTAAACCCGGCCGTTTCCGGTGATTCGGGTACTTTAATAATGCCATTGATCATATCTGTAAAATGAGTGGTCTTGGATATGATACGGTTATTTTTGGTGTCTAAACTGTCTTTTTTCAGGGCTACCCAATGCTTGGACTTTTCGTCGAAATAGTAGGTTTTGATATCTTCAGGTGTGTACCCATCAGGAATTTTGGAACTATCGTAATCCAAATGAATGGTGGCTTCTTTTTTAAATTGTGTGCCATGGGGCAAGAATCGGTATCCTTTGTGTTTTTTGGTCACATTGACCATAGTACCGTCCATTGCCGGAATATCTACTGCCCGCAAAGTGGTTATGGAGATATTTTCTGATACCGTCAATGCTTGTGGAGCCACTGTAATGGCAGCGCCTTGTACGGAAAGCTCCATTGTTTTTTCCGGTGCATACCGTTTCACGGCATAATCCGCTGAACGCACCGATATCGTATTTTGATAGTCTGCCTTAACGGCGGTAGTATAAGCAATCTGTTTTGTAAAGGTCTCACCGTCCGGGAATACTACTTTTAAAGTAGATACCCACTTGTTTTTCTTTGCTGGTCTGGGAATCAACGCCTCAAATTCCTCCGATACATCATAAATGGCTACATCGTCGATGAAGACCTGTGCTTGCCGACTGTCTTTTCCCTGTACAAAACCTTTGAGATATCCCAAATCATTGACATATTTCTGCCCTAAAGGTTGATTGATAATTACAGCTCTCCCTTGAATTCCTTTTTTTAAAATGCGTAAACCCAGATTTTTAATACGGTAGTTGTACCCGGCATTTTCAGGAAGTGTAAAACGAATGATATTATCGCCCTGTTGCAACCAATCTTTTTTTAGTTGCTCTTCTTGTTTTTGCCATCCATTGTTTAGAGCCACCAAATAACCCCCGGCAGAAAGCTGGTTGTTGATACTTCGGGAAATACCGGTATGGTCGCTAATACCATAGAGGTCATAGGTAAGCCATACTTCTTCGTCATTTGTCGGTATGGCATCCAGGACTACCGTAAATACATTATCGGCAGGACTGTCCAAAGGCCGGTCATCAAAAACACCGATATAGCCTTCTTTTAGAGAGGAAGGATAATAGCGTTCTGTTGAAGTCTTGTTCTTATCTTTTTTTGGATGTGTTTCTTTTATAGTTTCATTTGCAAAAGTGGCAGCACAAATCAAACTGGTCAAGAAAAAGGTGTATATTTTGGAATTCATCATAATGATCGTTTTTTTATATGTTGATAGCATAAGAGGTGACAGATAGGTTATTCTACAATGAGGCTTTTGGAAACGGTTTCAAAGGGTGTTGTCAGTACTACACTATAGACCCCCGGAGTTCGAAGGCCGCGACCCTTTATATTGGCCCGCTGTTTGTTATCGTATTCATATATTTCTTCGGCCTGAAGTTCCTCTGAGCTTACTTCGACCCCCAAAACACTAAAAACCGTCACATCTATATCGGCTTTTTCAGCCAGTACAATAGAGATGGTATAGGTACCATCGGTAACAGGGTTTGGATATATAATAAATTCGCGGACAAAACTTTCTTCTATAAGAATGTCATCTGAGTATTGACAGCCCAATGCCGTTTCAACGGTCAGGGTGTATGTTCCTGGATCATCAATGTAAACTGTTTCTTCTTCACTGGTAAATCCGTTGTCGCTCGTCCAACTATAGCTTACCACCCTGTTTACATCTGAAATTACAGCTTGTAGGAATAAAGACTCTTCAAACTTCAATTGCCGGTTAGGTCCTAAATCTACTGTTAAAGGTTCTTCTATAACTATGGTGTATTCTTGTTGGGTTTGTGTACCCAAGGCATCGGTAACCGTAAGTGTATAAATGCCTTCTGATGTAACTTCTACGCTATTGTTTTGTTCAGCATCCTGACTACTATCCCATTGTTGATTGGCGGAAGTTTCATTGTTTGCCAAATCATAACTGTAGGGAGGGATGCCCCCTGTAGCCAGATAATCCAGGTTTGTTGAACCATCAGGGCATATAATGGGCTGTTGGCTTGATAAAGTCAACTCTAAATCTTTTTTAAGCGTAAATGAGAACAGGTCTTTTCCAGAATTGTCTTCGTCCCATATAAGGTTATTAAATAGTGCAATACCTTGTTCAGAAATGGAGGAAGGTTGGATGTATTTACTGTTTTCAGGTAAAAAATCACCTTCCCCCGTCGTGTCAATGATTAGTAAGAAATTATCTTTAGTTAGGGTACTGTCCCCTAATGTACTTGCATCAAATTGCAATTGGGTCTCAATGGCTTTAGCAGAGTTTCCTGTTGGTTTAATCAGCCATTTACGCTGTAATACGGGAACTCTATCAGTTACACTTCCTTCAGGTTCCAGTTCCAATGGTTGATTGTTGTCTCCCCAGACTATAAAATCCAGGTCATTGATTACGGCAGTATTTTCGTTGTTAGATACTGCCATTGTAGCTACTCCAATACCCAACAAACCAGGGGCATTGGAACTTGTAGCTTGTTTTTGATAGAGTCCCGTTTCATCATCCCGACCAACACCAGCAATATTATAGGAATAGGCAGCATCGTTTTCTCGATCCCAAACCACTTTCTTTTTGGAAGTAATATAGTTTTCGGCATCTAGGGTGATGCCATATTTTAGAGCCAAACTAGTTTCTATAGATTGACGCTTTGTCCCTCTTAGAATGCCATCGTATGCAATAACTTCGGCAATAGTTCCCTTAAAATAAGGGTACAGGCTTTCTTTTTTTGTAGCTCCTATACTTATGTAGGTCTCAGTACCAGGCTCTCCTTTGGAACGATACATTTGGGTATAGGTATGTAAAGTAGCGATGTTGGATTCACCGCCTGTATAGTAAGCGAACTTATTGCCTGTAAATGCGCCTTTGGTGGTCAATGCTATTTCCGATTCTTCACTATGTAATCCCCAAACAGCTTTGCCTTGCAATGTGTCTATTACTACTGGGTTAAAGATGGTAAAAACAGTTACTTGCGAAATATTCGAAATGGGTTTTTCCAATACAAGATAATCATTGGTACCATTAAAGGAGATAGCAGGATTGTAATTTATCATTGCTTTTTTCTCTGCGAAATTTGTTGCTGCTGCCACTTGCAACGAATCGCCGTGGGCGGATATCAAGGTCGTATCTATTTCTTTGGCATTGAAATGGATAAATCTGGATTGGCTCCAGCCGTTGGTATAGGCCAATAAAAGTAGTAGTACATACAGGTAATTGTTTTTCATATCTAACCGGATTTTAATGGTAAAAGTTAAATACTTAAAACTGAACCGTGGTATGTGCTGCCCATAAAAATAGTATGGGCGACCCATACTATTTTAACTACTAAAAAAGCTATCTTTTTTTGACAAAAACTAAATGAGTTTATTGCCTTTGCTGATGGAAGAGATAAGAAGGTGCAGTTTAAGCTTCAGTCCATTCAAAAAGAATTGCCAAAAATAGTACATATTACTCCAACGAGGATTTACGATTGAATTTTGAAAGGATTTATAAGGAAGTAAGTATGTGCTTCAAAAGGAAAAAATATCATATAGAACCACTAACTTTTTGGTATTCATAAACCATAAATCTTGCCACCTGTTTTTTAGATAGTAGTCTTATAGAATACCCTCTTTTAGTTATTGTCCTTAACTCTATTTTGTTCATCTTCAGATGAGTTTCTTTTCTCTTTCTCTTTATTAAACTTGGAACCAAAATTGTAAGTTAATTGAAGATAAACATTTTGACGCGACCAATCGCTTATAATGTCGGCATCTATATTAGCATATTTAATATTGCCTTTGAATTTACGATTGAATATTTCTTCAATACCGAAATTTATTTTAAATCGATCATTCATAAATTTTTTACTCATGGCAAAGCTAAGACCAGCCAACCAATCGTGTTCTATTTGACCTTGAAGACCACCAGTAGTATAAAATCCCGTTAATTCTGAATTTATATCCCAAGGTAGTTGATATTCCATATTTGTGTACCAAGTTAAACCCCACTTATCCAAATTCAATTTTGGTTTTAAATCATTTGATTCATATTTATTGTAGTTTACTATGATTCCTGTATAACCACCCAACCCTTTTATAAAGTTTAAAGGGGCAAATGCTCTAAAGTTCCAATTTTTTCGTTCGGATAGATTGATTACTGATCGAGATGTCTGCGCTGTAGCATCATTTTGGGATATAATTTCAAATAATGCATCTGTAGTACTTTTATATCCTACGCTAAAAAAAGGTTGGCTATTATAGGTAAAGTCAAATTGAAAACTGTTTGTAAATTCAGGTTTTAAATTGGGATTCCCTTGTTCAAAAGTATAAGGGTCATAATAATATACAAATGAGTTTAAAGAATTATAGGAGGGTCTTAATATCCGATAACTATAGGACAGATTAGTTCCGAGTTTATCATTTAGCTTTCTTCCGATATTGGCACTAGGGAAAAATTTTGATATATTCCTATTTCTTGTTTCAACAGGATTAGTGGATGTTCCTTTTGTGTTACTATTTTCCCACCGTATCCCCCCAGAGAAGGACCAAGACTTCCACTTCTTGAATGTTTTTAAATATATGGCTAGGATATTTTCGTCAATCAAAAAGCGGTTACTTAGATTATTATCCAAAATAAAATTTCCATCCATATTTTGAGCGAAGGAACGCAAGTCGTTATCTGTAGTTACCGTAGAATACTTCGCTCCAAACATCCAATTAAAATCCCCGGTCATAGTACGTTTATAGTCTCCTTTATAGGTTGATATTTGATATTTACCGTCTTGAAAATACCGTTGATTATCGTATATTATAGAACTTTGACCAACACTATAAAGGTTGTTGATATTAGCGTTCTTGTAATCAACATAGTTGAAATCCAAAATCAATTTGTTTCTTTCATCTTCAAACTTATAGTATGGAGTTATGTTATAAGTTTTTCTATTACGTTTAAAGTTATTTTCAGTCAAGAGTGTTTCTGATGAACCAATTTCGATAATCTCGGTACTATTGGATGCAACCCTATCAGAATCCGTATTGATAAAACTTGTTCCAACTCCAAATGTATGATGTTCATTTATGTAATAGTCCAAGCTCCCATTGAACCTGTAGGTTCTTGGGTCGAAAGGAGAAATATTAGATTGGTCATATACTTGATTATTAACTTTTCGAACTATAAACAAATCTTCACGCCATGCAGTTTTTCTATATCCTGCACTTAGCTGCCAGTTCAATTTATTTTTATAACTAGCTACAGAACCACTTATGCCATATTCAGTTTCGTTATCATAACCAGTATAAAGTTTTACGTTTCCATTTGTCCCAAGTTTAACATTTTTCTTTAGGATGATGTTAATTAAGGGGCCTGACCCTTCAGCATCAAATTCCGCCCCAGGTTGTTGGATCAATTCAATCTTAGCAATATTATCGGCAGGCAAATCACGTAACAAGGATGTCATATCCATATATTCAGTAGTTTTTCCATTTATCAAAATCCTAACTCCTTCCTGTCCTCCATAAGTAATATTACCATTAGTTACAATTATCCCTGGTACTTTTTTCATGACATCTTGTAAATTGGAACTTACCATTTCCGATCTTTCCAAGTCAACAACTAATTTTTCCGCAGTCTGACGAATTACTGGACGATTACCTTTAATTACTACTTCATCTAGTGCTTGGGTTTCTTCATCTAGGATAAAATCCATTGATATATCACTATTTTCATTAGATAAGGTAAAAGAATCTGATTTTTGAGTTTTAAACCCTAACACAGAGATTTCGAGTACATAGCTTCCGTCTGGAATATCATTAAATAAAAAATTTCCTGTATCATCGCTTACAGTTCCTGTCACAACTTTGTCTATATCTGATTGATATAAAACAACATTGGCAAAAGGTATAGACACTTGAGATTTATCTATAATTTTTCCTCTTATCTTATTTTGAGCATATGTAAAATTTATATTTGATAATATAAAAAATATTATAATGATTTTAAATTTCATATAGTTTTTCTTGATAATATTAATAGAATATTATCAATAGTGTTTTTTGTAATTGTAAATAAAATGCCCCAACATAATTGCGTTTATATTTTTATCTAGACAAAAATATACTGGAGTTAATCTGTAACCTGTCTCTTAGGATCAACATTAAATAACGAAATACATTATTGTATCTCCTTGTTTTTTTTAATCCTTAGTTTTACTTCTTCTATTTTAGATTTTATAGTTCTAATTTTATTGTCAGGATTATTGGTGATTACATATCTCAATGTTTTCTCTTTATTATTTAAAACTTTATTGCTTCTATACTTTATCTTTAATTTCCTCTTTGCTAAAATTATTTCTAAAGAGTAACTTTTTCCATTTTCTGTGTAAGTTATTTTTCTCTTACTATCAGTTGGAAAGTTTACAAAATATTCTTTCAGAATAGAATGTACCGTTTCATATTCATGCTTGGTTAAATTAGCTGAATAGATTAATTCATCTTGCGATTTGTTTACTTCATTTGCGAAACTAAAGCTTGTAAATAAACAAGCTATAAATAACTTTGTGATTTTAATGTTCATGATTTCTATATATTTAATTGATTTTTAACTAAGGAATAATAATTCCCTTTTCTATTTATTAATTCTGAATGCGTACCTCTTTCAACAACTTCACCTTTTGACAAAACAATTATTTGGTCAGCATTTTGAACAGTACTTAATCTATGTGCAATAATTACAACTGTTTTATTATTAAACATATTTTGTAAATTTTCTTGAATTAACTTTTCATTTGTAGCATCAAGTGAAGAAGTAGCTTCGTCAAGAAAAAAATACTTGGAATTTTTGTAGATTGCTCTAGCAATCAAAATTCTTTGTTTTTGTCCTCCAGATAAATTATTTCCGCCTGCCCCAATTTTAGTTGACTCTTTTATTGCGAGAGAGTTAACGTAATCATATAGGTTTACAGTCTTAAGTACTTTTACTAATTTTTCTTTATTGATATTCTTATCATTAGTAGTAATATTTTTTTCAATTGTATCATTAAACAAATATCCGTCTTGCATAACGACACCAGAATTTTCACGAATGCTTTGAGGTGAAATTTTATTTATTTCATCCTCTCCATAAAAAATATTTCCAGAGGTTGGTAAAAAGAATTTAAGCAGTAGTTTCATTAGTGTTGTTTTTCCACTACCACTATGTCCTACTATTGCAGTGACTTTACCTTCGGGTATTGTTAAATTAATATTTTTAAGAACAAGTTTGTCTGCTAGATTATTATATTTAAAACTTACATTTTTTAGAACTATATCTACTGGAATAAGCCTTGTATTCAAAGTTTTGTGTGTATCCTTTTCTTCATTTTTTTGATTGTACACTTCGGTTAATCTATTAAAACTCAAAAAAGCATCTTGTTGAGACCTAAAAAAAATCAACAATTGATGTATTGGAGAATTCATTTGACCAATTATATATGAAACACTTAAAAGAGCACCTAATGTCATGTGCTCTTTTATAACATAATTGGCTGCTAAAAAAGTTACAAGGATATTTTTTAATTGATTAAAAAAAGTAAAACCAGTAGATTGAAATTGTTCAATTTTAAGTGATTTAATATTTATTTTAAATAACCTATTTTGCAAATTAATCCACTCCTCTTTTTTAACATTTTCAAATTGATTTAATTTCATTTCTTTGATACCATTATAAAATTCATAGACTGCTTCTTGACTTTCCGATTTAGTTCTAAATAGTTGATAGTCCAGTACTTTTCTTTTTTTTAGCCAAAAAATTGACCAAGAAACAGCAATAATGGTTAATCCCATATACAAGGCAAACAAATAAAAATCATAATAGAATAAAATTATAGAGTAGGTAATTAAGGTAAGAACAGAAAAGACTGTTAAAATACTATCCGAGGTAAGAAATTCTTCTATTCTTACATTATCTTGTATTCTCTGATTGAAATCACCAGAATTTTTTGACTCAAAAAAATTTAAAGGTAATTTGAGTATTTTACCTAAATAAGAAGAAATAATATCAATACTAAATCTATTCCCAATAACAAGTGTAAACCAGTTTCTTAAAACATTAAAAAACATTATCCCTAAAAAAACAAATAATTGGGCAAGTAGAATTAAACTTATGTAATTAAGATCTTTTTTATTAACGCCATTATCAATGAGCATTTCAGTCAAAAAGGGAAGAGTAATATTTAAAATACTCCCAAATAAGACAAAAGAAGCTAAAAGAAGCACCCTCTTTTTGTATGGGGATAGCAGCTTTAAAATGATTTTCAGTCTGTTTTTAGAGTTTTTTTGTTTTTTTAATGAATAGAATCTATTTGTCGGGCTCAAAAAAAGGGCAATACCACAATCATTTTCTGTTAACCAACATTTTTTAAATTCATTTTTGTCTAAAATAGTTTTTCCGTGAGATGGATCAACTAAGTGAAATTTGACTGTTTTTTTTGTTGAACTAATTTTTTCTAAAACAAGAAAATGATTTTTATTCCAGAACAATATTACGGGTAATTTATCTGAATGATTTACTAACTGTTCTAAATTTATTTTTACTGAAGTTGTTTCAAATCCAATTTTTTTTGCGGCATGAATTATACCAAGCATAGAAACACCATCCCTATCAATTTCAGATAAATTTCTTAATTTCTCTAGTGAAAATTCATTTCCATAATAACTAGTAATCATGCTCAATGAAGCTGGACCACAATCCATTTTATCGTGCTGACGTACTAGATTAATATTCGACTTACTTCTGAACATATTATTTTGGAGCGTAACGAAATCTATAAAAATTTGTAACTATTTGTTTGTAATAAATTGAATCTTTCTTAATCGCAATGCATAAAATATCTCTATCCTTATGGGGATCTAATATTTGATTAGTTAAAAAAACATATTCTTTAAAATGTTTATTAATAATCCTACTCCATAGTTTGATTCTTGAAAGACCTCTTCTTTTAGTTTTATTATTATTAATAAGTTCGGGTTGATTGTGCATCTGAATATATACTGCGTCTAATCTTTGTGAAAGTTCCTTACAGAAAAAGATTATTGTTTTCACAGTTTTATAATCTTTATTTGCACTATTGAAATCACAATTTAAAGCTAATTCTATAACATTTTTTTGCTTACCTTCTTTGTTTAGATAAACGATTCCTGATGCTTTAATTACTAGTTCATATTCAATATTTTCTCTTGTTATGAATCCGTAACTATCAGGACGATTTTTAATAATTTCATAATTATTATCCATTTGTTTTCGTTTATTTTAACATTCTCATTTAAATAGATATCAATGTTTTCTTATGAAACTCTATATAAAGAGTTGTTCTTTCATTATGGGATTCGTTTAGAGCGAAATGGTCTAAAGCTCCATCAAAAACGATTGGTTTTCCACATTCATATTGACGGAACTCTCCTTGAACATTTAAGTAGTTATAGTTACATTCTTTTGGGGTATCAATTGGCAAATGTAATTGAAGAGCCCTTTTTAATCTAATATCAGGATGACGATGCGTATGTAGTATAGAATTAGGTTTTAGTTTCAAAAGTGCTACTGCAATAATGCCTTCAACACCCTTGAAGAGTTCAATTGTACGCCTCATCTTAGTCCCTGTAAAAGGCACTTTTTTACCATTTAGTATTAAGCCATATTGAATCCAGTCATGGTTTTCACCATTTTCTCCCCAGCCCAAAACCCAGCCATATTCATTTCCCTCAACAACTACATGGTTATGAACTTCTGAAAACACATCTTCATGGGTTTTTTCAACTCTATTTATTGGCATAATTGGAGCATCCAATTGAAGAAATTCCTCTCTGATAATTTTCCATTTTTCACATATTTCATTTAGCTTAGGAAAATTAATTACTTCATAATATGATTGTTCTTGAATCATGAAACTTAATATTTATATGTTAGCCCAAATATTCTTTATAAAATTTGATTTTATTCGCTATGAACTAAGTCTAGTTCTTCGATTTCAATACCTTTATGATTTAGTAATAACTTCAAAAAGTATAAAACCACCTCCTTTGATAAAGTTGAATGCTTTTCAATAATTGACCTAACAGTTACTTCCCCTCCTTTATTTAATTCTTCAACAATTTCAACAAGTTCTTGGAAATATTTAAACGATAGTTTAGACCCCCTAACATAGATTAGCAGTCTATTGTCAACTTTTTCTATATTAATTTTGCTTACCTTATTAAGGTGTAATACCTGATTTTCAAGATTAGGAAATATATGCTCACCATGATCGATTTCATTAAAATGATTTAATGGTAGACTTCTCCAAAATCCATTACTTGACAAGCATTTTTTGTATTCACTATAAGAGTTTTTTAAGAAATCTTCTAGTGGTGCTTTTAATGTCTTATTATCTATGCTTAATGTACTTATAAAATCTAAAAAAGTATTTTCATTGTTTAAATAATCTAACTGATTTTCAATTATACTTTTATCATTTTTTACGTATAACCTTTTAATTGACTCAATCATAACCTCTGAAAAACTTTGTCGAGTGGGATTATTGAACCACATAGTTACACCAATAGAAAAGTCTCCCGAATAACCTACATGATGTTTATTCCAAGGCATATAATACAAGTCTCCCATTCCAAACTCGTATTTATTGGAATACTTTAGCAATGGCTTAATATTTTGATTGTTAATAATTCCTTTCCCTACTTTTTGATATACCGATTCATCCCAAGTATACATTGTCTTGTTTCCAGGCCCTAAGTGATAGTGCAATACATTTTCACCTCTCTTATCAGTATGAATGCCTAATGGTGTCCATCCATAGTTTCCTATAAATGTAGTTAATTCAAGACCCCAAGGAGGAACTCCAATAATATCAAATAGTGGCTGTATAGTTTGTAAAAGTTCTCCAGCTAAAATATCAGAATAACTTTCTCCACAATTTAAAATAACTCCACAATTCTGACCGAAAACTCTTTTAAAATATAATTCAAGGTTTTCTCCATCTTTAAGCTTATTTGTTTTAAGCAATTTTTCGGTCTTGGTATCTGTTAATTTTTCACCGTCAACATATACTCTTAGACCATCATATATGTAAAGTCTATTAATTCTTGACTGTAACATCTCAAAAACACCTTTGTGCAAAGTTTTTATCAAATTCTCTGATATGACATTCTTAAAGACCTGAGTTTCTGTAAATGAATTATTTTTTTCAATAAACTCAAACCACCAGTCTTTGCTAAAGCTTTTTGTTTTTATTTTATCTACTTGATTTGTTTTCATTTTCTGAGTTAAACTAACTTTTATTAATAATAGATAATTGTGACTTGAATGAAATCAAGCCACAATTATTTAATGTCAAGTAACTATTGATCACCTGATTTTTGTTTCTGCTTGATTTTATCATTAGCAGCAGTCCCACCTTTTAATGTCTCATTCTCTAATGCTGATAATTCTTTAGTATCAAGAATTTCTTTAGGACTTTTCTCCTTGTTTTTCATCATATATGATTTTGATTACACCTACTCATTGCTGGCTTTTCGATTTCCGCCATATCTAATAATATCTCAAAGAGTATTTAGAGATATTGTAGGTTATGAATTTATACCTTATCCATAAAATAAAAGTATGGGCTACCCGTAAAAAAAGTATGGGAGACCCATACTTTTTTTATTCACTTAAACTATTTATTTGATTATTTTTTATATAAACCCTTTTTCTTTGGCTTTTTGTAGTAATTCTTTATCATACGGGCTTTCAGCATCAAAAACCTGTTTTATTCGGCGTTTTCGTTTTTCAATAGCAGGAAGTGAAAGTTTTAATATTTTGGGAAGGTCTTTCATCATTGTTCCTATAGAAAGTTCGTATAACAACTTTCTGTCAATAGCATCTAATAAAAAATCGTTGGTTACTTCTTTGCGAAGTAATTTTACGACAGTCTTACTGTAATAAGGAGGATTTTTAATTACATCATTAATAGCTGCTACTAAACTCTTTGGATTAACATCATTTTTTGTTAAAAATCCATCAGGGTCAAGGCTCTTGACAATACTGTGGATTCTATAATTGTCATTAAAGCTAGTGGACACTATAATTTTGGTATCTGGCATCAATTTGTTGATTTTTAGGCCTAAATCTTCCCCAGATAATATGTTTCCATCTTTTGAAGGTGGTAAACTGATATCCAAAAAAACAATATCTAAATCCCTATTATTGGTTGAAAAATACTTAATTTTTCTATCAGCCGAATCACAATTATGAGCAACATCTATATTAAATGACATAGTATCATTATTTTTTCCAATATAATTAAACGCACTCTTATAGGCGTTCGTTATTAGAGGATGGTCATCTATTAGTAGTACTGTATATTCTTTATTCTCCATATTTTTTTAATGAATTGGAATTGTAAAATGTACTGCGGTTCCTTTACCAATTTCGGATGTAATGGTAAACGTACCTTTTAATTTTTGTATTCGAGATTTCATGTTTTTAATGCCAATTCCTTTTTTTCGTTTATTAGCGTTAAAGCCTTTACCATCATCGTTTACACTTATTATTAAATTACTTTTTTCTACCGAACAATTTAAAATAACTATTGTTGCACTAGCGTATTTAATAATGTTTTGTAATGCTTCTTGTAAAACCCGATACAAATTTACTTTAATAATTTCATCTATTTTGTTCCAAGAAATAGTATCACTAATATTTAATTGATAACTAAAATTGCCTAAATGACTTTTGTTTTCAATAAGCTGCTTTAATACAGAGCTAAAATCAATTTCAGAACTATCAAAATTAGTATTCAGTTTATGGGAAACTTCCCGAATTTCTTTTTCTATAAACTGTAATTCCTCTAAAAAGGATTCATGTTTTTTTAGGGTATCATTACTCCCTTTAAGTTCTAAAAAACCCATATCGACACGAATACCAAATAATTTCCCAAGAATACCATCGTGCAGTTCCCGGGATATTCTATTGCGTTCTTTTGTTTTTTCTTCTTCTAATTTAGTTTGTTGTTTAAGCGTTAAAATATAAACTTGCTCATTGGCTTTTTGTTGTTCGGTTTCCAGTAACAACCGTTTATTTCTTGACCTTTGGAGTATGATATAGTATATAAGAGACAAAATGACGACTATCACTAAAGCAAGAACTAAAATGCGAAATTTTTGGCGAGATAAGCGTTCAGTTTCTTCAATATATTCATCTGTTTCGTAGGCTATTCGGGTAAATTTGTTTTGAATTTTTCTCTCAAAATCTTGTAGACTGTCATTATACGTAATATGTTTTTTCAAATAGCCTTTTGCATTTTTAGTATCTAGTTCTGACAATGCTTCAAGAGAAGCTAAATAATCCCTACTGTTTTTTATTTCCTTTGATAATAAATTTGCTTCTTTGGCAAAGGTTATGGCCTTAACTGTGTCCCGAATTGTTGCGTAATATTCAGACAAATGAATCTTACTTATGACTATGCCAGTTTTGTCATTTATACTATCTCTAATCCTGAGAGATTCGTATAAATTTTGCATTACATCAGTAGTATCCTTATTTAAAAATTTGGAATAGGCTCTATTATCTATTGCTCTAGCATAACTCTTAATGTCTTTGATTTTTAAACTATCATTTTCTAAAACTTCATTAAAATATTCTAATGCTTTCAATGTTTCTCCCTTTTTGAGATAAACAAAACCAATGTTATTTAAACTGACTCCATAAAAATGTTTCTTGTTTTTTAATTTATTTAAATATTCCAATGCCTTCTTGTGGTAAAACAATGCCCTGTCATATTCCTTAATATCATTTTGCAATAATGCCAAATGATTGTATGAAGCATATAGTGCCTCATTCTTTTTTAAGGATTTATATTTTGAAATGGCTTTTATAATTAAAATTTCACTTTCTGAGTAATCTCGATAACGCCCTTTTATAAATGACATACCAAATAACATTTTTGCAGCATAGTTTTGTTGGTCTATACTTTCAAAATACTTATACGCCTTGTTATAGTGATAGTAAGCGGAATCATATACCTCATTTTTTTTATAAAAGTTAGCTTCATTCCAATTCACATCTGCTAAAGCAAAAGTATCTTTAATACTTAGTGCTAATCGATAGGTTTCTTTATTTAGTTTTTTAAAATTAGCAGTGTCCTTTAATTTTAAATATTGATAAGCAATTTTACTTAGAGTTCTGGTAGTAAAAGTGTCTAATTTATTGGGGTCTACTGTAGTATATGCTTTATTTAAATAAAACTTGCGTTCTTCCAATGGGAGAGATAATTTTTTTGAAGATTTAAGCCATAAAGAAATGCTATCGTTTTTTAGTTCTGAATGTTTTGTTTGATCATGTTCGGAACTGCATCCATGCAAAATAAGGAATATTAATATTGTTTTATGTAGGATATTTACTCTCAAAAAGATTTGTTTATATAAGACAAATCTATGAAAAAGCCCTTAGCTATTGTGCCAAAGGCTGATTAGTTTTTGCAAAGATATTTTTAACCTTTTTCCGTTTGGTCAACTTCAGTTTCTTCCCCACCGGTAGCTTGTATATTTTCTGTTGCCTCTGTTTCTTCTGTAATGTCATCAACAGTGCAAGAAGTTATAAGATTAAAAAATAGGATTAAAACGAGGGTACTTTTTAAGATTTTCATAAATGCAAAATTTTAAGATTAAACAATGGTTTACTATGCCGTTTATACAGCCGTTTTTTTAAATTGTGTACAATGAAAAGCGTTGTTGTTTTTGTAACGCAAGTGAAACTTCGAGGGCTAAAGTAGTATCAGTAGTAGAAGAAAACAGTCTAAAAAACAACCATTTAGTGAAACCTATACAACTGTGAGGAAAATCCTATTTTTATATAGGGAAATTAATTTAGCGTAATAAATGCCCTATTTGATAAAGTTGCATTTATAGAATCAATGTTCTTAACAAAAGTTCTTGTAAAGGGTATTTTATGAGAAGGGTTTCTAATAATGCAAACCGATTTACCGTAATGAATTCTAGAAATACATTTGCTGTTTATAATATAACTTTTATGAATTCTTAAAAAAAAATTGGGAAGTGTGTTTTCGAAAGTTTTTAGCGTTTTGTAAGCTCCTATTATAGAACCATCTTTCATATAAAAATCGGTGGTGTTATTGTCGGCTTTTAAAAAAAGAATCATTTCAGTATTTAAGTATTGATAATCTTTATTTGATTTTAAGCATATTATCTCATTTGTTTTCGATGGATGCTTTTTTTGATACTTCAAAATACTTCTCTGTAATTTGAGTTCTGTTAAAGGTTTTAAGAGAAAATCAAAAAAATCATATTTATAAGCTCTACAAGCATCTTTTTCCGAAGAAGATGATGCTATAAAAACAGGCAGGCTTTTGCAGTGCTGATTGATTTCCAAAAGAAATTCAGGTAGATTATCAATAGTATTATCGATATCCAAAAAAATTATATCTGGGTTATTTTTAAATATTAAAATAAGTGCTTCCTCTTGATTTTTACAGTATCCTAAAAACGTAATATCATCAAAATAATCTATTACAGTTCTAATGTGCTTTGCTGCATTAACATCTTTTTCAACGATAATATATTTTTTCAAAATAAGAAATTGAATTGCACCCGAAAAGATATTCAACAGAGATATAATTTTGGTATGGCTGACCCGTAAAAATAGTATGGGTGGCACATACCGATATTGCTAAGAATTTAAAGAGCTTTCTATTTCACATAAAACATAATGTAAAATGAAAATTTATAAAGAAATAGTAATAAAGTTAGATAAAGAACTGGATATATTAGAAGTTGAAACAGAAGACATTTTGGTAAAAGCAGAAAAGGGGATTAAACTTACCAAACGAGCTTTAAAGGACATACGAAATTTAGTTACTGACTGTGAATTTAAAACAAAACAAGATGAAATATCATTTTTCAAAAAGACAAAACCAAGATTGTTTAGCAGACTCATTTATTACGTAAAGCTGTTCAATATCGAAAGTAAAAGACCTAGAAGCAGTAATAAATCTCAAATCAAATATTTGAACAGGCATATCGATAGACTCCAAAATTATTTTAATGATAATTTAGAGTTTTATCAATACTACCGCAGAAATGCAACTTCTTTAGATGAACAATATTTTTTAAGAGGAAAAGCCGATATACGTTTGTATTCCGACACCTTTCATTTTTTTACCGATGAACAGTTTTCTACGAGCCATGATAGTACGGTCGCGACTATATTAGCATACGATATGCTTATCGTTTATTTAAAAGCTGAAATAGATGTGCTAGAAAAACATCATGATGGAGAAACTATAAGCTTGCCCTTTAGGAAAAAATCGAAGCTTTTCTGGACAGGACATAAAACAGACTTAATCGAGTTAATTTATGCCTTGCATAGTTGTGGGGTAATCAATAGTGGTACTGCTGGTATAAAGCAACTAGCAATTGCGGCTGAATACTTGTTCAATGTTAACTTGGGAAATTACTACCATACCTTTGTTGGCATTCGTTCGAGAAAAATCAATCAAACAAAATTTATTGATATGCTAAAAGAAGCGTTATTAAAACGCTATCGGGAATCTGATGCATAAAACCTATAGTTGTACCCAAGTTGGGTAAAATCAAAATTTTCACCAAAATCATTTTTTTTGCTTCAAATTGATAGGAGCATTTTTTTTCTACTAACCAAATTGCATCAATCTAACACATTAATAATGAGTAAATAAAAACACCCAACTTGGGTACAACTATGTAATAAAAACCAATAATCTTATCCAATTTTGCCAAACGAAAGTTAAATCAATTCAAAGTCGTCATTTAAAAATTAGCAACTATTTGGCGGCTTTGTTTTTCTAAAATCGTTTTACAAATGGCAGCAACAATTATTACAACCGAAGATCTTCGAGAGTTTAAAATGGAACTACTCGATGATATTAAAGAATTACTGAACAATCAATCTGGGCAGACTTCTAAAAAATGGCTCAAATCTCCAGAAGTTCGCGAAATACTAAATATCTCTCCAGGTACATTACAGAATCTTAGAATCAATGGAACGCTACCCTACACTAAGGTTGGCGGGGTTATCTATTATGATTATGTAGAACTACTAAAGATGATGGAAAATAATAAGATTCATAACAAACATTAGTTTCTTAACTATTGAATCTTTTTTATATGGAGCAAATCAATTATATAAAACATTTGAACAATGTTTTTTTACAATTCTCAAAGGACAGTCGTTTAAACCCCACGCATATCAGTTTATATGTGGCATTGTTTCAGTTATGGAACGCCTATCATTTTCCTGATGAGTTTTACATCAATCGCAGCGAACTTATGCAGTATTCAAAAATTGGTTCAAAGGCAACCTATCATCGTTGTATCAAAGAAATGCACCATTGGAAATACCTGTTATATGAACCCTCACACAATCCATTTAAAGGAAGCCGAATCAAGATGTTCAATTTTGGGACAAGTGATGAACAAGTACTGTACCCAAGCTGCACCAATATCGGAACAAGCAGTGAACAAGCACTGGTACCTATAAACAAACATAATCAAACAGGAAAAAACAATACAAACGATACTAAACTCGGGCCACCAAAAAATGAAAATGTAGTGATTGATTTTTTTCAAGAAGAAAAATATCCAGCATTGGAAGCTAAAAAATTCTACAATCATTATCAGGGCATCGGTTGGAAAGTAGGCGGCAAAACAAAAATTGTCGATTGGCAGGCCACAGCTCGCAACTGGATGTTAAAAGCTGATGAATTGAAAAATGAAAAAACGTTAATCGCAGTTGACCAAAATATGGACAACCTAAAGACAAGTTCCAACAAAAACTACAATGAACCCTTATGAAGCCGATAATGGGCATTTGGCAGAATAAATGAAGACTATAAAACCACATATCATCATCGAGGGCAGCGTTCAATACAAATTAGGAGAACTGAAAAACAATCAATTGCTATACGATTTCGATAAAATGCTTATTTACCTTAATGCCAAAGGAAAATTGTTGTTTGGAAAGAACTTCAAAATATTTGAGGAAGACCGAGAGATTCTGTTCAAGCTCTGTAATTACTTCATCAAGGATGAAGCGAATTGTAAAAAGTTGGACATCGACATCAACAAAGGGATTTTACTTTCTGGCCCTGTTGGTTGTGGTAAGACAAGTTTAATGAAACTGTTACGTCATATGGTACCACATCAAAAACCCTATGAGGTTATACCAACCCGAAATATTGCTTTTGCCTTTAACAACATAGGCTACAAAATAATTGAAGCCTACGGCGACAAAAAATTCTATTGTTTTGATGATTTGGGCGTTGAACCCACCGGAAGGCATTTTGGAAAGGATTGTAACGTAATGGGCGAAATACTTCTTTCCAGATATGATTTATTTTTAGAAAACAAACTAAAAACCCATGCCACTACCAACCTTAATGCCCAAGAACTAGAAGAACGGTATGGCAATCGGGTACGTTCAAGGATGCGGCAGTTGTTCAATTTGATTGCTTTTGATGAGCACAGTAAAGATAAGAGGAAATAGCTTACATAATATTGTGTTTTTTATTATTAAAAATCTAAATTTAAAGGCTATATGGCCAACCTTATAAAATATGTTACCGCATTTAGTCTTCTGTTTTTATCGAAGATTATAATCGCACAAAATGATTTTCGCGGTTCTAATTCTTCTTTTCAATATGGTGTTGCAACCAAATTAAATATCGAGTTTAGCCATAAATGTTCTCCTGCTTTTAAATTTAGTCTCACGGGAGGAATAGGATATAAAATTGATAACACTAACATTTCTCCGTCAGTCCATTCAGGTATTCTTTTTTTTAATAAAGGTAGTATTGGAGCCAACCAAAGTAAAAGATGGTATAAAATTCAGTCTCATTTTTATACAAACGCACAAATAACAGTTCAATTAGATAAAAGGGATTTTGATTTTACTGACAGGAGTGTTCCACTATATCATTTTTCTGAATTTACCGCAAACCCTTTACAAAACCCTTATAAATCATCAATTACCTATGGGGCTAATTGGATTTTTGTTCAAGAAAAGAAATCCCAAAGAGTAGGGTTTTTTAACTTAAATATTCTAGGACGAGGTCAAGTAAGTTATTATAATGACGGAGGGCCAATTTTAAAAATAGCAGGGGATAAAAGAGATAGATATTATACAGGAGGGATTGTTCTGTCTTATCACGGTCCTATGAAAGACCCTATCAATTTGATAGAATTAAGTTACCACAAATATACAGGTTATCAAAAGTACGCATTTGATGTTGCAGACAAACTACAAATAGACTACTTGAACTATTATGATGACAATCAATTTTCTTATAATCAACAAAGGTGGCGACTAAACATTTCAAATATTAAAACTGGCTTTGGCGGCAGTATATCATTATATAATTACAATCGATTAGATTTTCAAGACTACCTGCATTTTAACACCAATGTACCATATCATCCAGACTATTATAGAGGTTACAGGTGGATGTTTGGAGGAAGATATGAATATAATCAAATAACTCTTCCGAAATGAAAAGATTAATCTCAGCTATACTTTTTATTATAATCGCTTGTTCATGTGGTTCTGGTCTATACAAAACAAGTCAACTTAGCTTGGATAATGAAGATGTCTTATTTAAAGAATTTAGAATTAAAGATTTTGAAACATTTGTATATGGAATTTGTGAAGATTCTGGACAAGAAACTAACAATAAACGATTCTTCAATTGTCCGAAAAACTTCTTTGATTCTGAAAGGAAGGATACTTTAAAGGTTGAGGAGGTTTATCTACTTAAAAGCAAAATTTCAAACTTGGTTCTATATTTAACCACGTTTTCCCATAAATACATGAATAAATCAGACGGATTTCTAAATGATAGGCAAGCTTATGAGAATAAAATAATTTTGAATCAAGTAGAATATGCGTATTTAGGAAAGATTGACACTATATCCAACTTAATACATTTTCCAAACCAAAAAAATGAGCCTGATATAATTCTTCACTATAGTAAAGAAAAATATCCTAAAGAGATTTTTATCACGAATGCAAATATTGCGACTGCTGAAAATAATTATACAACAGATGAGAAGTTCAGTATGAAAAAGGTGTTTAGAGAACCTTTAGTTTATCGAAAAAAGAATGATACCATCAAATTTTATAAACATAAAATCCGTAAAAAGCCAATAATTACCCCAAAGTGCCTTAATATAATTTCTAGAAAGGGTAAATTAGAAGTAATCTTTGGATGTAAGGATACAGACAGCTTATTTTTTAAAGTCTCAAATAGAAAAGTTAGATATCATCCTAATTTCTACCTGATACCAGAATAGAAAAACCTCTTTAGGGTTTACGTGTTTTTAATGAGTTAAAAACAAAACAAGGCCAAATCTAACTTTGGTTTTCTTGCTCTAAGTGAAGTAATTCGTGAATCATATCATTTTCATCCAAATATTCAGCCAGCCAATCTTGGCGGGAAAGCCAATTGATGTACTCCCTATCGGATTTCCAAATATCTTCTACATACTTGCCTCTGTATTTGCCAAAACTGAATTTGGTCGCATCCTGCTCAGATTGACGATAAGGCCCAAATAATTTTTGATAGGCATCCAATAATCCTTCTTCTTCACACCGATGGTACAACCACCCTTTTCGGTAACCTCGTTGTTGCCTCCTTTTTTCCAGAATTCTGACCCTTTCTATACTGGATAATCCATCATATTTATTTTGATACCTTTTACGTGGAAATAAAGACCTGAAAATAGCTCCCAAAATAAACTCAAAAAATTTAAAAAAGAAAACAAATAGTATTCTCATAATTGTTAAAAATTCAATAAATTTAGAAAAACTTTAGAAGTTTATAACTATGAAAACCATTATTCATAATGATAAAGAAATATCTCTCATATTTAATTCCGCTTCTGGAAATATGTTTGGAAAATACAATAACAATGAAAATGCTTTTATTTTGGAGTTCCAAAATTTTGGACAAGAATTGAAACTTCACTATTTAAGAGTTTTTGATGAAAATAAAAATACAGGTTCTATAGCTTTACAAGAATTTGAAGAATGGGCAAAAGACAGAAAATATCAAAAAATTTATGGAGAATTAATAAATGGCAAAGACTCTTCGAGTCCAGATAAACTAAAGCATTTTTATTCAAAGAATCACTATAACGTAGAAGATACTGGTAATGATTATACTTATGCTAGAATTTTCAAGTATTTAGTTTAAGTAATTTTCTAATTATTTCAATAATTATTTTTATAATCTTCACAAAAAAATCTGCCATAGCCTTATTTTAAATAGTTATACAATCCCATTAAAATGGCCAATGCCATAGCTCTAACATTTTTGGGCCTTAAAAAGTAATCCGCTTCATCGGTGTTGGTAACAAACCCCATTTCAACGAGAATTGAAGGACGGTATTTGATGTTTTCACGCAGCACTTGAAAATTCGCAAATTGTACACCTCGCTTTTTAAAGCCCAATTTCAGAGAGCTTTCTTCCATAATGGATAATCCGAGTGCAATGGATTTTTTGATATTCATCTCGTTATCGTTTGTGGTATTATGTACGTAAACATCCATTCCTTTTGAAGAAGTGGCAGAGGCATTACAATGTAATGACACAAACACATCTGCCTTTAAGCTTTCAGCCAATAGGCTTCTGTCCGATAAGGAAATCAAAGTGTCATTGTACCTGGTCGAATATATATCAAACTTGTCATTCAATAGGATTTTGTTCAGTCTTAAAATCTCTTTGGCAATGCTTAACGCTACATCTTTTTCTCGAATACCATTTTTTCCAATTGCACCAGAATCTTTTCCGCCGTGACCAACATCAATTACAACCGTTTTTTGTTGACCAAAAACAAGGCACATTTTTAAGAGTAAAATCAAAAAACTGACGTTTTTGAGCATTTTTTTCCAACTTTTTTTCATAACACAGTGATTTTTTAAGGTCGAATTTCATAAGATTTGATACCGTTTAATCCCAATTGAAATCAAACGGTATTAAAAAATATTATTTATATAAAATATTGATATTCAGTTATTTGTATTCAAATATACTGTATTTTTCATACTATAAAAATGAAACAAAATTTAAACCATTTTAATATGAAAAAATCAGTCTATCTAACCACTTTATTATTACTGCTCTCCAATTCCATTTTTGCTCAAATTGGAGGTATTGAAGATTCCGTTAACGATGTTTCCGATACTATCCGAACCATTTTTCCCATTATTCTTGGGGTTATCTTTTTAATAGGTTTTCTATTTAATGCAGGGCATTTCTTTGGCGAAAACGCCGATTTAAAAAAAGGGATTACCCGTGTATTGGTTTTTGTATTGATTGCAGGAGCAGTCGTAGGCATCTTTACCTACTTAATCGGAATCGTAGTCTAGGCCTCAAAGAGGCAGTTCAAAAAATTCTGATTATGAAAAAATTCGAAGTCTATAAAAACATTAGAAAGCGTGCGGTGATTATGGGGCTTCCCATATCACTGTTCGCACTGATGATGACCGCCGTTATCGGCTCATTACTGTTTATCATTTTTTCGTTCAGTTTTATGGTTATCATTTCGGTATTTGTGTTTAATGGGACACTATATGTTGCCTTAACCCACATTACCAAGAATCCAGCACTCTTGCATATTCAAAAAGTGTTTCCGCAAACCATTAGCAATAAAAAAGCCTGCATCGCAGGCATTTTGGCAAACCATGAAAACACTAATAAACTATGAAGAAAATTAACCTATCGGCATATCATCCTATTTTGGATATTCAAGACCATATCGTTTTTGCAAACAATGGCAATATGGTTTTAGGCTACCAAGTGGACAATCCTGAAATCTATTCCCTTGCGGAAAAAGATTTTGAGGACATTCATGGAGCATGGTTTCAGGCGTTTAAATCCTTGCCAGTGGCTACGGTCATCCATAAACAGGATATTTATCAGAAGGCAGCATATTTGGCTCAAGAACTACCAAATAAAACCTTTTTGCAACGAGCCACACACGACTATTTTGAAGGTAGAGAGTTCATAAAACATACATCTTACCTATTCTTTATTCTCCCATATAACAAGGCGTTGAACGCCCCAAAATTCACCAATCCGTTTCGCAAGGTCGATAAGGGTATTCATAAGCAAATGGACCATAACGTGCAGGAATTTATCGCTTCGGTAAACGATGCCGTTTCCTTTGTCAACAATAGTAGAAAGGTATCCCTAAGACCATTGAACCAAGACGAAATACTTGTTTTGACCAACGCCTACTTTAATGGATTTAATGAAGGTTTTGATACCGATATCCAGTTAAATAAATCCAATATAGAGATAGGTGAAAATCATTTTGATGTATTGGCTGTAAATAGCGAAGGCTGTTTTGGAGATGTAGTTCAAAGTAGCAAGACCAATGATAAATTTACTTCAGACGATTTTGTATTCCATCAAGGATTTATTGATGGATTGGGCTTGAATCTCAATGAAAATCATATCGTCAATCAAATCATTTATTTGGATGACAAACACAAGTGGCGAAAGCTGCTGGATAAGAAAATCGAGGAGCTTAAAAAGAGTTCCAATTTTGGAACACAGAACAAAGTCATCTTAAAGAAGATTGAAGAAATCGTTGCCAAAATCAATGAGGATGATTCGTCAAGAATTATAAGAGGACACCTTAATATTGTTTTCTGGTCTAAGGAAAAAGGGGAATTAAGTAGAATTGCCTCCAAGATTAAAACAGAGTTCAAAGAACTCGATATTGTCCCTTATTACCCTAAAGGTGAAGAACGGAAGCATTACTTCCTTAACAGTTATTGCTGTTTTGCTTCTAATTTTTCCAACGAAGATTTGTATGTCACCGATTTAAAACACGCCCTATGTTTATACATTAATAACAGCAATTATAAGTCGGATGAAGTGGGCATCATTTTTAATGACCGGCAACATAATATTCCTGTACTTAAAGATGTTTGGGACGAGCAGAAGAAACGTATCAAGGCTCGAAACTTTGCCATTTTCGCACCCACTGGCGAAGGAAAATCATTTTTAGCGAATAATATCCTTCGACAATACTTCGAGGCCAACGTTCGGCTGGTCATCATCGATTTGGGAGGTTCGTATTCCAAATTTGCCAAGCTCTATCCAGATGACCATATCATCCTTCGCTATGAACAGGGAAAAAATTTAGGGATTAATCCGTTTTACATTTCATCCATAGAAGATTTAACACCAGAGCGATTAGAAGAGCTTTCTATTTTCTTATTAGAATTGCTGGCTTCGGGAAAAGAAGCTACTAAAGCCGAAGAAGTCGCTATTAAAAAAGTGCTTCGCTACTATTATCATAAAAGCGGCAATGCCACCTTCCATTCTTTAGCTTCACTATATCAGTTTGTAGATACTAAAAAAGATACACTCATTCAGGAACTGAAGATTCAGGAGGATTATTTCAGTATCTATAATTTTCTGCACATCCTTTCGGAATATGTAGATGATGGGTTATACAGCTTCCTGTTCAACGTTAGCGAAGACCAGACCTATAAAATTGAGGACAAACGTATGATTGTCTTTGAGCTAGATGAAGTCAAGGACAATAAGGAAATATTGTCTGTTATGTTGAAGCTGATTAAATCGGCCATACAGCGTACCATTTGGAGAAACCGTTCCGAACGTGGGATTATTCTTTTTGATGAGTTTGCCAAACAATTAAAGTTTGATAATGTCTTGGAAAGTGTAGAATTCTACTATCAAGCGATTCGGAAACAAAATGGAGCGATTGGCATTATTCTACAGTCTATAAATCAATTGCCTAATAATTCTACGTCAGCCAGCATTCTTGAAAATACACAAGTAGTGTATAGCCTTCGGAATGAAAAAGGCTATGCTGAATTGCAAAACAGACTAAATCTTTCCAGTCACGATTTGAACCAATTGAAATCCATACGCAACAATCTTACAGGAACGAGAAAATATACCGAAATGTTCATCAAAATAGGAAAGGAAAGCAACATTTTCCGATTGGAAGTACCAAAAGAGGTCTATGCAGCCTACCTCACCGATGGACAAGAAAGTGAGGCTATAATGCAACTATATGAAGAACACAATTCGATGGAAAAAGCCATCAACATATTTATTAATTCTTAAAACAACAATCATGAAGAACACAATTAAAAAATTAACCTTATCGGTACTATTTGTAGTACTAATCGGAGGCAATGTCTCTGCCCAAGGAATGCCTGTTTATGACAACACGAATTTTATCAGCTTTGTCAAATCATTGTTGGAATCTGGTAAACAGACCTCTCAATTGTTAAAGACCGTAAAATTCCTAAAAAAGCAAAAAGAGAATATCGACAAGGTCAATAATGTGATTAAGCAGTTAAAAGCGGTGAGGGAACTGGCGAAGAACAACCAACGTCTGTACGAAGTGGTACAAAGCGATTTAAGGGATATTTTGAATTCTCCTTTTATCAAGTCCGATGAAGTAGGTCGTATTTCGGATTCTTTCGATGCCATTATTCAGAACTCCATTGATGGTATGGAATATATTGATAAGATACTATCGAACGATAGTATGAAAATGACAGATGCCGAACGTGCGACGGTTTTAAAGGAAAAAGAACTGCAATCCAAGGAAATGGTCGCAGAAATCGAAGCCAAGACCAGACGTTATCGAGAGATTATCGCTTTTAGAGAAATGCAGCACAAAATCAATAACCGAGAAACCAATTACTAATGTCAGGTATTTTTTTAGGCATAGGGTTAGAATACATTGATGCAGTTTTTACCACCATCAAAAACAGTGATTTCTCACAATACACTATTGCGGGAATGAAAACACTGGCCATATTGTTCTTCCTCGTTAACATTCTAAAAAAGTATAATGAAGGTGTTGCCAATAATGAGGGCTATACGTGGGGGTTGACCCCTGCGGAACTGGCAAAGAATTTTGCAGTGGTCATTTTGGTTATTTTCTCCACACAGGTATTGACTGTTTTCGACACCATTTTGGTAGCTATCGAAACCCAGTATAGGGACACGGCACCCGCACTCCTCCCGTTGCAGATGCAAGATATTGACATCGAGCAGGATGTGAGTGCTTGGGATGCCGCCAAAAAAGCTATGGCAATGCTATATGAAGCCTTGGTTACTCCCTTATATGGGTTAAAGATATTGTCCTTCATCATTGGAATTTTCCTGTGGCTATTGGATTTGTTTATCTACCCTTTGTTCTTGGCGGAACGGTTTTTCCTCTTGGGTATTATGCAAGCCTTTTTTCCGTTGGTTATCAGTTTGGCGGTTTTTGAAAAATTCAGGTCGTTGGCTTACAATTTTTTCAAGCTCTATGCTGGTGTGTATATGCTAGTGCCTGCATTCTTTTTGGTCAATGTATTCGTGAATAATCTTTATACCGAAATCAACACCAATTTCTGGAGCGACCTGTTTGGTACGGATTGGGGAAGTAATTTTTTCGCACCCTTACTGCAATTCGGGTCTATTGGGTTTATTGTCTTGCTGAAATTCAAACTCTACCGTAGGGCAACCTCTTTTGTATTTAAACTCTTTACGGCTTAAAGCCGATTAAGCAAGTCGATAATCCACATTAAAAAGCACATTAATTATCAAATAATATATCATGAACAAATTAAAAAACAACGTACAGTTAATCGGTAATGCAGGGGAAGATCCTGACATTACGAATTTGGAAAACGAAAGAAAAAAAGCTCGGTTTTCTTTAGCCACCAATGAATTATTTAAAAATGCACAAGGTGATAAAGTAAAACGTACCTATTGGCACACCATTGTAGCTTGGGGCAAAGTTGCCGAAATCATCGAAAAGTACGTAAGAAAGGGCAAAGAAATTGCTATCAAAGGGAAACTGGCCTCTCGCTCCTACAAAGATAAAGAGGGCGTAAAACATTATGTTTCGGAGGTGATAGTATCTGAAATTTTGCTGTTGGGTAACATTGAAAATAATCAGAAAATCGATGAAAACGCCTTATAAAAATATTTACAACGTACTGAAGCTAAACCGATTTATCGTTTTGGCGGTGGTTATAGGAGCTGTACTGACCTGTATCGTTTCGATGTTAATGGTCGTAAAACTCCATAAAGAAACGGTAAACAATGCTTTTGTGGTCAATACGGACGGAAGTGTTATTCCCTTGAAACTGGTATCTCAGCAAGAAAATTTAAAAGTAGAAGTCTTGGCACAATTGGAGTTGTTCCATACGTATTTCTATAACATAGATGCCAGTAATTATGAAAAGAATTTGGAAAAGGCACTATGGTTGGGCAATAGTTCCGTAGATGCCTTGTACCGCCAGAAAAAGGCCGATGGTGTGTATAACCGTTTGCTGCAATACTCATTGGTTCAAAAAGTCCTCAGTATAGAATCAAAGGTTAACATAGAAAAAGAACCTTATGGGTTCGAAACGAAAACCATTTTTGAAATCAATAGAGGTACTATCACAGATACTTATGAATTGACCACAACTGGAAATTTGATTCACGTTGACAGGAACTTTCCGAACAATACCCACGGACTACTGATTACCAACTTTTTTGAAAGTACGTTACGAAAATTAGAAAATTATGAAAGCCAATAGAGGCATTTAAAAATATACAGAATGAAAGTAGAAAAAAATAAAATAGTCTTTTCCATCGTGTTGGTATGCATCCTGCTATTTATAGGAGGTTATGCAATGCTCGTTATGGGCAAAGACGAAGAACCGACCATTGACAACAACCAAATTCCCGTACCGAAACTGGAAGACAACCAAAAGGAATATGATTCCAAATTGGATGCCCTAAACGACTTAAAGGAAGTTAGGGAGACCAATGCACCCAGTATTTATGATGAACGGCTGTTGGATTCCACAGGACTATACGACCCCGATTTATTGGATAAGAAAAAAATGCAGATGGTGGACAGTATTTATGAGCAGGGACAAATCCGTTATTCTGAAAAGACGTATGAAAATATCAATCCGAGATACATTCCTCAAAAACACAAAAAAAAAGTGGTCAAAGATACCATTGATGAAGTTCAAAAAAATGAAACTAAAGTTGAAGCCAAAGAACTTGGTTTGGAACACCAACTCTTTTTTGCCTCGCATCCCATTGAAAATGATGATTTGAATTCAAAAAACACCGATGCCTTTATTTATGTACGTGTAGATGGCACACAGACCGTTAAAACCAATTATCGCTTACAAATGCGATTGATAAAAGGTGCGACCATCTATGGACAACGCTATTCCAAGAATACGCCTATTTATGGATTTGTCAATTTTAAGCCAAATCGGACAATCATTAACATCGAGAACATCAATCATCAGCCAGTAAAACTAAAAGCTTTTGACCTCCAAGACGGTAGCGAGGGCATTTATGTGGAGAACAGTTTTCGGTCGGAAGTTACCAATGAAGTAATTGGCGATATGGTGGATGACATCAATATTGCAGGAGTTCCACAGGTAAGCGGTATTCGAAAGATATTCCAACGCAACCACAAAAAGGTAAAGGTTACGGTAACTGATAATTACAAACTTATTCTAAAAACCTCGAAACCTTCATTACAACAATTATTTGGAAAGCCTAAAAGCCACTAAGTTGTAGCCCATAATGGGCATTTGTTAAATCTTAAATTATTGAAAATTATTCTTATGAAAACATATATCACACTTTTACTATTGATTTGTTCAATGTCAATATCTGCACAACAACCTTTGGACACCATTTATGCCAACGACCAAAAAAACGTGGCACTCTTTTTCCCGAACCCTATACGTCAGGGAATCACAGGGGCAAATCATTTTGTATTTACCTACAATCGGGAAAAAGAACAGTATTTCGGATTGTTACAGGCAAAGCCAGGAAAAGAAAGCAATCTATTGACTGTTACAAACAATGGGAAGGTTTACTCTTATATTTTGAAATATTCCGTAAAACTTCCAGAACTGAATTATTTTATAGGTAAAAATGAAAGTATCGGTAGTGAATTTCCGGAAAAGATTAAACAGAAGCTAAAAGTTAAACCTTTGAACGAATACACAAACAGAATAACACATTTTCAAAAATTCAGCGAATACTTATTAAAATCCAACTTTGAACGTCTTGAAACCAAACGTAAGAAAGGAATCAAAATACAATTGCAAAGAATGGCTTATGATGCTTCTGAAGTGTATTTGGTAATTGAAGTTAAAAACAAATCCGGAATCACTTTTGAAATCGACTATCTTAATGTGTACAGGACCAATGGGAACAATAAACGCAAAGCCTCTTACCAAAACTTGCAACAGAAAGTAATATACAAACACCCGATACCATCCTCTATTTCAGATGGACAAAGCCAACGCTTTGTTTATGTAATTCCAAAGTTTGTTTTAGGCGATAATGAAAAGTTGATGCTGGAGCTAAAAGAACTGAAAGGCAGTCGAAAGGTGGTTTTGGAAACCAAGCTATAATATATTATAAAAAAGACCATTTAATTGATAGAAAAACCTAAGTTTTTTAAACTTAGGTTTTTCTATTTTAGCCCTAAACAGTTAGAATAAAACTCATTAAAAATATAACTCATTAGAGTCAGTAAATAATTCATTTTCCGTAATAAATATTGTATTGATTTGCTATGTTTTATTAGAATTTTAAATTACATTTGTGCCATATTTATGATAAGTTCTATCAAAGCAAAAGTGACCTATTCGGTTACCTGTTTTGAAAAAATAAAATAACTATCTGATATTTAATAGGTTGCAAAACTGCACTTAGTTCTGCCACCCCGACGAACCTAGTAATAGGTCTAACTAAAACACTGTTAATTGTATGATTTTCAGTGTTTTTTGTTTTTTATGATATCAAATGAAATCATTAAATACAGTATAAAAGGTGTGCAATTAGGTGTACACTTTCTTCGCAGAATTGTTGTAATTTTAAGGAGCTTTTAAGAGCAATTTGACTTTCGTCTTTACAAAATATTTGTTTAACTAAAGACGCGTAAAATGCAGACAAACAACACCTTTTCAATCATTTTCTTTACTAGAAAATCACGCAATGCCAAGAATCAAGTATCTATCTATGTTCGTATAACTGTTAATAGACAGCGTTCAGAGATTAGCCTTAAACGAAATGTACTATTCAAAGAATGGGATAATACTAAAAATCGTGGGCGAGGAACTTCCACTAAAATTAGAATTCTAAACAACTATCTTGATTATGTCTATAACAAACTACTAGATTGCCATAAACAGTTATTAGAGGAAGATAAAATCATTTCAGCCAATGTGATTAAAGCTCGTTACCTTGGTAAGGACGATACTCATAAAACATTAAAGGAACTTATTGAATATCACAACACAAATATGATTACTGTATTGAAGTTTGGAACAATGAAGAATTATTATACTACAGAAAAGTATTTAAACAACTATTTAAATCGAAAATTAAAAGTAAAGGATATTTACTTAAAGCAATTGAATTATAGATTCATTATTGATTTTGAACAGTATTTAAGAAACTATAGAAATTCAAGGAAACAATTTGTATTGGCAAATAACGGTGTAATGAAACATTTAGAACGTTTTAAAAAGATGATAAATTTAGCTATTAAATTAGAATGGATAGCAAAAAATCCTTTTAGCAAGTTTCAACTAAAGTTTGATAAATATGATAGACAATATCTGTCAGAGCGTGAATTAGAACTTATTGAAAGCACCCAGTACAATAATGAACGATTGGAAAAAGTAAAAGATTGTTTTATTTTTTCCTGCTATACTGGTTTGTCTTATATAGATGTTAAGGAACTTACCTTAAATCAAATCACTAGAGGCATAGACGGTAATTACTGGATATTTACCAAACGAGAAAAAACAAATGAAACCGTAAAAGTTCCGCTTTTACCAAAAGCGTTAGACATTATTGATAAGTATAGAGATATTTCAAAAAACACGAACTCAAAAACTTTGCTTCCACTCTGCTCCAATCAGAAAACAAATTCTTATTTAAAAGAAATAGCAAAAGATTGTGGTATTTATAAAAATATCACTTTTCATGTTGCTAGACATACTTTTGCAACCACAGTTATGTTATCAAATGGAGTTCCTATAGAAACTGTATCTAAACTTTTAGGGCATACAAAATTATCAACTACTCAAATTTATGCCAGAGTGATTGAATCTAAAATTAGTGAGGATATTCAAAACTTACTCAAACGTTTTGAAATAAAAAAACAGAAACAATTATTAGTAGTTAAATAATCTAAATTTTCACCATAAAGAGAATCCGTTTTTAAAGTGATGGATTTAGAGGTTGGGTATCATCGATACCTTTTGTATAAATTCCATATTTAGCTAGGAGAATCCATCACTTTAAAAATGAAACAAGCGAGCCATAAGCGAGTGCGTTAGTTATTCATTATGATGATTAAACAAAACCAATTAGAGAAAATTTGATTTTAGCTTTTCAATTTTTTCTTTAGACATATCTAGTTTATAATAACTTTTACCAAATGTATTTTTAATATAAGACAGCTCGTTTAAGAGATAGCTAAATTCATTTTTCACTTCATATAACTCATTTCTATTTTTATCTAATTCTTTAGCATATGAATCCAACAATTTTTCGGTTTCTGTTTTAGAAGCTTCAATTTCCTCTTGAGTTCTTTCAATATAAACAGGTTCTTCTTTTTCTACTTCTTCAAATAACGACTCTAACATTTCACGAGTAGGTATCAATTGCGTTTTCTCAATATTTCTTAAAATATCTGTTACAGCTTTTGTTCTTTTACTTAAAGCTCTAGTATATGATAAAATAGGATTGTGCATTGTATCATAAGGAGAGAGGCCTGTATCTTCAAAAAAGGCAATCATATAATCTAGTGTTTCAGAATAACTTGGACTTGTTTTTTTAGAATATTCTTTGAACTTTTCAATGACCTTTTTCTTTAACCGAATCGTATTAAAATTATCCATATTTTATTGAATTGTTACAATGAATCCTTGATTTTACTAAGCTCATTTTTATTTTTGCACCAAATTACAAAAAAATAAAATACTGAAAACAAGTGTATTTAATTGAAAATCAATTAAATATGAAAATAGTAACACCGCTCTGCGTGTTACCCTCTTGCTTTACAATCCTTCGTCATGTAAACACTTCTAATTTATCTAATTCTACAAAAGGAATAATTGTAGAGAATGGCTTATTTACAGATTAAAATAAGCCATTCACAGATTAAAGTTTTAGATAAGAAATAAGAAGTGGATGTTATGAAACATAAACTCATAAAATGGATAGACTTTTTCTTTTTAGTATTTTTTTTATTGTTCTCTTTTTTTCTTTTTCTCAAACTTACAAAGGTGTAGTAAAGCATACTGCCAGTCAAGAAAGCATTCCATTTGCAACCGTTGCGGTGTATAAGAATATAAATTTAGTGGATGGTGTTTCTACTAATGATAATGGCGAATTTGAATTAAAAACACAAAAAAACGTTTAGAATTACTATATCCTAAGAAACACAACTTAGTCATTGTTAAGGAAAATGATGTATTTAAAATAAATTTGACTATTAAGCTATGATACAATGTCTAATTTTAGAAGATGAAAACGCTGCTCAAGAAATTGTGCAAAGCTATATTGATAAAACCCCATTTTTATCAAGCTTAGGGGTATATGAAAGTGGTTTAGACATTCCCTTAGATATATTAGAACATGCAGATGTTCTATTTTTAGATATTCAGTTACCAGAAATTAACGGATTATCTTTTCTGAAAACAATTAAAAATCCGCCTAAAGTTATTGTAACCACGGCCTATTCTAATTACGCCATTGAAGCTTTTGAAGAAGCCGTAATTGATTATTTAGTAAAACCATTTTCTTACAGTCGCTTTTTCAAAGCAGTCTCAAGAGTTAGGGATTTGCATATTGAAAAACAAAATAGCGAGCAACTATTTTTGTATGCAGATAAAACAATCTATAAAACACTACAGATGACATACTGTTTCTAAAAGCTGAAGTAGATTATGTTAAGGTTGTTATGAAAAATAAGGATATTATAATTTTAGACAGTCTGCGCAATTGGGAAGAAAAATTAAAAAAATACAACTTTATAAGAACACATCGTTCCTTTATTGTGAATTTAGATAAAGCTGAAAAAGTTACAGACAATCAAATACATATTAGCAATCAAATAATTCCTATTGGTGTAACTTATAAGTCCAAGTTTTTTGAGACAATGAGATAAAAGAACTGTCCTTTATCAACTACACTAATTTCGTATATTTCTATTCAACTTACACAAAAAAACTATTACTATATAGCTGTACTTAAGGTGCAAATACTGTAGTTGAACTTTCAGTAAATCTTCCATTCAGTAGTATAACGGTTAATGAACTTCCATTAACAAATTTATAAGATGCTTTCAGGTATGTATTGAATACTATTGCTTCAAAATTTAAACATTATGAAGGCTACTATTCAAAACATTTTTTTCGCAATCATCTTATGTTGTTCCAATATGCACATAAGTAATGCTCAAAATTCTAATAATCTCACAACGACTATTACAGGTCAAATAATAGACAAAGTATTGAAAGAACCCATTAGTTATGCTACTGTTATTGTAAAAGATACAGTAGATGGCAAAGTTATAACGGGCAGTATATCAAATGATGATGGTCAATTTGAAATTGAAAATATTTCGTTTGGACCAGTACTTATAGAGGTTCAATTTATTGGATATAAAACTGTTACAAAAGAGATAAATATAAGTAGTGCAATAACCAATTTAGGTATCATAGCACTTGAAGAGAATACAGAAGAATTAGATAGCGTTGAAATTATTGCAGAACGTTCTACCATTGAACAGCGTATCGATAGAAAGGTAATAAACGTTGGTAAAGATTTAACAACGGCTGGTGCTTCTGCTGCAGATATTATGGGTAATATTCCTTCTGTAGATTTAGATCAAGACGGTAATTTATCGTTGCGTGGCAATACTAATGTTCGTGTACTTTTAGACGGGAAACCAACAAATATAAGTGCGAACCAACTGCTTCAACAAATCCCTTCAACATCGATAAAAAAAATTGAATTGATAACGAATCCTTCAGCAAAATACAACCCAGAGGGTATGAGTGGCATAATAAATATTGTGTTGCATAAAAACACAAACACAGGTTTTAATGGTTCTATAAACACAGGTGTTATTATTTGGGATAATGTGCAGTATAATGGTAGTACTACGCTAAATTACAGGGCTGAAAAATTTAATCTTTACGGTAGCTACGGGCTTAATCATAGAAAAAGAAGGGTAGTAGGAAGCATTTTTAGACAACAAGACAATTCTAATGAAAAATGGAATTCTGCAAGTGATAGTGATTCGCACTTATTCAAAATAGGCTTAGACTATTTTATAAACGATAAAAACACCATTTCTGTTTATACTAACCAGAATATTTTTGATAGTGATGTTTTAAGTAAAAACAGAGTTTTATTTAATAGTCAACCCCAGTTTATTAATCAAGGATATGATAGTGAAAGGGACAACACAAATGCGAGCTATAACTTTGATTATAAGCATTTCTTTAATGAGGACAATCATACTATAGAATTAGAACTTGATTACAACACCTATAATGGCGGTGAACTATCAGATTTTACCATTGAAAACGAAACGAATACCAATAACTATGTAGATGATATTAATAACTCAAGAAACAATACCATCATTAATCTAGATTATGTAAATCCATTATCTGAAACAGCAACTTTAGAAATGGGTGCCGAAGCTCGTCTGCAACAAATAGACAATACGTTTACTACATCAAATAATGATAGTTTTAATTCAAACTATAATTACAATAGGGACATTTTTTCATTATATACAAATTATAGTAAAAACATAGGGAAATGGGCATATCAAATTGGCGCACGCATCGAAAACTATGATGTTAAAGGTCTTTTTAAACAAGTTAATGCCAATGATGAATTATTTGAAGATAAAATTTTTAGTATTTATCCTTCGGCATTCTTAAAATATACACCAAATACCGAGACTCAAAATAATTCGTATCAATTAAGCTTTAGTAGAAGGGTGGATAGACCTGGTTTAGACCAAATTAATCCGATACGAGTTTGGTCTTCGGCTCGTGTAACAAATGTTGGTAATCCTAATTTAAAACCACAGTTTACAAATTCAATTGAAGCAAATTATACAAGAAAATTAAATAAAGGCAGTATTACAAGTGGATTTTTTTATAGAGCTATTTCTAATGAAATTACACGATTCGCATTTCAGGATCCACAGCTACCATCAAGAATATTGTTTTCTTATAATAACTACGAGGATAATACAGCCTATGGTTTTGAGTTATCCGGAAATTACAAACCGTTGGATTGGTGGAGCTTCAATGCCAGTTTTGACATCTATGCACAAACTCAAAAAGGTATAGCTGAAGACCAAGAAATTGAAGTTGATAATGTGTTATACAATATTAAGATGACTAATAATTTTAAAATTGACAATAACCTAACATTTCAATTATTTGGTTTGTATAGAGGCGCAAATAGAAATTTACAATTTGAAACCGAAGCATTCTACTTTGTAAATGCTGGTGCTCGTTATAGCTTTGCAAACCGAAAAGGGACGTTAAGTTTAAATATGAATGATATTTTTAAAACGCAACAATTTTCATTTAATGGTGATAGACCTTTAGTTCAAGCAGGTGAGTTTAGCTGGAATAGTAGAACTGTCTATTTTGGCTTATCTTATCGTTTTGGTGGAAAGGGTAATTCTGTAAAGCGAAAGAAGCGAGATACTAATGAGAAAAAAGGCAATGATTTTTTATAAAAATCGTTGCCCATAATTAAAAAAATACACAATAAATGAAAAAACTTTTTAAAATTTTAATATTTTTTACGCTATCAAATACAGCATTTGCACAGGAAATAATTCCATTTGAACTTAAAGATGACAATAGAATTTATATAAAGGCTTCAATAAACAAATCTGATACTTTGAGTATGGTTTTTGATTTAGGAGCTAATATTACAGTTCTTAATACAACGAGATTAAAGCACCATAATTTAGAAATTGCTTTCGATAGCATAGTTTCAAATCAAGGTACAAACGGAAAATCTAATGAAAAGTTGAGTTCAAACAATTCTATAAAGCTTGGAAATGGAACTTACAGAAATATTAATATTCTTGGTATTTCATATCCAGAAAACGATATTTTAGATGGAATTATTGGTTGGAACTTTTTTGAAACTAAAAAAGTGAGAATTAATTATGAGAAAAAAGAATTAGTGGTTTATGATATTCTTCCTGAATTATCAAAAAATTTTACAAAGAGTAAATTAAAGTTTATTAATAATTTACCATATATAGGAACTATAGTTTATAATGGAAGAAAAAAATCTAAAATACTTGCAATGTTAGATATTGGTTACAATGGTGAGCTACTTATTTACGCTGAAGAAGTAAAAAACAACGACCTATTAAATAAATTTCAAGTTATTGGAGAAGCTACATCTTCAGGAACAGATGGTAGTGTATCAAAATCAGATGTTGTATTGTTACCAAAATTTGACATTGCAGGATTTGAAATTTACAATATGCCTGCCTATCTGACTAAAACAGAATTTAAGTCTGTTATTCCAGCATTAATGGGTGGAAATTTATTAAAACGATTTCACATTGTTTTAGACTTCAAAGAAAAGGTAGTATACATTAAACCCAACACATTAATAAATAGTAAATTTTAAACTGCATCTAAAAAAATATGGTTAACAGATGTGGATATACGTAGAGAAACTCTCAATTTTACGATTGTTATAACTACGTCACATAAAATTTAAAAGACAAATAGAGTTTTGCTAAATTGCTAATTGCTTATATTCTAAGTTCTTGTACGCTCACCTCAATAGGCGATTAAGCTGAAAGTTTATTAATTCCCTATAGAGAACTGGACTTGGGTTTTTATAAAACACGTTTTTGTGTGCAGTTTTTTCGCCCAAACTACTTATATAATTCAAAGATTTAATCTTGGATATCAAGATTACTTTTAATGTGCGTAATGTACAAATCCGTTTTTTGCAGATTCTATTATCATCATAAGGATTAAATATGAGCAGTACATTAAAATAAATCCAATTATAAATTGTGTGGTTAAAAAGGCACGATTTTTTATACTGTGTTCAGATATTAATGCACCTTCAGAATTAATTTGGATTACAGATTTTCCTGTTAATCTTTTCCACGCATCTTTTATAGTATATTTAAGGTCATACTCGGTTCCATTAATCTCGATGTTATGATTAGTTCCAAAAAGAGTTCGTTTTTGACTAACCAGTTTATTATTCACGAAAACTTTTTCATTACCAAGAATATTCCTGTTGATTATTAATTTTTTCCTTCAATACTTAAGTCAAGTAGCTTTATAATAAAGATTTTTGCTGATTACACTTATATGACGCTAAGTTTATTTTTTTGTTACACTACTTGTTTGTTTTAGGAATGTTCCTCTAAATGGCATAAAATATAGTACCTAATTATTAAAATACTGCGAGGGCGTCGTACCCATTAAATTTTTAAAAGACTTGATAAACGTAGCCTTAGAATTAAAACCTACTTCTTGGGCTATACCAAATAGGGTTAAGTCATCTTTTTTAACTTTAGCAACTTCAATAAATTCTTTAATTCTGTAATAATTAACGTATTCAAAAAAGTTCATACCAATGCGTTCGTTTAATAATCGTGCCATTTCAGGATTAGATATACCTATCATTTCAGATAATTCAGCTTTTAACAGCTTATTATTAAGGTATGGCTTTTTGTCTTGCATAACAGCATCAAGCTGGGTTTTTAAGCGATCTAAATCATCATTAGAATATTTAGATTGATTGTACTTTTTTACAATGTTAAGAGGCTTTCGCTTGTATATGTCTGGCGAAATCATACTATAATAAGCAATAAATAGCACTATAAATGACATAATGAGCCAAACAACAGTTCTAAAATCGCGCTCTATCATTATGGGGCCAAACAAACTGATTACATAAATAATTGACCATACAAATAAACAAATACCTACCACAATGTGCAGGTTGTAGAAAAAAGAATCTTTAACGGAATAAGAAAGCTCATTTTTTAACTTTTTCCTAAATAGCAATAAACCTCTAAAGCTAATAAACCAATACGTTGTATTTACTATTAAACCCATAGCGTGAAATAAATATATAATTCTATCACTTTCACCAGAAAGCATTCTATCTTTCATAGCAAGATTAGAGGGTAACATAAAATAAAAAACCACAAATACCGTATAACTTAATGCAGGTATATAGTGCACCAAATCTGCCGTTTTATAGTTTTTTCCTAAAAATGATGTTCTGGTAAATAAATAAATTGTGGTACCAAAAAGTAAGCCTGCAAGTTCTGAAAATGCAATCAACCTAAAATCTTGTCCAAAATAGCCTTGTATATATAATGTTTTGCCAATCAGCCCTAAAAGAATGGCAATAATTAAAACTATGAGGTAGTTATTGACGAGTTTTCTTCTTTTTGAAGAAAACACATACACCATAAGTAAAAGCACACATTGAAAAAAGGCAAAATAAATGAGTTGATTATAGATGGATTGCATATTGATTTATATTTAACTACTTTATCAAAAACTGATTGACATTTAATAAGCCTTCAGTATTCATTTTATTATTCTTTTTGTGAAATTCATCAAATTCTTCCTTACTGTCCCATTCCGTGATCACAAAATAATCTGGATTGTAATAGTATTTATATGGTGATTTACCATTGGTTAATTCTACCACGGTTTTTCCACCACTTGAATTAGATTCTTTTTTATACTTTTTTAAAAATGCATCAAAATTTTTATCATCTTTTTTCCAGTAAGCAGTAGCCACATTATATTTTTCATTATTGATGCTAAAAGTAACATCTTTTGGCATTTCATAATAAGTCAAATTGAAAATTGAAAAGATAGTTCGCCTTTGCTCATCAAAATCTGGAACTTGATTGTAAATATCTGTTAAAAAATTTTCGCGTTTTTCGAGATTGTCCCATTTACCAATAATAAACACATTGGGTTCAATATTACCTTGTAGATTAGATGTGCCAGAGGCTTGAAGTAATTTAAAACTCTCTTTGATGGCAACTGTAAATGCTGTTTCTCTGTATCGTTTATATTCTTTTTCTATGTTTGGTTTTCGCTCTACCAGCAAAATATCTAATACCTCACCTTTTTTAAAGCTATGTGTTTTAATGGTTTCTTGGGCAAATGCGGTTTGTGATACAAATGCGAAAAGAAATAAAATCGTTAATTGCTTGATTGTCTTCATAATTTTTTATTGTTGTTAAAATTTATTTTCAGCTAAATTATATAGACCTATTACAAATAATCTTAAAAAAACCTCAATAGCGGTTTAAATACGGTCTTTGTACGCAATGTTAGGTGTTTGTGATGTTTTTTAGTGAATTTACAACTCTAGATTTTTTATTCTTTTTTCTAAATTTGGATGATTAATATTTCCTTTTGTCAACTTTCCGTCTGATAACTCATCTAAACTTTTTAAAGCGCTAATCATATGTTTACGATCATTTTTGATGGCAGAAAAGGAATCTGCATCATACTCTAAAAAGTACATGATTTTGTTAGGTATATAATAAACAATAAGGACAAACAAAGCGCCCCCTAAAAAGACAGATAGCCCTTCGAAAAACTTATTTGGAAAATCAAACTCGTTCATTACTGTACTTCCCATAAGATATAAACTTAGGATTATGACGTTTAATACATACATTATGAAAATATGCTTTCTTTTGTGGTGTCCTATTTCATGATAAACAATAGCTTTTAATTCTGAGGAATCTAAGTTTACCTTTAAATCTTTAGCTAAGATTATAATTTTATAGAAAGGAACAATACCAGTTGCCATTGCATTGGTGCTTATTTTATCTGTAAAAAAGATTCTGAAATTTAATCCTTCATTTTTTAGATCTTCTTCAATTAAAAAATTTCTTTTGTGTTTTTTTGATAAAAGTACCTTTTGAAGCGGGTTTAAAATAAACCAATATCCATAAAGAGACATTGACAAAAGCATATAGAATAGTACGCCATTATCAAAGTTTTTAATAAAGACAGATGATAAATAAAGTATTCCGCCTAAAAAAAGTGATGCCAAAATTATAGACAGTAAATTGCCTTTTATAATTGTTATGTCTCTTTCTTTAGAAAATATATAGGTTATAAAATACTGAATGAATAATATAAAAAAGCAGATGCTTGGGTAGTAGAGTAGTTTCATCATATTAGTGTTAATATATGATTAGTTTCTATATCCCTTTCTTTGTGTTATTTTTTCATCATATTTTTTGATAAAAATGTCGATTTGGTCACTATTTAATTTACCCTCCAAGGTCAGTACGTCTTGTTCAATAAGCCATTTGATAAATGATTTATTCCAGTAGCCTAGTGTGGTTTCTAAACTCTTTTTAGATTTGACAAATAGTATTTTTTTATAACCGTCATTAATATTGCTTAGAACATTAATGATTTCATTTTTTGTATGTAACTCATAAATAACATACTCATTATTATGAGACTTCTTCGCATAGCTCAAGGTTTCTTTACCGTTAATAAAAATTATATCATTTTTTAGTTTTACTTTTTGAGCATTACAAATCCCTACAAATAGAAAAAAGGAACAGATTAAAATTAGATTGTTTTTCATAAAAATTTAGAATAGGTATTGATATTTAGATTAAAAGATTTGATATAAGTTAACACAGATATTATAGGGCATTTCAAAAATAAAATATGGGCTTAATAAATATTCTTTTTTGATTAATAAAAAGGTTTAAATACTGTTTTTGAACTTAACTTATTCTGTTTTGTTGTGACTACATTCTAGTTCATAATTATATTTGATAAGAATTGACAGTACTTAAGATAAAATTCGCTTTGACAAGCTTAGAGTAACAGTACATCTTAAAATGTGAATATCAATAAATGAAAAAAACCAACATATTTATTTTTGGCATATTGTTTTTAGTACTAGGGTTGACACTTTTTAATGACCAAAAGCTGTTTCAATACGTATTCATAGGTTTAAGTATAGTTTTATTTTTTATTTCGTTAAAAAAGAAATAGTGTTTGACTTAAGAAATTGTATGGTGTGTTGCTTGAGGTTAAAAAACATTTTAAATAGAAAAGTCGTTTTTTAAGTATAAGATCTATTTTTAAACTTCTACCATCTATGTAAAAAGTATAATTTATTTTACATTTTTTTATTGGAAATTGTATATTTGACCATTGTAAAGACAAATTAAATTTGTTTTTAAATAGTTCTTTTTGACTTTAGTGTGCAATTAGGTGAACACATATAGTTAAAAGTGTTTTAAAATACTAAAATATAGTGGGTTACAGAATTTTTTATAATCCTGCCACCCCGACAATTTAACATATCAATTGTTACTAAAAACCTGTTAATCGTATGATTTTTAGGTTTTTTTGTTTTTTCTAAATTCAAATGAATTGATTTAATCCGTCAACAAAAGTCAACAAATCGGATAACAAAACCGTTTTAACGTTTGTGTTGACCTAATTGTTAAAATCGCCTTTTTGGTTCGGTCAAAAAATGTATCTTTATAAGTGATTTGGCTTTCGTCTGACAACAATCTGTTGTTAACTAAAAGACGAAACAAATGAAAACATCTTCAACCTTCAGTATTTTGTTCTGGGCAGACTTCGCAAGGGCAAAAGACAAGCAAGCATCAATCTATGCTAGAATTACCGTAAACGGAAAACGGGCTACCATCAGCCTAAAACGAAAGGTTTTGATTTCCGATTGGGATGTCCACCGAAATAGAGCTCGGGGGAACAGCCAAAAATCTAGGGTGCTCAACAGTTACCTGGACGAAATCTATACCTATCTTTTTGAATGCTACCGGGAACTAAAGGCAGAACGTAAACTCATTACGGCACAAGCAGTTAAAGCACGGTATTTTGGACAGGATGAAAATAATCGCTCAATTACTGATATTATCAATTACCATAATGAGGATATGGCTGGTAAGTTAAAATGGGGGACACAAAAAAATTACTACACTACCCAAAGTTATATCTCCAAATTTCTGTTGAAGTTCTATAAGACCACAGACCTTTATTTGCGTGAACTCGATTACCACTTTATTATAAAGTTCGAGAAATTTCTCCGAGACTATGTACCGGAAGACCATCAAAAACCAATGGGCAATAATACCGTAATGAAACATATCGAGCGTTTTAGAAAGATGATAACCTTGTCGTTAAAATTGGGTTGGATTGAACGCGACCCCTTTATCAATTTCAAATCTAAATTCATTAAAACGGAAAGAGGCTTTTTAAGCCTCGACGAGCTTCAAGCGATAGAAAACAAACAATTTGGTATTCCAAGATTGGAACTAGTAAAGGATTTGTTCGTTTTTAGTTGCTATACCAGTTTAAGCTATATAGATGTCATTCATTTGACTGCGGATAATATCTGTATAGGAATTGATGGCGAACTGTGGATTTATTATAAACGGGAAAAAACGACAAAACCCATCCGAATACCATTGTTGCCAAAGGCATTACAAATTATTGAAAAATATAAGAGCAATCGTAAATCTATATCCCAAGGAAGTATGTTTCCTAAAATATCGAACCAAAAACTAAATTCTTATCTAAAAGAAATTGCCGATGTCTGCGGAATTAAAAAGAATCTCACTTTTCATATCGCCAGACACACGTTTGCCACAACGGTTACTTTGAGTAATGGTATGCCAATTGAAACGGTTTCAAAGTTGTTGGGCCACTCCCGAATATCAACCACTCAAATTTATGCAAAAGTCATTGAGCGTAAAATAAGTGATGATATGCAAAAATTAAGAAAACAATTCAAAAAGGCAGAAAATGAGCCTAGTTCGAAGGTGGCATCACAAAATTTATAACATCCCTTAACAAAAAGAAAATGGAACTATCAATAATAAAAACCAAAATACACAATATACAAGGCAATAAAGTAATCCTTGATTTTGACCTTGCAGAACTTTATGAAGTTGAAACCAGAGTTCTTAAACAAGCCGTTAGACGAAACTTAAAACGCTTTCCGGACGATTTTATGTTTCAGCTTTCAAAAGGTGAATGGAAAGAGGTTATCACAAATTGTGATAAGCTTCCAGAGAACATTAAATTTAGCCCGACCACTCCTTTTGCCTTTACGGAGCAAGGCGTGGCAATGCTTTCTAGCGTACTTAATAGCGATAAGGCCATTGATGTAAATATATCCATTATGAGAGCTTTTGTAGCCTTGCGAAAGCATCTTACGGATTATAGCAATCTTAAAGAGCGGATTGCCCAGCTTGAAAAGGAAATGAACTTAAAATTTAAGGATATTCACGAAGCATTGAATTATTTGCTACAAAAGGATAAGATACAAGTTGAACAACAGAACAGAGAAAGAATTGGTTTTAAAAGAAAATCTTAACGGAATAGAAAAATATAATCATATACAATACTACACCTTTACTAATCGAGAGCATCTTCAGATGTTTGGTTGTTTTCCTCAACGTCATTTTCTGATACTATTGAAGCATTAATAGAATTTAACATTGTTTCTATTCTTGTTTTTTCATCATCGGTAAAATCGTCGGTAAAGTCTGTATCATCAAACTCGTTATTCTCTAATAGGTTTTTTATCATTTCTACATAAGAGAAATCTTCCTGTACGGTAGAAGTTGACATTTTTACAACTATCTCATCTTGGTCGTCTTTTGAAAAATATAGTTTCATAATTATTCTGTAAAATGTTTAAGATTGTATTTCTTAACTCGTTTTTTTATTGACGGTTTGCCTCCGTCTGTGATTTCTGCAATATAATCCAATACGTTTTTGTCGGCTATTTGACCTTCCAATCTACTCGAAACGATACTTATTTTGTTATCATTGTTCTGGCACAAAACTATATTTTGGGCATCAGCCAACATTGGAATTGTTGCGTTGTGAGAAACCAAAATGACTTGTTTTTTCGGCTTTATCTTTTTTATGGCTTTAACTAATCCCTTATTTATATAGTTAGTCGCTAAATTGTCCTCTGGCTGGTCGATAATAATCGGTGCAATGTCTCCATCATATCCTAAAATTATATCGAGTATCACAGAGGTTTTCCAACCAGCACTTAAATTGTCAAAATCCCTTCCATCAGCAGTTTCTATTTTATATTTTTTCTTATTTAGGTCTTCAAATTTTTTGTTAACCTTAATTTCAAAATCATCATAACTATGTACTTTAGGCGACTGTTGTTTGAAATTTTCAAAAAACAAGTTTTCTGGGGCTAATTGATTGAAAAGAATTACTTTTTTATCAGTTTTCAAGTAGAAATTTATCACATCGAGAAACTTCTCTTTAGTCAAGCTAAAATCGTTTTGAATATACAGCTTGTGTCCCATAGATTCTATTACTTCCGAATCGCAACGGATAGCGTATTCAGAAATCTTCTCAATGATATTCTTGAATCGTGAATAAGCCTTTGAGTATTTTTTAATACTGGCGATTAAAGTGTCAAAATGTTGTTTTTTAGACTGCTCTTCCTCGTTTGATGCTCTTAAATGTTCATCATATGCCGTTTTAGAAAGTTGAATTATTTTTCTTGTTTTGCTTTCAAATTGGGAAACATAGTAGGCCTTATTAAGCTCTTCCTTTAAGTCTGCAATCAAATCTTCATTAAACTCAACGAACGGATTGGCAAGTAAAAAAGCTTCAATCTCGTCTAAAACTGAAGTGTGTTGTTCATATTGATGCTGTGAATATTCCGTTTTGTCTATTATTTCTTGTGTAGGTAAAAGATTGGAAAGGACATTTTTTTGAACATCTTGTTTGTTAACCAGCCTTGAGAGAATTGGTATTTTCTTCAAATTTTTGTCTTCATCTTCTATTATCTTGACACATTTAACCAAGTCTTTCAAATCTGACTTTAATTTTAAAAGCCCTGCATCTACTTTTTCACGAATAGTGTCATCGCCAGGAAAAACCTTTTTGATTATATCAATATTGCCAAGGTTGTCATCGGTAGTTTCGTTGACAATGCTCATTATATAATTCTGTGATATGTAGTGAGGGTGTAGTCCAGATGGGTTTTCCACTATCATTTTATCTACTTCAAAATGCCCATAATTGGTTTTTGAAAAATCATTATAAATTTTGTTGTGAATTGAATCCACCAAAAGTGTCTTACCGCTCGATGAACCGCCAATTACAACATTTAGACCTGATGTTAGCTCTACATCAATTTCAATGTTTGTTTTAGACAGCTTTATTGCCCTTATGTTTTCTGACCAATTTTTAGGCTTTTCTTCTGAATAAACTAACCTTGAAGATTCTGAAAGTGATAATCTTAAACCGTTAAAAGTGGGAAGCGAAAACATCCAGGTAGGCACAAAAGGTTTAGCCTGTGATGATTTAGCGTTGGGGTATTGGCTCGGATTATAATTATCTGTACAGGTCATTAAATTTACAAACTCATTTATCCCAAGCTTTTTAAAATAATCTTGCGTTCTTTCAAGTCCTGAATTTCCTCTTGCAGTAAAGCCATCAAATTGGTTATAATAGATACTCCGCTCCATCGTACTGTCAAATCTAACACCGTCAGGAATTGATTTATCAAATGTAGAGTGTGATTGGCCACCGTGAGGTAAGAGTAAAAATTCGTATAAATCAAAAGTATTAATTACGGTTTCGATTGATGGTATTGTATCATCGTCCTTATTAACTACTTTATTTGGATAGAGTTCATCTAATTTTGTATTTAAATCATCAATAACCGTGTCATCTATTTCATCTAAATTGAAGTAGATATGACAATGGTAAGGTGGACAGGATGGGTAATTTTTTATATGAAGTTCAACACCAGCTAAAATATTTATTCCTAAACCTTTGGCTTTGAGATATACAGCTTTGTTTATAGTATTATGGTCAGTAATTGAAATTAAAAAAGTTGAATTTTTCGTGTAGTTGTTTATGTTATCAATTAACAGTTGTAAGTTGTAATCTGGATTCAAGTTATTTGGGTCATCCGAAGTGTGGATATGTAGGTCTAGATAAACTGGATTCATTCGTTTTGCATTGGTTGGTTTTGTAACAATTGCATAGACATAACACATCTATTGACATTATAGTTATACCATTGTTAAATTTGTAACAAAGATACTTTTTTATTTGGCGAGTTTTAAAATTCGTAACGCCCCTTGAATGACCAAAGCAAAAACAATAGTTCCGATAATCAAATCAGGTTTATTTGAGTTAAACCAGTTAACTAAAAGTCCGGCTACAATTACCCCTAAATTAATAATCACGTCATTTGAAGTGAAAATCATACTTGCTTTCATATGGGCTTCCTCTTTACTTTTAGATTTTTGAAGCAAATACAAACAAATACCATTTGCGATTAATGCAAAAATCGAAACGATAATCATAGTTGAAAAATTGGGTAATTTTTCTTCTCCAAAAAATCGCCTTAGGACTTCAATAAATCCTACTAGTGCCAAAGTAATTTGAAAGTACCCAGCGAGTTTTGCAATTCGCTTTTTTCTTGTAAATGTGCCTCCAACAGCAAAAAGACTTATGCCATAGACAAATGAGTCAGCAAGCATATCCAAGCTGTCGGCAACCAATCCCATAGATTTTGAGATTAAACCTGTGGTAATTTCCAATAAGAAGAATATGAAGTTAATTGCGAGAACTGTCCAAAGTAATTTTCTTTGGTTCTTGTCTTCTAAAAATTCAGTTTGTTCTGTTTCTTCAGAAGATAGTTTTTGCCCACCTAAATTCAGGTCAATAATTGATTGCTCAATCTGGTCTATTTGTCCAGTATGGTAAACAGTTAATTTTCTATTGGGAATATCGAAGTCTAGGTTTTTAACATCTGAAATTCCATCCAGTTTCATTCGGATAAGATTTTCCTCTGAAGGACAATCCATTTTGGCAATTTCAAATATTGTTTTTTGCATTAATAATTATTTGTTATATCTGTAACAAATATACTTTTTTAAGCACAAAAAAAGAGATGAAGAACACCTCTTAAATTCTGGTTTCCAAAACCACCTTTCTACTCCCTTTCAGTTCCTTCAGCTCCAGCATCAATTTTTCATTATCGCCTAAAACAAACTTTGGAATCACATATACAAATCGTTGGCTTTTCCCATCTGTAATGGAATATGGCATTTTGTGTTTATAAATAACTTCTTGTTGTAATCTTTGGTAAGAGGCTTTTCGCTTGTTGTTTCCATTGGTTCTATATACGTTGAGGTAATCGATTTCAAAAGTGATTCCGGATTTGTTCTTGACTTCTATAACCAAATACACTTCAGAAGCATCGTATGCCATTTTTTGCAATTGGATTTTAATGCCTTTTTTGCGTTTTGTTTCTATGTGTTCAAAATTGGATTTTAATAAGTACTCGCTGAATTTTTGAAAATATGTAATCCTATTGGCATAATCATTTAATGGTTTGGTAATAGGTTTGTCCTTTATTATTTTCGGAAGCTCACTACCAATGCTTTCATTTTCATTGATAAAATAATTAAGTTCCGGAAGTTTATCGGAATACTTCAAAATATAAGAGTAAACCTTTCCATCACTTGTAACGGTCAGCAGATTACTTTCTGTTCCAGGCTTTGCCTGTAACAATCCAAAATATTGTTCTTTTTCACGGTTGTAAGTGAATATAAAATGTGAAGCACCCGTAATACCCTGTCGAATCGGTTTTGGGAAAAACAGAGCCACGTTTTTTTGGTCGTTGGCATAAATGGTATCCAGAGGCTGTTGTGCAATTATTGGTATTGAAAAAAGTAGTGATAAAAATGTGATTAAAATTTTCATAAGAGTAAGTTTTGATTAATTGCCCTTTAAGGGCCTTTCATAATGATAGTGAGTTTAGTAACTGCCCATTATAGGCTTTCCTTGATATTTGGTTTTGGGCATTCTTAAAATAAGTTTGTAATTATCGGTTATTGTAACTTTTACATTTTTGTGGTTACGTTGGAATATTTTCTTGAAACCGCTTACCTGTGGCACTCCTGTAATATTGATGTCATCGACCATATCGCCAATGATTTCATTGGTAACTTCTGCCCTAAAGCTGTTCTCGATATAAATCCCTTCGCTACCGTCCTGGAAATCATATGCGGTCAACTTAACGAGGTTATGGTTGATATTTGTAATGGCGATTATCGCCCGATTGGGTTTAAAATCGACAAATCCATAAATGGGCGTGTTTTTAGGATAGTGTTGCCCAAAAATGGTAGCATCTTTTAACAACCGCATCTGTAAACGATAATTGGTTTTCACGGTCTGTGTGCCATCTACACGTACATAGATGAACTCATCCGTGTTTTTTGAGTTCAAATCATCATTTTCAATGGGGTGCGAGGCAAAAAAGAGCTGATGTTCCAAAGCACGTTCTTTGGCCTCGACATTCCTTTCTTTTTCTTCAATGGCATCCATTGTGTCTTTTTCCTTCTTAATATTTGGTTTTGTGGGTTTGTATCTAGGATTTATATTTTCATATCTCTGTTCCGAATATTTAATCTGCCCTTGTTTGTAAATACTATCCACCATCTGCATTTTCCTTTTGTCCAATAAATCAGGGTCGTGACCTGTGGAATCCAACAGTCGTTCATCATAAATACTGGGTGCATTGGTCTGCCTGACTTCCTTTAAATCGTTTAGGGCATCCAATTTGGAATCGTATTCCTTTTGGTCGTTCTTCAGTTCCGGTACGGGAATCTGGTTGTTCTCTATGGTCGGTTCTTCGTCCACGTCCAATACCAGCATTGCATAACCGCCTATAAAAAGCAGGATGCACACCAACACTATGGAAAAGACTATTTTATTTTTTTCTACTTTCATTGTATCTGTTTTAAATGCTCTTTATGAGCCTTCATAATTTTCTAATTTTCGTAACGAACTTTCAAAAAAGTTGGTAATCAGCAGTCCGTGAGTATTGTTTGGAAAGTTCCTGTCAACGTGAATCATATTTCCAGTTGTAGTCAATTCATAAATATCTGTGATAGTGCCTCTGTTGATTTCAAAAATGGTTTTCGTCTCAAACTTGTAAGGCTCGTTTTGAATATCAATTTTGGATTCGATATTCAATACTCTTTGAACCAACGAATACTGCAACAATCGGTTGTAAACTCCATCGGCTTTTTTCTGTCGGTACAAGGCATCTACGGAATTATTGCCCAACCATAGTGCTTTCTCCAAGTTCTTTTCGTAATTACTGGCATCTATGTTATAGAAATACGTATGGAACAATTCCAATTGTGCCAAGACTTCTACCTTTAAATTTTCTTTTTGAGATACCAATTTTAAGGGAATTACACTTCCGTCCGTATTGACCACAAAGGCATTGTTTACCGTTTCTTTATGTAGTTTTACGACCATCAGTACGGAAATGATGCACGTTAGTACAGCTCCGATAACTACCGCCAGTACGATAAAGCGATTGAGTTTTAAGATGTTGTAAATATTTTTATATGGTGTTTTCATTTTTTATCTATGATTAGTATTTGCCAAATGTGCCTTAGGCACTTAGCCAGTGAAGAGTTTAAAAGTGAACGAGGTCGCTCGTTTGTATAATTTGAATTTCAGCAACACAATAAATCCTATAGAGCCTAACTGTAAAAGCGGTGCGAAAAAATTACTGCCCCAATCCGTACCAAATAGGTCGCTCCAGAAGTTTGTGTTGATTTCGGTATAAAGATTATTCACAAAAACATTGACCAAAAAGAATGCAGGAACTAGCATATAAACACCGGCATAGAGCTTAAAAAAGTTATAGGCCAATGACCTGAACTTTTCAAATACAGCAAGGCTTATTACCAATGGAAAAAACGCTTGCATAATGCCCAATAAAAAGAAGCGTTCCGCAAGGAATAAAGGGTAGATAAACAAATCCAACAGCCAAAGGAATATTCCGGCAATAAAGGATAGTATTTTTAAACCGTATAAGGGAGTAACCAGAGCTTCGTAAAGCATTGCCATCGCTTTTTTGGCGGCATCCCAAGCACTCACATCCTGTTCGATGTCAATGTCTTGCATCTGCAACGGGAGAAGTGCGGGTGCCGTGTCCCGATATTGGTTTTCGATGGCGACCAAAATGGTGTCGAATACTCCCAATACCTGAGTGGAAAAAATGACCAAAATCACTACAGCAAAATTTTTTGCCAGTTCCGCAGGGGTCAATCCCCATGTATAGCCTTCATTATTGGCAACGCCTTCATTATATTTTTTTAGGATGTTAATGAGAAAGAATAATATGGCCAGCGTTTTCATTCCCGCAATAGTGTATTGCGAGAAATCGCTATTTTTTATCGTTTGAAAAATAGTGTCTACATACTCTAGCCCTATGCCTAAAAAAATACCTGACATTAGTAATTGGTTTCTCGGTTATTGATTTTATGCTGCATTTCCCGAAATTGAATAATCTCTCGATAACGTCTGGTCTTCGCCTCAATTTCTGCTACCATTTCCTTGGACTCCAATTCCTTTTCCTTAAGTACTTCGGCACGTTCGGCATCGGTCATTTTCATATTGTCGCTGGACAGTATTTGGTCGATATATTCCATACCAGCCATTGAATTTTGCAGGATGGCATCAAAGGAATCTGAAATACGGGTAACTTCGTCGGGTTTGATAAAAGGGGAATTAAGGATTTCCCTTAAATCGCTTTGCACAACATCGTACAAACGTTGATTATTTCTTGCTAATTCCCTGACCGCTTTGAGTTGTTTAATCACATCGTTTACTTTGTCGATATTCTCCTTTTGCGTTTTAAGGAATTTTACCGTCTTCATTAAATTGGCGGTCTGTTTACCAGATTCCAATAATGATTTTACAAAAGAGATAAAGTTTGTGTTGTCATACACAGGCATCCCCTGACCCGTAGCACGGGCAGGCAATAAAGCAATAAAGGTTACTGCTAATACTAAAATTTTGATTTTGTGTTTCATTTGTTTGTGTTTTAAAGTGATACTTATTGTGATTTCTGAAGGAAGCTTTTAATAGCCTCTTCCATATTAATTGTCTTATCATAAATGGCCATTATGGCCTCGCTCTCTTTTCCGTCAGTCAGGTAGGCAGCAAAGACTTCTGGCGGTACTTCCAATCGGAAAATGTTGCTTTCCTTTCCTATTTTGATGAACATTTCGGTATATTTTCGTGTTCCCGTAAGGTTGTTGCGAATGGATTTTAACTGGTTTAAATCGTGGCTTGATAGGTTAAGCCTGTTCTTTAGTTCGGCATAACCTTTTTCATTCCGAAGGCTATAAATGACCTGGGTGTTTTCCAAAATGCTTGCTGATGTGGAATTGTTGGGCAATTGGTTAATGGATTGAAGGATAATCCCAATTGCTCCATTCTGTTTTCTAATTGCTTGGTAGTAGAATTCGACACTTTCAAGTACATTTTCAAATTTGAGTTGTTTGGCAAACTCATCAAATAGGATGATGCCTTTTTCGGCTTTGTTTCGCCAAATGGTTCTTTGAATGGCCGACTTAATCAATTTAAGCATCACGGACAGGATTTCCTTATTGTCCTTGACTTCATCGAGTTCAAAAACAATCAAACGTTTATCCTCAATTTTATAAGTCTGGTCTTCACTTACATTGAATAGGAAGCTGTATAAGCCATCATCAACATATTCCGAAAGGATGTGTAGAAAATCGTAAATGTTGAAATGCTGCTCCTGAATATGAAGCTCCTTTAAAAGTGCGTCTTTTTTGGTATCTACAAACTGATATAAATTTTCCAAGGAATGAGTACTGTTCGTATTTTGTAGATAGTAATATCGAAGCACTTTTTTGACTGCAACTTCTTCAGCTTTGCTAGTTTCCTTTCCCGAAGCTAAAAGTTCCAAAAGGAAGATTGCCAAATCTTCCAATCGCTCTGGTGTCAAATCATTGACGTTAGAAATATAAAACGGATTGATACCCAAGTTTTTTCCTTGCTCATAGCGTAGTATGATATGGTCATCCGGATAGAGCTTAGCAAATTTTGAATACGAACCTCCTAAATCAATAATGACCAATCGAACATCTTGCTCGAAGTATTGACGTAGGATATTGTTTGCCAAAAAGGATTTTCCTTCTCCCGTAGGTGCAAAAATGGCAAAGTTACGGGCCTTGATGCGTTTCTTCTTTTCATCCCATACATCCTTCAAGACCGGAATGTTATGTTGCCTATCATTAAAGATTACACCTGTGGCATCCGATTGATAATTGGTATTGTTTATGTACAGACAAAGAGCGTGTTTTAAATCTGTTACATACAAATCTTCATTTGAAAAGTTGGAAGTAAAACAGCAATATGAGTTTAAAAAATATTGCTTTCGTTCTTCGCCTTTTGGGTAATAGGGCACTATATCCAATTCTTTGAACTCGGTTTTTATTTTGGAAGCAATCAGTTCTAAATGGGTTTCGTCCTTATCCCAGAACACAATGTTTAAATGTCCTCTAATAATTCGTGAGCTATCATCCTCATTGATTTTGGCAACTATATCTTCAATCTTTTTTAAGATGACTTTATTCTGTGTTCCAAAATTGGAGCTCTTTTTGAGTTCCTCTATTTTCTTGTCCAACAGTTTTCGCCATTTATGTTTGTCATCCAAATAAATGATTTGGTTGACGATATGGTTTTCATTGAGATTCAGTCCCAATCCGTCAATAAATCCCTGGTGGAATATAAAATCGTCCGAAGTAAATTTGTCATTGGTCTTACTGCTCTGAACCACATCGCCAAAACACAGTTCGCTATTGATTGCCAACACATCAAAATGATGGTCGCCAATTTCGATATTGGATTTCTTCAACTGGATGTCGGTATCGAACCCCTCGTTAAATCCGTTGAAATAGGCATTGGTCAACGATAGCACTTTATCTATATCCAAAGGCATCAATGACACCTTTCGGCTATTATTGACAAAGGAAACGGCATCATTGACCGAAGCAATGAACTCCTGTACATTGTGGTCCATTTTCTTATGGATGCCCTTTTCGACCTTGCGAAACGGATTGGTGAATTTTGGGGCGTTCAACGCCTTGTTATATGGGAGAATAAAGAATAGGTAAGAAGTATGTTTTATGAATTCCCGACCTTTAAAATAATCGTGCGTGGCACGTTGCAAAAAACTTTTGTTGGGTAATTTATCTGCTTCATATTGGCTTTTTTGATAAATGTCCTGTTTATGGATAACCGTAGCGATAGGCAATGATTTAAACGCTTGAAACCACGACCCGTGCATATCCTCAAAATCTTTTTCCGCAAGGGAATAGATTTCAGGACTGTCCACTTGATAGCCCAATACCACGTTGCCATTGTTTGCAAAAACGATATGGTCTTGAATATCCAAAATAGGATGATATGCCGATAGGTTAATTTTCTTCATAGTGTAAGCGACTTCCTTTTTTATTGCTGATTGTTTGTGGAAATACCCTTTTAATGTGCATTAAAGCAGGGTTTTTGGTAATGTGGGTCAAAGCGATATACAGTATGCCGTTTAATAGGAATACTGAAATAATGACCGTAAAGCTGAAAGAAAAAATGATGAACAATAACGAGCCGATAACGACGGTCATCATCAAAGCGAACAATGATATGGGTAGCCCCATTATCACGGCTCGCTTGCGTATGTTTTTATAGACCTCAAAGCGTTTCATTAAACTACGATGCTAATGAGATACGTAAAGATGCCTACTACTGCTCCTGCAATCAATACAAAGACCAACACACGGGTAATTCCTTTTTTTAAGTCGGCATTCTCGCCAAAAAAATGTCCAGCATTAAATAGGAAGCCAATTAAAAAGATAACTCCCAGAATTATTGGGAAAATGGTTCGGATGGTATCGGAAACATCATTTACTGAATCTTCGATACCACCAATTTGTGCAAAAGTTGTACTTGAAATAAGTAACGATAGGATGGTTACATAATGTGATTTTTTCATACTCAAAGTGATTTAATTTTACGTCAATTTTGATATATGAAAAATACTGTATATTACAATGCAAATAACTGATAATCAATAAATTGTGAATAAAATAATTTTTGATATGAATTGTTTTTATTTGATGCGAATTGGTATCAAATTTTATGAAAATCTAGAAGTACTATGTTAATAACTCTAAAATTTTGGAAGTGGGTAACGCCCAAAAACGTCATTTTTCTGCTGATGCTGTTAAAAATGTGCTTCATTTTTGGTCAGGATTTGCAAACAAAAAATGTCATTGTCATCGACCCTGGACACGGCGGAAAAGATACAGGTGCAATTGGAAAAAATAAAGTACAAGAAAAGAATGTAGCGTTACGTATTGCCAATGAAATTTTAAGGCTGAACAAAATCCTATTGAATGACAAATTTGATATGTATTCGACCAGGTACAATGACACGTTGATTTCCTTATCAGACAGAAACCGATTGGCTGAAAGTTTAAAGGCAGACCTATTTGTGTCATTACATTGTAATGCCTCTGCCACTTCTTCAAAAGGAATTGATATTTATGTGCATAGTTCTAGTGATGAAGAAGTACACATAAAAGAATCCATTTCACTCGGATTATCCATTCTGGATGAAAGTACTATGAAATTGGGGTTTAAAAAGCGAGGTGTGCAATTTGCGAATTTTCAAGTGCTGCGTGAGAATACCAAGTATCGCCCTTCAATACTCATTGAAATGGGTTTTGTTACCAACACAGATGAAGCGGACTACTTTTTAAAGCCCAAAAATATTAGAGCTATGGCTTTGGCTATTTTAATGGGATTGTATAACTATTTTAATACTGGATTATGAAAGAATTGTTTGTTGAGATTGTAAAGAGTTTGAGAGAAATAATTTCCTCTTTTTTTAAAGAAATATATATTGTTTTTAAATCTTTTGCCGAAAAATAGCCTATGTCTTTTTGCATTTAAGTCCTAAATTTTTCGAGCATTTTTCGTAAATTTAATGTTCTAAATACACCAATTTTTTGCCAAGTTAAAAAATGAGAGCACTAGCAATTTTCTTTTTAAACGTCTTTCAAAACACCTTGGGGATGACCTTTGGTTTACTATTTCCACGTAAAGCCAAGCGACATTCTTACAAGGATTTATCTGATGTTGAGAAAGTAAAATACCTTGAAAAAAGAAGACAATACAAGGGCTATAAAAAACAATGGTTGTATTACAGATGTAGAGAGGAAGGTTTGATGGAAGCGTATCATAAATTGTTCAAAACTGAAGTTAAAGAACAAGATTATGGAACAAAGTTTAGTTTTGGTAAATATCGAGGGGAATTCGTTGAAGACATTTGGGAATCTGATAGAGAGTATATCAATTGGTTATCTCAACAAGAGTGGTTAGCAGAATATTTGGATGAAAACGATATGATTCACGAGTTACTTCATTTAGAGGAAGAAAACCAAAATTAGATTTAAGCTCTTTTATCACGACTACTTTTGTCAAAGGCAATTAAGTTGAACAATTGTCGCATTCTTGAACGTACTCTATTACCGTAACGTTCCTCCAGTTCTTTAGCATTTAGATTTGTAGTAGCGTGTGTTTTAATTTTGTTACTTAAAAATAAATCATAACGGGATAGTATAATTTCTCCCATTACGTTACAATCTTTCCCAAAATGCCTTCCGGTCGGTTCTACACCTAAATCATCAAAACAATAAAATTTCTTATCCCCATAGTTCTCAATAATAGTGTAACCGATATTATTAAAGGCAAAGGCAATGTTCCGTGTTGGTATAACCTCATACAATTTTTGATGTGGTACAATATGGCGTAACAATTTCATTAAACTGGTCTTGCCGCAACCAACAGGACCAGAAAGTAAAATGCCTTTATTGATGTCTATGTCTAGCTTTTTGCAATTCGTTTCATCCTTGATGAAATAGTTGCAGAGCTTGAACAGAATATCTCGGTCTTCTTCAAAGATTTTAAACTTTTTGCCAAATAACAGTTTTCCTTTGGCATTGAGGTAAATGAGCATTTTATCAAAATCGTATAGTAACTGATTGTTTTTTAGTTCCCCTAATTTGTATTGGACGCTGCCCTCGATGATGATATGTGGTTGGTAAATCTTCATAGGGGTTCATTATAATTTTTGTTGGAACTTGTCTTTAGGTTGTCCGTATTTTGGCTAACTGCGACCATTATTTTTTCTGTTTTGAGCTCGTCCGCTTTTATCATCCAGTTGTGAGCTGTGGCGTGCCAATCGACAATTTTTGTTTTACCACCTACTTTCCAGCCGATACCTTGGTAGTGGTTGTAAAATTTTTTAGCCTCCAGTTCTGGCCAATTTTCTTTTTGAAAAAAATCAATGACTTCATTCTCATTTTTTGGCTGGTCAAGTTTATTCCCGTTTGTATTGTTTTTTATAGTTTGAATAGGTTTGTTTATAGATACCACCGCTTGTCCATTACTTGTCCCGATATTGGTACTGCTTGGGTACAGAGCTTGTCCAGCACTTGTCCCAAAATTGAACATCTTGATACGGCTACCTTTAAACGGATTGTGAGAGGGTTCATACAAGAGGTATTTCCAATGGTGCAGTTCTTTGATACAACGGTGGTAAGTGGTTTTTGAACCGATTTTGGAAAGTTTCATCGCTTCTTCTCGATTGATATAGAATTCTACAGGAAAGTGATAGTTGTTCCATAACTGGAACAATGCCACGTACAAACTGATGTGCGTAGGATTTAAACGACTGTCTTTTGAAAATTGCAAGAATACGGCATTTAGGTGCTTTATGTAGTTGACCTGCTCCAAAACGATATTAGAATTTATTGTGAATTTTGTTTGTCTCCATTACGCTCATTATTTCTTCATAATCGTAATAGAGTACACCGCCAACTTTGGTGTATGGCAATGTGCCATTGATTCTTAAATTCTGTAAAGTACCGGAAGAGATTCCCAAAAGTTCTTTTACGTCAGGGGATTTTAGCCACCTTTTGGTAATATGACCTGATTGTTCGTTGAGAATTTGCTTAATATCATCGAGCAGTTCCATCTTGAACTCCCGAAGGTCGTCTGTGGTAATAATACTTGTAGGCATAATAGAACGGATTAAAAAGAAAGGGACTACCGTTTTGCTTTCATTTAAAATGATAGCCCCTGACCTGATTTGACTTTCGTTCTACAAAATTGAGGTGGTTTAATGGATTTTATTCACAAGGTGGGGCTTCTTGGGTGTTTTTTTCTCTCATTTTCAATGATATACAATAGGGCGTTTTAGTACTTCCCTACAAAAATAAGGTATCTAAAAACCACCAAATAAAATGAGATTTTCCCCAAAAAGAGAAACACCCAAGTTAGAGCATCTTGGGTGTTTTTTATTTTATGTTATCAGTATCATCCATTCTTTTGGTTAACTGCTCTTTCAGAATATCCAAAAATTTGGTTCTGCCGTTTTTACGCATTCGTATTTCCAGAAAAGCTCTATAATAATCGCCCAAATCAATTTTAAATGTTTTTTCAACGAAATAGGCAATATCCTTAATGTCAACAGTACCGTTGTTGATGACATCTGTGCTATGCAAAGCGTAAATCAGTTCAATTAAATATATTTTGTGGGCTGTCCACGTAATTTTCGTTTTCCTTTGTAACATCTTTAAATTTGCATAATTGTTATTGTTTTCTAATTTATCAATCTCTCGTTTTAGGTGTACAATCAAAAGGTCATAAGCTAAAATTGTGGCTACGGTACTATCGTGGCTTGTTGCAAATTCTTCATCAACAAAAAAGTGAAGTGAGTCTGGGAATAGCCTAATATCCGCTTTACCTCTTAAAAAATATTGTTCATCAAACACGGTTGCTTCTCTGCGATAATAATGGTAAAAGTCAAGATTGTCGTTAAAGTAAGTTTGTAGTTTTTCAATATAATTGTTCAAATATTTTACTTGAGATTTATTGCTTCCCCTTGGTCTTTTACCTTCAATGTTAAATAATTTCACATAATAAATGAGCTTACTATAAATTTTTGGTTTAGTGCATTTGAAAAAAGTAATTTCCTCCAACTTGGTTTCAAATTCATAGTCAACAACAATACTTCTAACTGTTTTAAGGGTTTGTTTTGCAAGTTTTATCCCTTTTTCAGCTTTGAGCAAAATATCTTGTTCCTCAATTTCAAGAATATCTAATTCATTGTCTAGTTTTTTTAATATATCCTTGAAATTTTTACCCATTCCGTACTGCGATTACGAGGTCTTTAGTCAATAGTGTTCGTTACATTGCCACAATTATGCATCGCCTTACCGAAGTAGGGATTCAATATTTTTTCTTCTTTGCTTAACCAATAAGCACCTTTATCATTATCTGCCATAGGACAGAATTGGCTATACACTTTTTGGTTTATACCAAATATTTCAACAGCACTTATTAAGTGTGATGACAAATGCTTAAAATGATTTCTTTGCTCTTTTATTTGTGTTTCAGAAGCAATTGAATTTGCTGAAGCTTTGATTTCGTTTTCTAACTTCATCCAATGGTTATGAGCATTTTTATCTGATAACAATTTCATATCGATTTTGCCTAAACTACTAACAACAGTAGTAGCTGTTTCTTTTGCCTTTTTAGGGTCATCATTTACCAACGCATCTTTTAGATTTGTATAATTTTCAAAAACATCTTTTAGTTGTTCTTGGAATTTTGTGGACACTTTAATGCGTTCATTCATTTCAGAATGGTCTGTTTTTTCGTTGGTATTTGTTGTTTCCATTCCAAGATGTCCTTCGTGTCCTGTCATTGTTTTTCCGCCTTCCTTGTTCATCATTGATTTTTTACCCTGCAATTGTGCTGCTGCATCAATTGTAAAAGTTCCATTTGTAACTATTTCATCGCCACTTTCTAAACCGTCTAGCACTTCGTAATTTTCTCCTATGGTATTGCCCAATTTTACTTCTCGCATTTCAAAAACTGGTTCGTCTGGATTTGTTTTTACATATACTACGGAACGTTCTCCTGTCCATAAAATCGCTGTGGATGGGATATTTAATGCTTGTTTTTGAGTTGAAGAAACACCCTTAATTTTGCCTTCAACAAACATTCCTGGCTTAAAGGCATCATCAGTATTATTTAATACAACCCTTAATTTTACCGTTCTGGTTCGTGTATCTAACACAGGGTCGATAAACGAAACTTTACCTTTGAATTCCTTATTTGGATATGCATTGGTAGTGATTGCCACTTCTTGCCCTTTTTTGAATAAATCAATCTGGTTTTCATAGACATCGAAATTTGCCCAAACCGTGTTTAGTTTTGCGATTTTCAATAGCGGCTGTCCTTGTTTTATATAGTCGCCTTGCTCTACTAATTTTTCTGAAACCGTACCCGAAACTGTGGCATAAACAGGAAAGTTTTCTAAAACTTTTCCTGATGTTTCTATTTTATTTATTTGGCTCTCTGATAATTTCCAGAGTTTTAATTTGTTTCTTACAGCGTTGTACAATTCAGGTTGCGATTCTTTTAAAGAAGCTGCCGTAATCAACTCTTGTTGAGCCGCATATAATTCAGGGGAATAAATAGTGGCCAATAATTGCCCTTTGCGGATTTCTTCTCCGGTAAAACTCACATTCAAACGCTCAATCCTTCCAGAAAAATAACTGACTTGAACTGCATTCGATTCTTCATTTTCCACAATCTTTCCTGATAGCTTTATAGTATTTTCATTTGTTTTTCCATTGCCAACTATGGATGTTTGTACATTGGCCAACGCCATTGCGTTTTCAGACAGCTTGAATTGGTCTGCCAACAAACCATCTGCACCACTTTCCGCAGGGATTAAATCCATACCACAAATAGGACAATCGCCTGGTTCTGGTTGCATAATTTGTGGATGCATTGAACACGTCCACATTTGATTGGTTTCAGCTACTTCATTATGGTTATGCTCTGTTTTTTTATCGGGTGAACCACCAAAAATTACCCATCCCAATAGTAGCCCTATAGCTAATATCCCAATATAAACTATGTATTTTTTCATTTTATTATATTTTAATATTTCTTAATCTTAATGCGTTTACAATTACTGAAACAGAACTAAAACTCATTGCTAAAGCGGCAATCATTGGCGATAGTAGAATTCCAAAAAATGGAAATAGAACACCTGCTGCAATAGGTACCCCCAATGTATTATAGACGAGTGCAAAAAATAGGTTTTGCTTTATGTTTCTCATTACGGAATGGCTTAAATTTTTCGCCTTAACTATACTGTGTAAATTACCTTTGACCAAGGTTATCATTGCACTTTCTATGGCAACGTCAGTACCTGTTCCCATCGCTACTCCTACATCACTTTTTGCCAATGCTGGGGCATCGTTGATACCATCGCCCGCCATAGCAACTATTTTGCCTTTTGCCTGTAATTTTTCTACTTCTTTGAGTTTATCTTCGGGCAACATACTTGCCTTAAAATCTGCCAAGTTAAGTTCGTAAGCAACCGCTTGTGCTGTATTATGGTTATCTCCCGTAAGCATTACAACATCTATACCTTTGTCTTGAAGTTCTTTTATAGCTTTAGCACTTGTTTTCTTTATTTTATCGCCTATTACTACGTAACCAACAATCTCATTATCAATCGACAAATAAGAAACTGTTTTACCCTGTTTTTGAAAAGATTCTGCTTTTTGCTTCATTTCTTTAGAAATTTCCGCATTCGTATATTCCATCATTTTCGGATTTCCTAATGCTACTTTTTTATTATTTATTACAGCCTCAACACCTTTTCCTGTAACAGCGTTAAACCCGTCAGATTTTAAAGTTTTAGTATTTTGCTCACTACCATATTTCACGGTCGCTTCGGCAAGTGGATGTTCACTATTAGTATTCAATGAAACAATGTATTGAAGAATCTCGCTTTCGCTAATATTTTTACTAAAAGTACCTACCGTATCTACTGTTGGTTTTCCTTCCGTTATAGTTCCTGTTTTATCAACGATTAGCGTATCAACCTTATCCATTTTTTCGAGAGCTTCGGCGTTTTTAATCAACACACCATTTTGAGCACCTTTGCCAACCCCCACCATAACGGACATAGGTGTTGCCAAACCTAATGCACAAGGGCAAGCAATAATTAATACGGCAATTGCATTTACCAAGGCATAAACGTAAGCCGGTTCTGGGCCCCAAATAGCCCAAACTGCAAACGTGATGAATGAAATAATAACGACTACTGGCACAAAATAACCTGAAACTTTATCTGCCAAGTTTTGAATGGGTGCTCTGCTACGACTGGCATCGTTGACCATATGTATAATTTGGGAAAGTAATGTATCACTACCTACTTTTTCAGCTTTCATTAAAAAGGATTGATTGCCATTAATAGTACCACTACTCACTTTATCATCCACGGTTTTATTTACGGGAATAGGCTCTCCGGTAATCATAGATTCATCTATGCTTGTTTCTCCTTCGTTAACAATACCGTCCACGGGAATTTTATCGCCAGGCTTTACTTTTAGAATATCTTTAAGTTTAATTTCGTCTATACTTACCTCAATATCCTCTCCATCTACAACTTTTGTTGCCTTGTTGGGTGCTAACTTTAATAGTTCTTTTACTGCGGAATTGGTTTTGCTATGTGCACGAGCTTCTAACAACTGACCTAAAAGCACTAACGTTAGAATAACCGTTGCAGCTTCAAAATAGACGTGTACTGCACCAGATTCGGTTTTAAACTGTGCCGGAAATATATCTGGAAATATCATTCCAAAAACGCTAAATAACCAAGCTACTCCTGCACCAATCCCAATAAGTGTGAACATATTAAGATTCCACGTTTTTATACTTTTGTAGGCACGCTCAAAAAACATCCGCGTAGCGTAAAATACGACTGGGATTGAAAGTGCAAACTGAATCCAATTCCAATATTTCTGTTCCATTATATCGTACAATGGATTGTTGTTGAGCATTTCGCTCATAGCCATTAAGAATATTGGCAATGTGAATGCAGTTGCTATCCAAAACTTTTTCAACAGTTTTTTATAGGTTTTTTCTTCAGCAGAAAGGTCTGGTTGCATTAATATTAAATCCATTCCGCAAATGGAACACGAACCAGCTTCATCTTTTACTATTTCTGGATGCATAGGACACGTCCATTGTTCTTTTTGGGAAGTAGAAACATTTTGTTCTTCCACTAAATCCATACCGCAAACAGGACAATCGCCTGGTTTGTTATAGGTTTTATCTCCTTCGCAATGCATTGGGCAATAGAACGTACCTGTGCCTTTCCCTTTAGGGTGCTGTTTCTTTTTATTTTCGGAATGTTGATGATGTTCTCCTGATTTATGAATGCTGTATTTTCCACCATCGTTTTTTAATGCTTCTTGAAATGTTTCAATAGCTATATGTTGCTTCATTTCGATAGTGGCTTCTGATTTTTCTAAATTAACTTTAGCATTTGAAACACCATCTACCTTTGAAAGTGTTTCCTCTACGTGACTGCGACATCCGTTGCAAGTCATTCCGTGAATGTGATATGTGTGTTTCATTATTTTCTTTTTGTGCCTGACACGGGAAGGGCTATTAACCAATTAATCAGTATTTCCTTCCCATATCAGGGCTTTATTCTAAATTGTCTTTTAGTTTCTTTATATAATCAATAACCAAGGTCTTTTCAGATTTTGATAGTTTCGCATCCCTATGAATTAAGGTGTAAGATGAAAGTGGCATTTCATCATCTTTTAACTGGCTCATAATTGACTTTAATTTGCTATTCTTCCTTCGGTTGGAATACGCATCCCATTCATTGAAATTCAATTCTTCCTTTCCATCGGCTATATGATTTTCGAGGAACCAAGCGATGGGTTGGATTTTATTGTACCAAGGATAGTTTGTATTATTACTGTGACAATCATAGCAGGATCCTTCCAATAATGTACTGATGTCTTTTGGTGGATTGTTTACCAATAAAAAATCAGTTTTTGGCACAACAGTAGTTTGGTTTAGTTCCGTGGACATAAACTGTATGCCTACAAAACACAACAATATGACCAATGCTATGATTTTCACAATTCTCATTTAGTTTATCTCTTTTTGCACTTTTCCGCATTTCAGCATTTTACTGCCGTAATAAGGGTTTCTAATTTCCTCGTTCATACTTAACCAAGCACTACCACCATCATACATCGGGCAAAATTGTTGGTACAAAGTGTTTACCGTTCCGGTAATTGACACCATATCCATAATATCCTTGCTCAATGTTTTAAAATGTTCACGTTGGTGGTCCATTTCACTCTTGCCAATATGCTCTGCGTGTTCTTTGGCATCTGCGATAATGTCTTTAAGCTCTTTTTGCTGTTCAGCAGTAAAGCCGCTTATATCAAATTCACTCAAAGTGTTGTTCAATTTGTTTCCAGCTTTAGCAGCTTTGTCTTTATCGGTTTCTACTAAAGCATCTTTAAGTGCCATATAGTCTGCCAATACTTTCTGTGCACCCGAATTCTGCGAATTAGCATCCATCATATCATTGGATGTATTCATTTTATCGTGGTTCATTTCAGAATGCATCGCATCTTGGGAATCTTGCTTTTTATTGTCTTTACAAGACATTGCTGTTAGGCTTACAAAAGCCATTACCATAATTGTTGTTGTTAATCTTACTTTTTTCATTGTTATTGATTTTAAATTATACTAGTTTTTAGTTACTTAAATAATTGATGATTGTGGTTTGTATATAGTAGGTTTTAATAGATTCTATTTGGTTCATTTGAAACTTCAACTGCAATTCCTGAATATCCAGAACATCATTAAAATCAATAGTTCCAGTTTCATAGCTCTTGATTAAAATTTCTTCGGCATCATTAGCCTGTTTTAAATTTTTGGTTTGCGTTTTATAACTGATTCTTGCAGAAATCCTATCGTTTACGGCTTTGTCTAAAACGGTTTCCAACTTGTTCAATCGCTCCTGTTTCTGTGCCGTTATTTCCTGCTGTTGTAACTCATTTTGTTTGGTCTGCGATTTATATTTTTTGTTGAAAATTGGAATTGATACCGATACCATTGGCATTACAATGTCTTTTCCGTTGTCGCTAAAATCCATATTAGGTCGCTTGTCAACATTGACATAATCCAGCCCAAAACCAATCATAGGAAGGCTTTCCTTTTGATTCAATAGTTCTGACTGCTCAACAGATTGGTACAGCTTGTCATATTTTATCAATTCCGGATGTAGGGATAAGTTTTCTGTATTAACCAAAGTGCTTTCAGAAGGAATGGTCAATTCATCAACTACATTCACAACAATATCCTTATCACGGTTCAACAATTTATTGAGGGCGGTTTGTTCCGCTAAATATTGTTGAGCCAATACCTCTTTTAATTGTTCCAACTCATTTTGACGCATTTGCAACCGCAATACATCTACTGCTGAAGCTTTTCCAACTTCAACAGAAGTCAATGCCAAAGTCTCATAGGTTTCGAGCAATTCAATATTTTGCACTAACACCTTTTGCTTTGCTTTGTTAGCATACAAATTGTAATAGGATTGCGAAACGGAAGCCACCAACTTTCTTTTTGCAATAACTATATCCTCGTATTTGACATCGGCTAGGGAACTCACATAATTCTCTCTTGCCGTAATAGAGCCAAACCAGGGTATCATTTGTTTAGCGGACACTTTAAAGCGTTGAGCTCCTGTTCTTGTCTCTGGTTCGCTAACAAAGTACCCAACTCCCAATTCAGTATTGGGTATGGTATTTACCTCGTTTATCTTTTCAGAAACAATACTGTATTGCAATTCAAATTTTTGGATTTCAGGACTGTTTTTCAATCCTTCATCAATAAGTGTTTCCAATTGCTGTGCATTTGAAAATCCAAAGGTTAAAAGTCCAATCGCTATTAAAATTATTTTCTTCATTTCGCTATTCTTTTAAGTTGAGCCTCGTGTTTCCAACTGTATAAAACAGGAACAACAAATAATGTAATTAAGGCGATGACCATACCTCCAAAACTTGGTATTGCCATAGGAATCATTATATCGCTTCCTCGACCTGTTGACGTTAAGACTGGCAACAATGCCAATATGGTGGTGGCCGTTGTCATCAGACAAGGACGAATACGTTTTTCTCCAGCTTCAACCACCGAGGCTCTTATTTGCTGTTTTGTTTCGGGTGTGTTTCTATCAAAAGTTTGGGTCAGATAAGTTGCCATTACTACACCGTCATCTGTGGCTATACCAAATAAGGCAATGAAACCAACCCAGACGGCAACACTTAAATTGATTGTGTGCATTTGGAACAAGTCCCGTAAATTTTCCCCGAAAAAATTGAAGTTTAAAAACCAGTCTTGTCCGTACAGCCAAATCATTACAAAACCACCAGCGAATGCAACGGCAATTCCTGTAAAGACCATTAATGACGTGGCTACCGAACGAAACTGGAAATACAAAATCAAAAAGATAATGAGTAATGCTAATGGCACTACAACCGATAAGGTTGCCTCTGCTCTTAATTGATTTTCATATGTTCCCGTGAATTGATAGTTGATGCCTTTTGGTACTACCAATTCTCCCGAATCTATCTTTTGCTGAATAAGCCCTTGGGCATTTTCAACTACGTTTACTTCGGCAAATCCATCCAGTTTATCAAACAGCACATAACCCACTAAAAAAGTATCTTCACTTTTTATGACTTGTGGACCTTGTTCATATCGAATGGTTGCCAACTCGCTCAATGGCACTGGACTGCCTTTCTCAACAGGTACATAAATTTGTTTCAAATCGTTTGGGTTTTCCCGTAATTCTCTTGGATAACGAACACGAACGCCGTAACGTTCACGACCTTCAACGGTTTGGGTCAATACCATTCCGCCTACAGCTACTTTTAACACATTTTGAACATCATCTATGGATATACCATAACGTGCTAGTTTTTCTCTGTCTATATCAATTAATAGATAGGGTTTTCCAACTATTCTATCTGCAAAAACAGCTTCGGTCTTAACGCCTTCCGCTTGTCTCAAAATATCTTCCAATTGAATGCCAAAAGCCTCAATTTGTTTTAAATTCTGGCCTTTTACCTTGATTCCCATTGGTGCTCGCATTCCTGTTTGCAGCATTACCAATCGGGTTTCAATGGGTTGTAATTTAGGTGCTGAAGTAACACCAGGCAGCTTGGTTACTTTTACTATCTCTTTCCATATATCATCAGGGTTTTTTAGTTCTGGTCGCCAGTTTCTAAAAAACTCGCCATCTTCATCAGGAATGAGGTTATCGGATGATTCGCTAACTGTTATCAAAACTTTTTTGCCAACTTTTCGAGCGTTTTCAACTTCTTTAGAACCTACTGCCTTATTTGGATTTTCAACCAAAGTGCCATCTGTCCGAATAAAGAAGCCTTCATCATTTACTTTGTAGCGTTGGCGTTCTCCTGTTTCATTCAACATATATTCAGGTTTATACTGAATAACATTTTCGTACATTGATAAAGGTGCGGGGTCTAAAGCTGATTCTGTTCTACCTGACTTACCAACAACGGTTTTGATTTCTGGAATACTGGCTACCGCCATATCCAACTGTTGCAAAATCCGCTTGTTTTCTTCTATTCCTGCGTGTGGCATTGAAGTTGGCATAAGTAGAAACGAACCCTCATTTAATGATGGCATAAATTCCTTTCCGGTATTCTTCATAATGAAAAAACCAGCAATAACAATAAGGGTTGGAATGGATAGGAAAAGTATCTTGTTGGCTAAAGCCCATCTTAAAATTCGTGTATAATATCTTCGGAATACCGTAAATGCTCCCAATAATCCAAAACAGATAAGCCCAACAAAAATGAGATTCCAAAAGATGCTTTTATCTACACCTAGTGGTCGCCAATATTCAGCCAAAAGAAAAACTATCGCAAAAGCTGAAATACCTATATTTAAAATGTTGGCTCGTTTTTCCGTTATTCTATCTTGTAATTTTATAAGGGAAGTAGCTCCAAACGCAATTAGGATTAATCCTAGCCAGTGCCCAAATAGTAATGCTACGATACCAAGTGCTATTAGAACACCATTGATGATATAACTAGACATCTTTTTTATGGTTTTCTTTCTGAATAAGAATGCTGCAAATGGTGGGATTAAGAATAAGGCAACAATTATGGAAGCCGTTAATGCAAATGTTTTTGTAAATGCTAATGGTCTGAACAATTTACCTTCTGCACCAATCATTGTAAATACAGGAATGAAACTGATTATAGTGGTCATTACAGCCGTTACAATTGCTCCAGATACTTCGGCAGTAGCATTGTAAACAACGGTGTTTATGGGTGATTTGCTATCATTTTCATCAAGATGCCTGATAATGTTTTCCGAGAGTATAACACCAACATCTACCATTGTACCAATGGCAATAGCGATACCTGATAATGCAACTATGTTGGCATCAACGCCAAAAAGTTTCATTGCTATAAAAACCATTAAAACCGCAACTGGCAATAGTCCGGATATGAGTACCGAAGCTCGAAGATTAAATACCATAATGATGATGACCAAAATGGTAATCAGAATTTCTAAAGTCAATGCTTCGTTAAGTGTTCCTAGTGTTTCTTGAATGAGTTCCGCTCTATCATAAAAGGGTACAATAGTTACTTGTGAAGTCCTGCCATCGCTCAATACTTTTGACGGTAATCCAGGACTTAATTCATTTATTTTTTCCTTAACATTATTAATGACTTCCATCGGGTTTGCACCATATCGAGCTACCACAACCGCACCAACAACTTCTGCACCTTCTTTGTCTAAAATTCCACGACGTGTTGCAGGGCCTAAAGAGACTTTACCGATGTCTTTGATTTTGATAGCTGTATAATCTTCAGATGTTACTACGGCATTTTCAATGTCTGCAATAGACTTAACATAACCCAAGCCACGTACCAAGTATTCGGCTTTGTTTATTTCCAATGTCTGTGCACCAATATCTTTATTGCTTTCCTTTACGGCTTTTACAACGTGATGCAAGCCAATATTATACTGACGCATCAATTCTGGATTCACATCTACTTGATATTCCTGAACATAGCCACCAATAGAGGCTACTTCTGAAACACCACTTGCAGATGACAAGGCATATTTTACATAGTAATCTTGGATGCTTCGCAACTCGTGTAAATCCCATCCACCAGTAACGTTACCTTTTTCATCACGACCTTCTAGCGTGTACCAAAATATTTGACCTAATCCCGTTGCATCTGGCCCTAAAGCGGGATTTACTCCTTCGGGAAGTAATCCACTTGGCAATGAATTTAATTTTTCGAGAATACAACTGCGACTCCAATAAAACTCTATATCTTCTTCAAAAATGATATAGATACTCGAAAATCCAAACATAGACGAACTACGAATGGTTTTAACGCCTGGAATTCCAAGAAGTGATGTTGTTAATGGATAAGTGATTTGGTCTTCAATATCCTGCGGAGAACGACCATCCCATTTGGTAAAAACTATTTGTTGGTTTTCTCCAATATCTGGTATGGCATCTACGGCTACGGGATTACTTGGTAAAAAACCAGTATCCCAATTGAAAGGTGCATTTACTATTCCCCATCCTATAAATAGCACGAGTAGTAATACTGCAACAAGTTTATTTTCTATTAGAAATTTTATGCTTTTATTTAGCATTATATTGATAATTAAACAATTAGACATTGGTGTTGCGAAAACACCGAATACAAAGAATTATCCTAATGGAATGCATCCACCGGATAAAAGAAATCTATTGTTTAAAAATCAAATTAAATAAGTCTCGTCGAGCTTGTAGATTTGCTTTATGACGAGGGGTGGTTTATAATCTTGGTAAGTAGCTGCATTTTCTTCTAAACCTTCAAAAAGGTTGATGTAAGTGTATATAAATGAAGCAACAAATAATTGTTGGTCAAATGTTAGTGTGTCAAAAGATATTTTTAATTCGTCTTGACCGTCTATGATTAATTGTTCATCAGAACAACAATCTTTTACCTTAATGGAGCAACCTTCAGTTGAAGGGTTTTCCATTTCCATTCCACAACCCTCGGCTTTATGAAATACTGACGTTTCTACTAAAGTATCTCCACAATAATGCATATCAATAGTGAATGACATTGTAGAAAAAAGCACTACAATTGCCATTAAAAAGGATGATATTTTATGAAAAATTTGCTTCATCGGTGATGCAAAGTTATAAAAAATCAAATAAATTATGTTAAAATTTTTGCTAAAAATAATTTCAGTTCAGTTTAAAAGTGGATTTTATATCTCTATAAATCCGCTCAAAATTTAGACGCAATTCATCTTCTGTGTAGTGTTTATATGGCTTGGGAATTTCTTTTTGAATAGCTTGTAGTTTAAATTGAACTCTTTTGTCTTTTCCATCCGCAAAAGTGATAAATTCCCCTTGTTTTAGACGGAAAAAAACATCTGCTCTACGTTTGGACACTTCCTTTTCGCCTTTGGTAATTCGGGTATCGAAATTGAGATTGAATCCTTTATTGATGCTTGTGGTTTCCATCTTGACCAATTCAAAAAACCGTTCATAATATTTGGCAGTATCTGGGTCATTAACTTTGCCAAAAAACTGATAGGAAAGATTGCTTAAAATAGCCTTACTCGCTTTATCTCCATATAGCATATCATTCTGTATTTTGTCTTGCATCACGTAAATTGTGGCAATATCATAGCTTCGTAAAGTTGCGGGAATACGGTGCATATTAAGCAGTTTTATAGTTGGAGCTTCTTCCATCATTAAAAAGGAAGGCAGTTGTCCTCTTATGCTCATTTGCTTAATGACTGTATGCATTATAGCTGCAATGATTGGGGAATATGCCGATTCATATTTGGGGTGGTTTACTATTGAAATAATTGCTGGGTTTTCACTACTATTTATATTTAGTGGAACTTCATCTTTTGATAGTGCCATAAATAGTTTTTGAGAACCTATCTTTTTAAATGCGTTGGCCAACGTGCTTTTTACACCTGCCGTTTGCTTATCGGAATCCATTCCGTTGATAAAAGCACTTGCCATACTCTTGGACGTAATATTGGAACTTAAAAATGAGATTAATTGCTTGGTGTTCATTAATTGAAAAATTGCAATTAAATGGGGCAAGGTGCAATACTGCGGATAGGATATTTTTAGTTTCCATATCAATCCACCCATTAAGCCTTCTACGGCATCACTAAAAAATTTTGTAGTACTGTTGGTACTGGATTCATCAAACTCTAAAAGATTTTCAATGAGCACTTTTGATAATTCATTAACGCTTTCTTCATTGGGCAAATATCTTGGTGCAATGGGGTTTACACGAAAATGGATTTGGTCAAAGGCAATAGTATAAAAATTAGTGTCCTTTTCCTTAAATAAGGGGTAGGCGATTTCAGTAAGTTCAAAATCCTTATAATCGTGAATGATACCACAAAATTGATTTTTACTGAAATGTTGAAGAAAATTATAGATAACACTTTCGGTTTTTCCACTTCCCGCAGAACCAATAACTGATGCACCTCTTTTTATATTTTCTATTTGAAATTTTCCACGACGGAGCTTAAAGCGTACCAGATATTTCTTATTTCCGTTGCCTGACTGTTCCTCATGAAGAAACACATATAAGACCGTACCTATAAACAATAACGGCACAACAATGTAAAGAATGATTTGTGGCATTAACATATTCATATCCCAATAGAACCCGACTGTACGGCTCGGTCAATTCCTTTTTTAAACTTTTTGATTACCTTAATTGCCAATTGCACTTTGTTTGTTGGGATGTTCAATATTGGAACTCCAGATTTTGCAAGTAATTTATAGGCAGTCGCTTTTTCATTGGTTGGCAATCCCGAAAGGATAGAAAAATACAGTTTCGGATTTTGTAGAAATGTTTTACGAGCCTTATAGGTTTCAACATAATTTCTTTTGTACTGAAATAAGGTGTCAAAGGCCTTTTCAGATGCCTTAAAGAATTTATCCCTATCAAATCCACGCTTTACAGGTTTTCCATTAAACACAGTCTCTGAAGCCTTGTATTTACTTCCAGGGGACAAACTGTATTTGTTGGACATATCCTTTCTACTCACAATAATATGAATGTGGCTTTGAGAGCCTTCTTTTGGCATCCCTCTAACAATGCGTTTGCCATCTAGTTGATGTGGAGCTTCTTTTTCCAACCGGAACATCTTTTGCTGTAACTTTTTGATGTTCCCATTTAATTCGCCGCTTTCAATTTTCCGGATATCGTTCTTAATTTGAAGTATCTTGGTGGCATAAGGTTGGTTCTCTTGAATTTGTTTGTCCGTTCCTTTATACGTCCGCTGATGTTCAATTTTAGCATAGTATTTTATGTCATCTACGGTAACAGCTCGCCCATTAATTTCACGGTTGAATGATTTCGCGTATTCCTTCATCAGTTCTCGGGTGTACTGTTTTAGTTCTTCGGAATGATTTTGTAATTTCTTCAATTCATAGGCACTCGGATTGACCGTGATGGAATAAAACTTGGGTTCTGTCTTTTTGAGTTTAGCGGTGTTACCATCTATTTCTTGTATGACTTCGGTACTTGATATTTCCTCGCCATATTGGTTAAAAAAATGTTCCATTTCATCAATAGATTTTCCCTCGTTCTCTTTTTCAAGATATGCGACAAAATCTGCTGAACTCTGTGCATAATTACCGTCTAAAGTTTGTTTGGTTACTGTGATATACATTTTATAATTTTTGTTTTATGTTCTCAAATTCTTCTCTGGTCAAATCCAGTTTTAAATAGCCACCTCCAAAACTGCCTTTTACATAAGTGGTTTTATCTATTAGTTTGTCCAAATCATATTTCACGGAATGGAATTGTTGCTGAACTTCTTCGTAACGATTTCGGTAATGGTTCAGTTCCTCATTTTCGGTAATCAATTCTTGTTGTTCAAATTCAAAGAGTTCTTCTTGTGGAGATACCTCTTCTGGGTTTTCCTGAAAGAGCAGTTCCAACATCGCATTGGTAGGTTTGGTCTGGTTCTTTTCAATATCCTTAATAATGGCTACAAGGGCATTGATTCGTTTTTTTAAGCTATTTTCCAAAGTTCTCATATTTGCACCCAAAGATTCGTTTGGGGATAGCTCGTTCAAATCAAAAAAGTTCATCATTGCTTCTAGCGTATTAGTATGTGAACGGGTAATTCTTTTGGAAAATTTCCGAAAACGAGTTGCCACTTTTGGTTTGATACTGATGGCAGAAAAATTGTATTTTTTTTGATGATTTGAGTTCATTTACTGTAAAAAATTGCCATTTTAAAGGGGCTTCAACAGGATTTACTGTAAAACTTTATTATTTACTAAAATTCAACTAATATTAACTATTTGAAAATCAAATAATTACAACTAAAAACCAATCGTTAACACCGCCTCGGCGTGTTACCCTCTTGCTTCTCAAATTCGTCCCGTAGGGACAAAATTTTTCAAACAACCTGACTAAAAAGTCAGTTGCTTTTTCGGAATTAAAAATTCCAATATGTCTAATTTTTGGTGGGTATCGTTATCGGCGAAAGTCAAATCAATCCCGAATTACTGGGAGGGATAACGATACTTAAAATTGGTACTGCTTAATAGTCTTTCAAAGATATTCTATTTAGGTATAAGATTGAAATACGAATTGTTCTCAAATAGTTGGTTTTGATACCAAAAAATAGGATTTCTATGAAAACCCAAATCTAAGACGTCGAGTTTCAAAATATTTGCCCTAACTATTTTACGAATAGAGGCACAAAAAAAGACCTCTGAAAACTCAAAGGTCTAATCCTTATATTTTAGTTTAGATATTGAAAATATACTTATAATTGTATAGATTTCGTATCGCTTCTTCTTCCAACAGGGTCTGGTAATTTACATAGTGTTCCCTGGCATAGTTCCTCAATTGCTCCCCAAACCTTTTTTCAACTTCCTTTTTTGACATCGAAAGCAACCGTTCTTGGGTCTCGCCATCTAGGTTGTTATAATTTAAGTGTACCATAGCTTTACGATTTAATATTCGCTCGGTAACATCAATGTATTGTCGACAAAATATAACCTCAATTCGTCCAGTGGAAAATCGGTAAAATGGTATCGATGTGTTACCAATATATTACCGTTTCCATCGCTGTAAATTATCTCGGCTTCATAGCCTGAATAATCTTGTTTCTTCTCGGACAGTCTTTTGAAGTCTATTGTGATAAAATGGCTTCGATTCAAGAGACTTTTGGCAATTACCGAGACATCTGTTATCAGCCAAAAGCATTCCGCTACGTTGGCTAAATATTTAAGTCCGTCCGTAAATCGTGTTTTCAATAGCGGGATTTGATAGAACATTTCTGTTCCACTAAAATATTGCAACCGCTCTTTTATTTCGTTAACTTGTGCTTTCATTGTTCATTTTTTAAAGTGAATAACTAAAAGAGGGCACGAACTAATTGAAAACTGGTACTAGTGCCCTCTTTGTTTTTTACTTACTACCCATCAACAGGATTTCATCTGCTACCACCTCGGTAACATAGCGTTGATTACCGTCCTTTGTAGTGTAGGTGCGTGTCTTTAGTTTTCCGACCACACCGATTTCTTTGCCTTTATCGGCATACTTTTCGATGATTTCGGCAGTCTTGCCCCAAGCGACAACGGTATGCCAATTGGTGTCCGTTTGCTTTTCGCCTTTACTGTCTTTGTAGTTTTCATTGGTAGCTAATGACAATCGGGCTACTTTCTTACCACTTTCAAGGTTCGTAATGGTTGGCTCTTGTCCAACATTTCCAATTAACTGTACGTGATTTTTAATAGTACTCATAATACAAGATTTAAAAGATTAATAATTTCCCTTTTTGGTTTAAACTGAATTAAATTTTATGGGGTGTTTGTTTGATTTCTTTCGTTCTCCGCACAATGGATTAAGTGGGTTTTGTCAAGACTTTTAGGGAATAAATCAGGTGTGTTTGCGACGTAGTAAAATCCTTGGATTTTCAAGGAAGTAGAAACCTTATTTTTCACTAAAACTCGTATAGTCTTGACAAGTTCCATAAGGGCATTAGCAATTCTTTTAAATCTGGTCGTGATTTGAGCGTACCGACAGTTAAGCGAAATGAGCGGCTGGGTTTAATCTAGAATTGGTTATGCACTGCCTGTTTTTCGCTGTCCCGAAAAACAATAAAAGCTTCATCCGTTATAAACCCCTTAAAATGTGTAAGGCAAAGGTTCGGTTTTTAAGAATTATCGAGCAAAGACTCAAGAAGGGTTTGCCGTTAATTCTGTTAAGAAAATCGAGGCTTTGACTTTCCGATGAGAAGCGGACTTGATTCACGGTTTTGGCTTGGGAATGAAGCGTTCCTTCCCAGCAAAGCGGGAAGGGGTAGCGAAGTGGAAAGCCAAAAACGGGAATCGGGTCCAAGACCAGCTGCAGAGAAGCTCTTTGCCCGAAGCGTAGTGGTTTCCTGCTTTTTCTTGCAGGAAGTCGTGGAATGAAGGGGAATGAGCTGAGTGGAATGTTAACCAAAATCGCCGTTTTTTATAAGAGATATAACCACAGATGTATTTATTTCCCACTTCTTCTTATCGAAAGAAAAATAAAATTATACTTAAAACTATAGATATGTACTGAACTCATTTAAAGTTTTTGAAAATACAAAAGGGTTGTAGAAATTTGTGCTGCTAAACATAAAAACACAACCCTATGTACCATAGTACTGAGCAAAGATATGATAGAATTGGAAATAATCCCATATTTACCACAAGGAAAAAGAGGTCCAAAACCAAAAGTTTCCTTGGCGGAGCTTGTAAATTACATACTTTACAAGCTGAAAAACGGCATCCAATGGGAGTTTTTGCCGGTAGGTGCCCTGTTCGAGGGCACTTCCATAAGTTATCAATCGGTATTCCACAATTATAGAAAGTGGTGCAAATCGGGTTCGTGGAAAGCGTGCTGAACCCACTTGTTGTCGAACCACAGATCAAAGCTTGCTCTGTCCAGCGGTGATTTGGACGGTAGCCATACCACGGCTTTGAAAGGTAGCGAACAGGTTGGGTACCAAGGCAGGAAAAAAAGTAAAATCACCAATGCCCAATATTTGACGGACCGACAAGGTTTGCCTTAGCGATGTCAGAACCTGTTAGCGGCAACTACAACGATGTGTTCGATATAGAGGTCCATTTTGAAGAAGTTACCGCTACTTTGGAACAGGCCGAGATCTCCGTGGACGGGTTGTTTTTATATGCAGATGCGGGGTTTGACACCAGAGCATTAAGAAATATCTGTGAATCTAAAGGGATTATTGCGATTTGCCCAGAACAAACGTAATAGGGGCGGTAGTGATAATGAATTTTATTTTGATCAAAAATTATATAAAGAAAGATATGCCATTGAAAGAACTAATGCTTGGATAGATAGTTTTCGATCTCTTTTAAATAGATTCGATACAACCCTGATCAGTTGGAAAGGATTTAATTATATAGCATTTATGGTAATTGTACTTAAAAAATTCTATCAAAAAAAAACTTTAAATGAGTTCATCTTTTAAATTGATTTATCGTATTTTAATTCAGAAACTATTTTAGAAATTAAACAAGTTATTTATTAGTAACTCTTGTGTATTTGTTTTCTGAAAACTTAAACTCGCCATTTAACCACAGAAATTTCTAATTTTAAACCTCAAACCATTTCTTAGTTAATTCTACCATTTCTGAATCGTCTTTTTTAAGGTTTTCAAACTCATTTGTACTTGCACAATATACATAGTCATTTTTCCATTCATTTATATTCTCAACGATTTTATCTATAGCATAACAAATAAAACTTAATTCTGCTTCAGTTGTAGTTGGGTGTATCGATAAACGTACCCAACCAGGTTTATGAGATAAATCCTTATTGTTAATACCCGTCATGATTTCTTTAGAATATTGCGGCTTTATCTTAAAAAGATGATGACTATAAGTACTGGCGCAAGACCAGCCCCCTCGCACTTGTATACCAAATCTATCATTTAAGAGTCTGACAATAAGGTTATAATGTATATTTTCAATACCAAAAGATACACAGCCAATTCTTCTTGTTTTTAAATCTCCTAAGATATAAAGTCCTTCAATCTCCTTTAATTTTTTAAACAAAATCGTAAGTAATTGCTCTTCTCGTTTTTGTATATTCGTTTCATCCATTTTTTCTTTTAAGCGAATAACCATGGCGGTTTTCATCACTTGTAAAAAACCAGGTGTTCCTCCATCTTCTTTAGTCTCAATATCATCAAAGTATTGATATTCTCCCCATGGATTTGTCCATTTAACATTTCCTCCGCCAGGTACAATAGGACTTTTTGTATTGTACAAATCTTTATTAAAAACCAATATACCACAAGTACCTGGCCCGCCCAAAAATTTATGTGGTGAAAAAAATATTGCGTCTAAACGTTCTTCAGGATCTGTAGGGTGCATGTCAATTTTTTCATAGGGAGCAGAAGCTGCAAAATCTATAAAACAAAACCCTCTGTACTGATGCATAATTTTTGCTAATTTATGATAAGGAGTAATAATTCCTGTCACATTCGAACATGCTGTAAATGAGCCTATTTTTAAAGAACGATCTTTATACTTTTGGATAGCTTGTGTTAGTTTATGTGGACAAACCATATTATGCTCATCTGGTTCTAAAATAACAACATCGGCTATTGTTTCCATCCATGGAACATGGTTTGAGTGATGTTCCATATGTGATATAAAGACTACAGGTTTTTCATTTTCAGCAAGTTGCACATTATTTCTTATACTGTCAGGCCATCGTAATCCCATTATTTGTTGCAAACGGGCTAAAACACCTGTCATACCTGTTCCTGCTGTTACTAAAATGTCATTTTCATCAGCATTTACATGCTTTTTTATGATTTGTCTTGCATGTTTATAAGCATATGTAGATGCTTTACCTGTTTCACTAGAAAATGAATGTGTATTGGCTACCATTGGGCCAATAATATGCTGTATGGTATCTTCAATAGGCTTGTAAAGACGCCCGCTAGCTACCCAATCTGCATATAATAATTTTTGATTGCCGTAACTAGATTCAAAAACGACATCATTACCTATGATATATTTTCTAAACTCTTGAAAGTATTCTTCTAAATTCGAGAACTTATTCTTTCTTTTAAAATTTAACATTCTGTTTTGTGAATTTTAACAATTCTCTGAATAAAGAAGCCATCCTGTAAATATTTAAAATGACTTTTTTCTTTCAAAAACTCAGTTATTTATCTAAAATCTTAGTTTATTAACTGCTTTAAGATGGAATCTTATTTTTTAAGAAGCATAACATGACATAACATGAACTATATATTTAACCCCCTAAATAATTCTTGTATGTCTTTTTTTAAAGATGGTCTTGGAGCTTCTGAAGACACGATATTTCCTTCAGAGTCAATTAAAATAAACCTCGGAATGCCATTAATTCTATAGTCTTTTATAAAACTGGAATTCCAGCTTTTGTTAGCAAATAATTGAATTCCTCCCAATTCTTGATCAACAATCATTTGTTTCCATTTATCATGATCTTTTTCTTGATCTACAGATATACTAACAAATTCGATATTTTTATCGTGATAGGATTTTTCTAATTCTTTCAAAAATGGGATTTCTTTTTTACAAGGTGCACACCAAGTAGCCCATACGTCTATGTAAACATATTTTCCCTTTAAATCACTTAATGAGGTGAAGCCTCCTGCATTATTTTCAAAGTTTACGAACTCGGGCGAAGTTTTACCATTGCCTAGTTCGTTTAACAGGTATTGCTTCTCGTTATAAGTATTATAAAATCGTTTTTTAGTAGAATTTAAAACATTGGTTTGTTGTGCAATAAATAAGGAGTCTAAATTTTTAGCCGATTTAAGCTTTGTTTCTAAATCGCTTAAGAATGTATTTATTTTAGTATCAAACGTATTTTTGTCAAGCGAATAGATATCATTATTTTTAGCTAAAAACTGCTCTTGTTGTATTGTTTTTTCTGCCAAATAGTTGTTTGGCTGAGAACCTACACCATTGTATTTAATAGTTTCATCAAATTGTTTGGTGTCAAGGGTTATGTTTAAATCATAGCCATTTTTTAAAAAAATAGAACTTTGTTCCTTACCATCATATATAACAAAGTTATTATCATCTTTTACTTTTAGGGTATCATGAAAAGTTCCATCTGTATTTACTTTAATTTTTTTAGAATAGTTTCTTGCTAAAACAACTAGTGAGTCTGAGTTTTTATCAGTAATTTTTCCAGATATTGTTACATAATCTTTTATTTCATTTTTTTTGCAGGATTGTATCGCCAGTATAGCAATTATAATAAATACTATTTTTTTCATTATTTTATATTTATAATTATTATTTAAAATTTGATAATCCATTATTTAACCATGCTAAATATTCATCTACATCGGGCGTATATGCTACAGGATCGTTTAAGTTTTTTTCATCATGATCCATTAATACATAAAAGGGTTGTGAATTTGCTTTGTATTTAATAGTTTGCAATTCACTCCATTTTTGCCCGATATACTTTAATTTTTTTCCTGGCTTTAGTTTTGAATCAACAATTTCATTTTCATTTAGTTTTCGCTTATCGTCCACATAAAGTGAAATCAACACAACCTTATTTTTCAAAATGTCTAGTACCTTGGGTTTTACCCAAACATTTTGTTCCATTTTTCTACAATTCACGCACGCATGCCCAGTAAAATCTATCATTACCGGCTTTCCAACTTTCTTTGCATAAGCTAAACCTTTATCATAATCATTAAAAGCCAAAATATTATGTGGAGCCATTAAATGAGCTCCTTCAGGCAGTTGATCGTGATTAGTTGCAATAGCACCACCGCTTTTTGCAAAACCAACACCATATGGAGACTCACTATAATGTTGAGGGGGCGGGAAAGCACTTATTAAATTTAAGGGAGCACCCCATAATCCAGGTAGCATGTAAAGTGTGAATGTTAACGATACTAATGCTAAACTTAATCTACCTACAGATATGTGTGTTAAGGGAGAATCATGTGGTAATTGAATCTTCCCAAAAAGATATAATGCTAATGTTCCAAAAATAGCGATCCAGATAGCTAAAAATACCTCACGTTCTAGCCAATGTAGTTGTAATACTAAATCAGCATTTGATAAAAACTTAAAAGCAAACGCCAATTCTAAAAAACCTAGAACTACCTTAACTGTATTTAACCAACCTCCAGATTTTGGCAATGAATTCATCCACCCAGGGAACGCTGCAAATAGTGCAAAAGGCAGAGCTATAGCTAAAGAAAAACCTAACATACCAATAATTGGCCCAATCATACTACCACCAGTTGCAGATTCAACCAAAATGGTTCCAACAATAGGGCCAGTACATGAAAAAGATACTATGGCTAATGCCAATGCCATAAAGAAGATACCTATAAGGCCTCCTCTGTCTGCTTGAGCATCCACTTTTGTACCCCATGAACTCGGTAAGGTTAACTCAAAAGCACCTAAAAAAGATGCTGCAAAGATTACTAATAGCAAAAAGAAGATAATATTAAACCAAACATTGGTAGATAAGGCATTAAGAGCACTTGCACCGAAAATAGCAGTAACTATGGTTCCAAGAAGCACATAAATTACAACTATAGATATACCATAAATTATAGCATTTCGTATGCCTTGTGCTTTGTTTTTACTTTGCTTTGTAAAAAAACTCACTGTCATAGGTATCATCGGGAACACACAAGGGGTTAATAACGCTGTAAAACCAAACAAAAAAGCTATAAGAAAAGTACCTAATAAACTTTTTTTTCTTTTTGTTTTTTGTGCATCAGATATAGTTATAGAATTAGTCTTGGATGCTTCTGGTTTTAATTGTGAGGCACTTGTTTTTTCTTTGGTTATTATTGAGTTTGATCTTGCTATAGAGATCGAAGCGTTATCAGGAATATGAAATATTAAGTCCACTTCTGTAGGTGGCAAGCATCTAGCATCATCACATACCATAAACTCAACAATACCAGTAACACTTGTAATGCCCTTAGGTACTTTTATCTTCTGTTTAAAAATAGCATTGTTTTCAAAAAATTTGATTTTCATATTGAAAACAGGATCATTAATTGTATGTCCATCTTCTTCAAGAGTACCGTCAATAAGTTCTATTTTTCCATCTTCACTATCATATGTAAATGTTGTTGGTATTGGCCCATTTTCTGGAACATTTTGAGAATATAAATGCCATCCTCTATCTATAATAGCCCGACTTATTAATTCAAATTGATTATCTGATACCTTTTCGACGGAGGTTTCCCATGATACAGGTTCATGTATTTGTGCATTAGAAGTGAACCCTATAAGCAAAAGAAAAAGTAAAATCGATATTTTTTTCATTGTTAAATTTTTATTTTTATTAAAAGGGCTATTACTTAAAATAATGAGCAATAGCCCTTACATCTTTCTGTTAACGTATATTAATTCAAAATATAAAAACATGTTTAGCGGATGAAAGATGGAACGTATTGTATTTAACTTATTCTAATATCTATGACGAAGAATTTTTTGATTACCCTTAACTTAATCTGTTAAAAAAATAAAAATCATGATTTTTATTTTAGACTGTATGTTAAATTTATATCCTAAAAATGGCCGAAATCTATTCATACTTTGTTGCTTTTATTGTTCATATCGCTGCTATGAACTCCAAAAAGTGCCTTTCATTTTCGGTTAAACACTAAAAGTCAATATGAGTTTAATGAAGAAATTAGTGTCTTACAACATGTAAAAAATATGCTGGATGTTTATTGAGAAACTAAGTAAAATCTTATGGTAAGATTAAGAATTTCATCTGTTGAATTTTAATATCTAATGGCATATATCTTAAAGCTACAAAAGTAGATTAATATGATATTCGTTCTGTAGCCAGAACCGAATTACAACAGTTAAAAAGAAAGATTTAATCTTCAATAAGTATAACAAGATATATAACATTCTCTCTTAAAAATATGTTGTCAAAATTTTAACATTTATTACATAGGGTGTCGCAATGTTAAACCGTCCTAACATAAAATTACAATTTCATAAATTGGTTTTTTAGTTAAATTATTTGAATTAGTTTGGTAAAAACAGCACCTGCACATTATTGGTGCTGTTTTTTTAATTTTAAACGTATTATAAAAAATGAAAAATAGTATTACACTGGTTTTTATAACCTTATCGTTTCTACAATTAAATGCACAAAAAATAAACTTGGAAGCAGCACTTCCAATAGACAAGAGTATTAAAAAAGGAGTCTTACCTAACGGACTTACCTATTATATAAAAAGCACAGATATTGTAGAAAAAGCTGCCAGTTTCTATATTATTCAAAACGTGGGTTCTATATTAGAAAATGATAACCAACAAGGCCTGGCCCATTTTTTAGAGCACATGGCATTTAATGGTACACAAAACTTTAAAGGCAAGGGTATACTTAACACGTTTCAAAAACAAGGGCTGATTTTTGGAAGGGATATCAATGCCTATACCTCATTTGATGAGACTGTTTATAACATAAATAATGTGCCAACAACACCAATTTTAATAGATAAAGGACTTTTGGTACTGCACGATTGGTGTAACTATTTATTGCTTACAGATGAAGAAATTGATGCAGAACGTGGCGTTATTAAAGAAGAATGGCGCTCTAGGCAAAGTGGTAATATGCGTTTATTTAAAACCTCACTACCTGTAACCTTCAATCATTCAAAATATGCCGATAGATTACCTATAGGCTTAATGCGTATCGTGGAAAATTTTAAATATCAGGCATTGCGTGATTTTTATCACGATTGGTATCGCACTGATTTACAGGCAATAGCTATAATAGGAGATATTAATGTAGATGCTATTGAAGCTAAAATAAAGAGCCTATTTTCTAAAATACCCGCTGTTAAAAATCCCAGAGAACGATTTGTAGTAGAAATACCCGAAAATGACGAACTTTTGTACAGCTTAGGTATGGATACTGAAATTTCAACCTCACGTATAGAGCTAGGTATTCGACATAAAAAATCGTTAGAGACGCAAACAGTAAATAGTTTACGCGATGAGCTTCTTGAGTATATGGCCACCTCTTTAGTTACTACAAGAATTGCCGATGAAGCAGAAAAGCCAGATGCGCCCTTTTTGTCGGCCAGTATTAATTATACACAACTTTCAAGGGTAAATAATCTGTTGAGTATAACTATTTCACCCAAACCCAACCAGCAACAAGATGCTTTTAAGGCTGTAGTTACTGAGTTGAATAGAGCTGTAAAATTTGGATATACCGCTGCAGAAATAGATCGATCTGTTAAATTACTTTTAAATTACTATGAAACACTGGTTAGTAAAAAAGATGAAATCGCCCATGGTACTATTATTAATAAAATTAAAGATGACTATTTAAATAATATTACTATAATAGACATCGTTAAGCAATATGATCTCGTAAAACAACTGCTATCTAATATTACACCAGAAGATGTTCATAAGACTATTAAAAAATTATATACAAAAAAGAATAGATTTATTAATGTTACTGGCGTAGAAGGACATCATAATTTAACTAAAGCCGAAGTAAATGAAATACTAAATAACGTTGAAAATGACTATACACTAAAACCTTATAAAGATTCATTTGAGGGAAAAACTTTATTGGAAGGGGTTGACATAAAAGAGGGCACCATAACAAGTACCATAAACAATAAAGCATTAAATGCTACAACTTATAATTTAAGTAATGGTATAAAAGTGCATTATAAATTTGCCGATAAGCAGAAAAACGCTGTTTCTCTTGAAGCAATAAGCCCTGGAGGAACGTCTTTACTAAATAATCAAGATTTTGCACAAGCAACATTGGTAAATAGTCTTAAATCAAATTCAGGAGTTGGAAACTATAAAGCGTCCGATTTAAAGAAGCTTTTAACAGGTAAAACAGCCTTTACAAGACTTAATATTAGAGAAACAAGGGAAGAGCTTATAGGTGCTTCTACAGCAAAAGATGTTGAAACGTTGTTACAATTAGTACATTTAGATTTTGTAAAACCAAGATTTGATAAAGAAGCATTTACTGTTCTAAAAAAGAATATTAAAAATTCTATTACTGCCAATAGCAAAAACTTAAATTCAAAAATAAGAGACAGTATCATAACTACGCTCTATGGAAAAAACAATCCTAGAAAACTAATTTATGACAAATCTTATTTAGATAAGGTTTCTTTCGAAAGAACAAAAGCCGTTTATCTAGACAGGTTTAAAAACGCTGCAGATTTTGAATTCTTTATAGTTGGGGACGTGAAACCTGAAACAATTGAACCGTTATTAAAAAAATACATTGCGAGCATTCCCACTAATAACGACTTTGAAAGGTTTACCGACCACCATATACAATGGAATGCCGATAAGATAGACAAGGATATATTTATCGCTATGGAAGACCCCAAGACTAATGTCAATTTAACTTACAAATTAGACATGAAGTATAATGTGACTAACAATTATCTGGTAAGGGCATTAGGCGATATTTTAGAATTACGATTGCTAGATAGGCTTAGAGAACAGGAGGGTGGCGTCTATTCACCTAGGGTGAATTCGTATTTAGTTAAAGAGCCAGAAAGTAGGGCCTATTTAAGTGTTAGTTTTGATTGTAACCCAGATTTGGCTGAGAAACTCATTGCTATTGTACATTCAGAAACTTCTAAAATTTGCAAAGGCAAAATACAACAAGAAGATCTCGACAAAGCATTGACAAATTATAGAAAAGACAGGCAACAAAACAAAACACATAACGCTTATAAAATGTCATTGTTAAAGACATTTTACAGAGACGGTTATAATTTAGACGATCCTAAAAATTTTGAAGCTATTCTTAATGCTATTAGTAAAAAAGATATTAAGAAAGTCGCCAAGAAAATCGTTAAAAAAGGTAAATCGTATGAGATTGTAATTAAGCCTAAAAAAGTGTAGATAAAGGATACCGATTACAATAGTTAAAACGAATCAATTGTATTAATAACATCATTATGTTGGATTTGGAATTTAAACGCACAGTTTGGATATAGAGTTCTAAAGAAAGAACAATTTAGTAATTCATTTGTTAAACTTAAATAACTGACGCTTAATGACATCATCGAAACAGGATATGGTTTCCAAAATCCCACTAATAACAAGTCAATCTTTTTTTCCAAAGACAAACCTAAAGGAGAAAAAACTAAAGATTGAGTGGAATTAGAAGTTAATTATGTTTAATTTTATAGTGATAAATCTTCAAATAAGTTATTGAAATCATTAATGTTACAACATAAACTAGATTTGGTAGATTTGAAAAAGAACGTTAAAAATGAACCCATTGCAATTGATACCATAAAAATCTATAATTTAAGGAATATAAGGTGCTGCTGCTAATGGGTTAAATTCATTAATTTATAAAAACAATCAAGTAGATTGTTTGGTTCAATTGTTTGGGAAAATTAATATGCTCCACATAAATTAGTGTTTTTTCAAACAACCTTGTTACCTATTTATCAAAGTGATATCTATTTTTTGAATTATAATAATCCTAAGGCTTTTAAACGTTCAGCGAAACGACTATTTAAAAGGTGTCCACAAATTCTAGGAAAAGTGAATAATGGTGAATATTTTCCTAGAGATAGCTTCAATTTGAAAAAATTAGTACATGACTATAAAGCATAGTACACCAGTGCAAAGTAATAACAATAGTCAAAAATATTAAGTAAGACTTACTTATACCTTTTTATTTAATCACTTTAGTATCAAATATTTCTGAAAGTTTTTTGATTAGGTTATTGCCTCCTCTAAGCTCATCATATTTTGCAATGATTTTCCCTTCAGGATCTATCAAAAATGGTGCTGGAATACCTCTGATGTTGTATAACTTTGCCGTAGGATCTTTCCAACCCATTAAATTTGAAACTTGTGTCCATGGTAATTTATCATGCTCAATGGCTTCTAGCCATGCTTTTCTTTTTCCAGGGAAATCATACGATACACCTAACACTTCGAAGCCTTTATCTTTATATAAATTATAGGCTTCTACCACATGCGGATTCTCTTTTCTACAAGGTACACACCAAGATGCCCAAAAGTCTATAAGCGTATATTTTCCTCTAAAAGAACTAAGAGAGACTGGGTTGCCGTTAACGTCAGGTATTGTAAAATCTGGTGCAATGGCTCCAATTTTTAAATTGTTAAGTATCTCTATTTTCTCTTCTAATTTTAAAAATCCCAAAGTTGAGCTGTACTCGCTTGGGTATTTTGTTAACATACTTGTAAGTTCTTCAGCATTATATTTAAACCTAAGCTTAGTATTTAAAAGGTATAATGATGTCGCATTTGTATTATTGGCAATATAGTCATCATAAAACGCTTTATATTCTTTTGTTATTTCTGTATAAATTGAATCTAAAGGTGCTCTTAAGATTGAATCTCTTTGTTTATTTTCCTTAACCAACTGATCCCACTTTACATTCAAATCCTTTTCCTTATCTTCTATAACTTTTATACGTTTTAAGTATTCTTCGTATGTTACTTGTTCTTTCTCCTTCCCATTTATGGTTGATGCTATAGTTTCATTATTTTCTGTTTCAACCTCAATCTGCATATCCTTATCTCCAGCAAAAAAACTTACGAGAGAAGATCTGGGAGTTTTGTTTTTTCCCACACCCACATAATATATTTCCTCATAAGGCTTTTTATCTATATGAAAAATGTAATTTTCCCTGCCTAACTTCAAAGAGTCTACAATGTCTAAACTAATCTTATTGACTAAGTACAGTAAATTTGTAGAATCTTTAATACTGTAATTTGGTAATTTGACATCTATCGCTATGGTTTTACTTTCTTTTGTACATGCAGTAAGTATTGTAAGCAGTACAATTATAGGTAGTTTGTGTAGTGTCTTATTTTTTAATGGTTTCATTTTACGTAAGTATTAATGCGTATTTGACTTATTGCTGAGAGTACGTTCAATTAATTTAAAAGCATCATCTCCAACACCCGATTTATGGTATATTATCTTTCCTTTTTCGTCAAGTAATACTTTGGTTGGAAATATGGTAACGTTAAAAACATCGACTAAATTTTTTAGTGAATCTTTCGCTGGTATATGATGCCAGTTATAATTATGATCGTTAACAAATTTTCGCACTTTTTTTAATCGATCGCCTTGGTTTACGCCTACAATGGCCAATTGATTTTTATACTGCTCATGGTATTTTTTTAGTCTAGGCATTTCAGAAACACAAGGTCCACACCAGGTGCCCCAAAAATCTAGCAACACCATCTTACCACGTAAGTCGTTTAAATTAAATTTACTACCTGTTATTAAATCGGTGCTGATTACTGCAGGAGCCATATTACCAACAACCACAGATTTGAGGGCAATAACTCTTGTATTAAGCGATTGGTAAAAAGTACTTGTTTTTAACGCTTCGCCATCGAGTTCCTTAAAAAGGGTTGCTATTTCTTCCTTAGAAATTAAGGATTTGGCATTTAAATCGTTTACTAAAAAGGCTGATAATTCAGAAGTAGGATTTTGTTTTATAAAATCAATAGTGTTATTTAAAATTATCGCTTCTACATTAGCTATAGAATCTGTAAGTTGTTGTTTCTGTTCTGCTTCATTAGACTTTGCTCGTAAAACCTTGAAATTAGCAAGCTTATTTTGAAGTGGATATAACACTTTATTTAAAGAAGCCAGCTCCTCATTAATTGTTGTACCAGATGGATACGCCTCAACAAAATCGGTAATTTTTCCATCAAATTTTACAATAGCACCATCAGATACAAAAAACTCAAATTTATTGGAAGGTGTGGCTATAGAACTTCTTTTATTGGGTCTTTTTTCAATACGTTCTATTCTTGGCCAGATTTTAACCTGGCTTGGTGCAAAGGTTTTTCCTGTATATTCAAAAAAACCATGGTCAACCTTTATGGTATCCCAAACACGGTTACCCGATGCATCTCTACCGTCAAAAAACATCACCTTTGTATCTAAATTTTCTATTTTACCAGAAACTTTAAAAGTGTTTGGAGGTAATGTGTCTTGTTGCTTTTTAGATTGTTGACAAGAAAAAAACAGGAATATTAGCGTAAAAGCTAAATAGAAGTATCTGTAAGACATATAAGCTTTAAATTTTATAATGAGATGGCTATCTGCCAAGAGCCTTCTTTGTATATATCAAAAATGGCTCTATAAGAAAAAGACTCAAAAGTAAATGAGACATCAATATTTTTTATTGGAAAATTTACATTTTTAAGTACAACAGCATCGTTTCTATTTTCAATAAACGAATTGTTAGCATCGGTAATTGTTAATGGCGGATTAATAATTCTACCATTCGCATAGATGGTTATTTTTATTTCGTTAGTAGTTTTCTTTAAAACTTCTTGAAAATCAACTTTTCTAACTCCTTGATTATTTGTTACTACATAGGGTGTTTTATATTTACCTAGGTATTTCCCTTTTTTAAAATAGCCTTCTTGTATTTCTGTTTCTCCGTTGGCTTTAACAAGTGTTAGCACGCCTTTTCCATCCATTTTACCTTTTGCAAAACTTCCTTTATATATGTTACCATTTCCCCATGTATAGGTGCCTTCGCCGTGCGGATATCCTTTTTTAAAGTCGCCTATATAAGTGTCTTTTTCGCCTTTAGCTTCTCCTTTACCATGAGCAAGTTTCTTTTTACATGCCCCTTTATATGTGGTGTTGATTGATTGAAGCTTAACTTCACACTCTGATTGAGCATAAGCAACACTATTAAACAGTAATATCACGAATGTTAAAACATATATTCTTTTCATTTGAAGCTTTGTTAAAAACACCTAAAACCTGAAGAGTTTCCAAATTTTAGGTGTTATCTGTTAGTACTATTTTAATCTCTAGGATTTTGCTCCATATCTGGATTAAACCCAATAACCTGTAACGGAATAGGGAATACATAATTATTAGAATTGGGTTCTAATGTGTAATCTACACCATCTAAGGTATGCGTTATTGTTTTTGCAAACTGCGGCTCTTTATTAAGGCGTTTTAGATCAAACCATCTCAAACCTGTTGCCAATAATTCTATCCTTCTTTCATTTAATACCTTTTGCAATACTTCATCGGCATCAGATGACATAATATCTTGATAAAAATCTGGCAAAATTCTATTTTTTCTAATCAAATTGATATCATCTAACGCACTTTGAAGATTGCCAAGCCTGGCATTACATTCAGCTCTAATTACATACATTTCTGGTACCGAAATGGCATGATTAGAGAGCATAGGAAATGCCTGCCAAAGTCGTGCCGAGAAGAATCCTCCAAAATCGTTTAGGCTTACTAATCTTCTCAAATCACCATCTTCAAATAAGGCCTCAACTTCAGGAGTTATGTATCCTAAACCGCTAAAACCTCCTGATGCTTGAAAGTTACGGTGGTATACCTGTTCTTGATTAAATACGTCTTCTAGAGCTATTCTTGCCTGGAATTGAGCTGCATTATCGAAGTTTGGGTCTTCTGTGACAATACTTGTATAATTGCCCAAAAAGCTGTTTTCATCCAAAGCACTTTCTACGTTTTGTAATGCCTCAGTATATTTGCCTTGAAAAAGGTAAGCACGAGCAAGTAAGCCATAAGCTGCTGCTTTGGTTGCCCTAAAACGACTCGTATTATCTGAAGGCAAGTTACCTATAGCTTGGGTAAGGTCCTCAATGATAAAATTATAAACGTCTTCGACAGAAGATCTGCGTGGCGTAGGTAAGTTAACATCAGGCATCGTAACAATAGGAACACCCAAGTCTGATGTTGCCGTATTACTGTCGTAATGTTTGGCGAATGTATTTACCAATAATAAATATTCTAATGCTCTACCTGTTAGTGCTTCTGCTTTAATAGATGCTTTTAAATCTTCATTATTACCCTCAGCAGCATCAATTTCATCAATTATCAAATTATATGTGAATATATTTCTATAAGGTACAGCCCATAATGTAGGGTTTTGATCTTCACTGTAAATAACATCATCCCAAATATAAGAAGCACGTTGTTTGCTACCTTCTGGTAAAAGAAGATAAAATGGGCTTTGTATATCATAAAAATCGTCTGCAGCATAAAAGATGACCCTCTCATCATTTGAACTGACAATTTCATTGCTATTTAATAATAACTCATAATCTTCTATTGTAGTAGGAATTAATAAGCCTGTAGGTTCCACATCTAAATAATCATCACAGCTAAAAAATAAAATTGTGATACAGGTATATGCTAAAAATTTTGTTATATTTTTCATTATTTCGTCTGTTATTATATTAATTTAAAACGATGCTCTAATACCAAATGTAAATGTTGGCTCAATAGAGAAAAAACGTCTTCCTAAACCATGTGCTTCTGGGTCAATGCCTTCATCATTCTTAGCCCAATAAAAAAGATTATCTACCTGAAATCTTATGCCTAAATCTTTAAACGGCGTTTTAGACAATACATTTTCATTAAAATTATACGAAAAGATAAGCTCCCTTAATTTTAGATAGTCTGCCTCTAATACATTAATGTCGGCACGGGTAAACAATCTCTCAATATTCTGAGGTGCTGACGCTGCAGCAGGAATATTTGTAGTAGCTTCATCTCCAGGCTGTCTCCATCTACGATTTACATCACTATGGTATGAAATAGGAACTGCCGAATATATGCCGCCATACGTATCATTAATCATTACATGCCCTCCATTATAGACAAATAAAAATGACAGTTCGAAGCCTTTATATCTTATATTATTCGTAATACCACCACTAACTGTTGGGTCTACGGTACCTGTATGCACAAGATCAGTAATTTCTGCTGCTCTAGAATCTGTAATTACCGTACCATCTTCCTTAATTGCGGTAGCACGACCTTCTTCATCTAACCCTCCAAATCGATAGCTAAACAAGCTATTGGCAGGAAACCCTTCAACTATGGCAGGTACGGCAACTCTAAAGGCAGGAAGATCATTTTCGATAAAGACTCTCTTCACCAAATTTTTATTTGTTCTAAGGTTGATATTTGAAGACCATTGAAAATTTTCTGATTGTATTATATTAGCATTTAACCCTATTTCAAAACCTTTATTTTCAATGGAAGATTGGTTTAAAACTAAAGTTGGAAATCCACTAGTTGGATCTGTCTGTACAGGTGCAAGTAAATCCTCACTATTTCTGTTGTAATAATCTAAGGTAAGGTTTAAACGGTTTTTAAAAACAGATAGGTCTAAACCAATATTTGATGTATATGTACTTTCACGTCTAAGCTGATTATTAGCAGGACTTAAGATGCGATTAGATTGTGATTGTGTTCTAAATGCAAATTGAGTTTGGGCAATTGTAAAGGGACCTTGCAAATTATCTATATTACCATTTACACCATAGGTATAACGCAGGTTTAGGTTATCTATAAAACCGACATTAAAGAAAGGCTCGTTTGATACGTTCCATGCTAAGCCAGCAGACCACAGAGGCTTATATCTAAACTTAGGATTTGTGCCGAATAGATTAGATTGGTCGACACGTATGCTTCCAGAAGCGGTATATCTACGCTTGTAAGTATAGGAAGCGTTTCCATAAGCAGAAACAAAGCGATTTACTTGCTCAGTAAAATTGTTGAAACCTAAATTTGGGTCATTAACATCAAAAAATAGGATACTACTATTAGAATCTTGTGTGGGTATACCCTCTCTCAATCCCAATTCGTTAATAGACTGGAATTGTAAGCTAACAGGGTTGTATCCAAATCGAGTCACAATGCTACCTGTAGAGGAAATGCTTCTTAATTCAAAACCTGCGATGCTATTAATTATATGATCAGAATTAGAGAAATTCTTATTAAAATTTAATAGACCTCTGAGTGTATATGATTCTCTATCGCCTCTGGTAGCTCTTAAACTTCCTCCTAAGGGGATGTTATAATCTTCTGGACTCCCAGTAAATGAGTTGCTTGCGGCATTGTTGATTATATTTCTCATTTCTCGGGAATCACCTGATGCAAAACGATCACTTTTTGAATTACCATTTTCATATTGAAATCCAATAGTACCCTTTAAATTTTTTAAGATGTCTATATTTAATAAAGCCTGAAGTCTCATATTAAAACTTTTACTACTAATCGATCGATCGTTAAAATCTGATAGTGGTATAAAGGTTTCGTCTAATAAACCTAAATCTATTAATCGCTGTATTTCTGATGGGCTTTTACCACCTGTTCGAATATCACCAGTAGATACGCCAAGAGAGCCTAATTCTACGGGTAATGGGTTGCCATTACTATCTCTTAAAAGATTATACGCTGGTAAACCCAACAATACATTTCTATCTAAAATATTTTCTTTAGAATTGAAAAGCGAAAAATTTCCAGAAACATCCAATTTTATTTTATCTGATAGTTGCGAACTATTTCTTAAATCAAAAATAACTCTATCTGCATTTTGAGTTGGCGTATTTGGTTTATTATTTACATAATTTAAAGAGGCTCTATAGGTGTTTTTAGCAGACCCACCACTTATGGAAATATTTTGCTGCAATTCTGTGACATCTTTAACTAGTTCGTCCTGTAGTTGTGATAAGTTATCTGTTCCACGTAATCCGTTGATGATGTTATTGGCTTCATCTTGTGTAATTACGCCAAATTGTGCCCTATTCAATGCGTTATAAACGCGATCAATATTAAAAGTAGCATCTAGAAAAGAAGGTGAACCATCTACAAATGTGCCTTGATGCAGATCAATTATATCATCAGTAGTAGCTCTTTGTAAGCTATATGAAAGATCTGGAGCTTGTGTTATAGCGTAACTGCTGGTGTAATCTACTCTAAATTTCTCTCCTAAAGCTCCTTTTTTTGTAGTAATTACAATAACACCATTTGCAGATTGAGATCCATATATAGAAGCTGCTGAGGCATCTTTTAATACGGTTATGGTTTCTACATCATTTGGGTTAATGGTAGAAAGATCACCTACCAACGGAAAACCATCTACTACTATAAGAGGATTAGCATTACCTGTTACAGTTGCCAAACCTCTAATATTTAATTTTCTTGCACCTTCTTCCGTAGGATCTGGAGTAAGAACAAGCCCAGGAACCAAACCTTCTAACTTATTTGTAATATTAGTTCTGGTTTTTCGGTCCAATTGTTCGTTAGTGACATTTTTATACGCAGCAGTAGTTTCGTTTGCTTTAATTTCTTGATACCCTGTTATTATTACCTCATCAAGTTGATTAGCACTTTGAATAAGCTGAATGTTTATTTCAGAACGATTTTCTACTTTAACTTCTTGAGTGGTATACCCAATATAAGAAAAAACCAAAATTGCATCAGCACTGCTAACTTTAATAGTATAATTACCATTAAAGTCTGAAGCAACACCATTTGTTGTACCCTTTTCAATAACAGTTACTCCAGGCAATGGTAGCCCTTCATTATCTGTTACAACACCTTTAACCTCATCTTGTAAAGAATTAGCAACTTCAGGTTTCTTTGTTAAAAGAATAGTTCTGTTTTTTGTTAATTGATATGCATAATCACCATGAGATAATACCTTTATAATTAAGTCGTGTGCTTTGATTAAGCCTTTTTTTAATTGAATCTTTGGGCTTGCCTTAAATGCATCTGACTTGTACACAAAACGATAATCAGTTTGTTTTTTTATCATTTCAAAAACTTCATCTGCTGTCACTAATTTATCTGAGTCTATATTAATTTTAACATTTTGCGAAAAAACATTACCAGAGGATAAACTAAAGACTGCTGTGCAAAATAAGAATATAAATATTTTCATAAATAGTATAAGCGTTCTTCTCTTAGCCAAGAAAAGCACCGTAGTAAATTTTAATTCCATAAATTTGTAAAGTGTTAGTTAATATTTATTTTAATTAATACCTAGAAAGGGAAACAATGGTTTGTGTCTGAAAATTCGAACCATGTTTCCTTATTTTTTATTTAAAAATTATAGTTTTATCTTTAATTTCATATATTAAATCATTAGGATTAGCAATAGTTAAAAGAATTTCTTCAATAGATTGTTCTTTACCTAATACTCCTGTAAATTCAACTGATTCAATTTCAGGATTAGTAAAAATAACATGCACATCATACCATCTTGAAAGGGTTTTCATTATATCTTTTAATGCCATATTCTTAAAACTAAATATGCCATTTTTCCAGGCTATTACCTCTGAAATATTTACATCATTAAGCACTTCAATAGTTCCTGTATCAATATTCATTATAGCCTGTTGCCTTGGAGTTAAAAAATTATTGTTTACCAGATTCTTTACTAACACTTTCCCTTCAACCAAGGTGGTAATTATATATTCTTCATCTTGATACGCATTAATATTGAATTTGGTACCTAAAACTTCAATGTCTTGTAAATTAGAAGTTACTTTAAACTTTGAATTATTGTTTTTTGAGCTGGGAGAAACATCAAAATAAGCCTCACCATATAGTAATTCGACAACTCTGGTCTTCCCTTTAACAAATGAAACAGGATATTTTAATTTTGATGCTGAATTTAACCAAACTTGGGTGCCATCTGAAAGTTCAACGTAGAATTCGCCTCCTCTAGGCACAGTAATGTAATTATATTCAACTGTAGCAGTTATTTTATCATTTTGTTTCTTCGTATACACTAACCCCTTACCGTCACTATAAACTTTATTAGTGGCGAAGTTTTTATCTTCTTCGATAGTAATTTGTTTGCCATCTTCTAAAGTTAAAATAGCTTTGTTAGTACCTGGAACGATAGCCTTTTCTTCTACAGTTTTATATTCTAAATTTTTAGTAGTTGTATTATACCAAAATGGCACACTTAGTAAGAACGCAAGTACAGCTACTGCTGTTGTTTTATAAAAGTTTTTCTTGAAAGTTTTTCTTTTTCTTTCTTTTAACTTTCTTTTAATATTTAATCTTGCTTCTTCTACATTAAATTCGCTCATACATAAATTTGTTATATGATTTGTTTTTACAAATCGATTAAAAAAAGGTAAATTTTCAGTATTCCCTAGCCAAAAATCTAAAATTTTAAGGTCATCATATCCTGCTTCATTATTTAGAAATTTAATAATAATTAATTCTATTTTTGACTTACCCATTTATGCTTAGTTTACAATATAGACGTGTAAATTTTATTACCCCCTCTATTTTCTTTTATTTTCTTTTCATTTTTTTTACATTTGGCAAACTAAAAACCATTAGAACTTTTTAAAAATTGAATATAAATAAAGATCATTTTTTAATTGCACGTCTAAAAACTGGAGACGGCAAGGCATATGACATGCTTATGGATCTTTATTATCATAAATTATGTGCTTATGCACTTTCTTTAACAAAAGATAATGTTCAAGCCGAAGATATCGTCCAAAATGTTATTGTAAAGATTTGGACAAAAAGAAAAAAGATTGAATTTTCTTCGTCATTAAAAAATTATCTTTACCGCTCTGTGTATAATGAATTTATTGACGAATTTAGAAAAGACAAGAAGCTGCTTTATTTAGAAAAGAAGTACTTAGAAGCACTAGATCTGGTTATAGACGATAAACAGCTTGATATTGACTTTTTAATGAATCTCGTCAATAAAGAAATTGAACAACTGCCTTATAAGTGCAAAAAAATATTTATTTTAAGTAAAAAAGAAGGTCTTACGCATATTGAAATTTCAGAATATTTAAACATTTCTATTAAAACTGTCGAAGGGCACATAACAAGAGCTTTTAAAATACTTAATGACAAGCTTGGCGATAAAATTAAGCCTATATTGTTTTTGCTATTTGATTTTAGAAATACTTTTAAAAGCTACAATTTAGATTAATGATGTAGCGTTTTATTAACAGTTTAATAGGCTAATGATAAAAATTTTACACGTACAATTTCTTGTGTCCTAAAAAAATTATTCCTGTAAAAAAGAGCTATACATCCAAACCAATTTTTCTTGCTCTCTAATATAATCGCTCATTAGAGCATTAGTGCCTTCATCATCAATTTCTGAAGATAAGTCTAAAATATGTCGCTGTTTTATCAATAATGTTTTAAAAGCATTTAAAATTTGTGCTACACACTCATTGCCATTGCTTACCTTAGTCGCTTCTTTAATTTCGGAACTTTTTAAATAGCTAGTGTATTGATGATTTGGATGGTAACCTAACGTAAGTATTCTTTCGGCAATATCATCTATCTTTACAAAAAGATCATTATATAACTCTTCAAATTTAACGTGTAATTCAAAAAATTTATCGCCTTTAATATTCCAGTGAAAGCCTCTTGTGTTTTGATAAAAAATTGAATAATTAGCCAACAAATCATTTAACGAATCTGCTAACTCTTTTGCTTTTGTATTATCTAAACCTATGTTATACCATTTCTGATTTAAAAATACTCAAAAAATGTTTTAGAGTATAATTCATAGCCAGTAATAGATTTAACTAACCGAGGATTGAGCTGATTAACCATCTCTGTAATTTTATCTTGCAATATTGTAATATCTTTAAAGAGTTTCATTGTCACTTTAGCTTTCATCCATTGCCAAACTTTCTCGGCAGGGTTTAGTTCAGGACTGTAAGGCGGAATTCATATAAGTTTGATATTATCAAGGACACTAATGCTTTGACAAGCACGGAATCCTGCGTTATCGATGATGATGATTTTAAGTTCTCTAGGGTTTTGTTTACTAAAATCGTTAAGGAACCCTTTAAAGATAGTATTGGAGAACCATGGTGTCTCCAATAGAAACTATCTTCTGTAATAGGTGAGAAACAGCCCTAAAGCCATAACCATTTATAACTATGCTGGTATCTTCCTACTAGTTTTGTTTGGTCATCAACCTAAACCTGCTTTCATCTTGAAAGTAAAGGTTCATACTATCATACTTATCTTTATTTAGAATAGTTCTAACCTCAAGTAGCCTATCCGGTAGTTTTTTAAAGGCCTCTACAGCCTTGTCATCTTTTTTATGATGGGATTTTCGTGCTACTTTTAGAACACTATTATAATGGGCTCGACAATGACTGTAAAGTGTCTTGTAATTTAAAACCAAACCAAAATGGTTTTCAATCCATTCCAAAAGCTCTACATAACTTGTTATGCTCGTGGATGAATCCGATAACTTTACTGATAGTGCTTCTTTAACTTCTTTAGGAATTTGCTCTTTGCGAGAACCGCGACTTTTTATCTTTAAATAAGAGGCTATCCCTTCTTGGGCATATAGCTTTAGCCAATTATATATAGTCTTACGTTCACGCTTAAGCTTTTTTGCCAATTGGTAAGTGTAGCTAACTTTACCTTGTTTTATTAATAATAATGCTTTTGCCCTCTGATATTCCAACAGCTTGGTCTGTTGATTAAGTAAAGCCTTTAACTCTGACTCACTTTCATGAATAACTATGTCTATTTGTTTTGCCATATAGCAATATACAAATTATTGAGTAAATTAACAAAAGAAATAGTATTAAACAATATTTGAGCATCGACCAAACGAAAGACAAAATTTTGGAGCGGAAAGGAAACGGAATAAGCGATGGAAGAAGAGATGGCTTTATGCCATCCCTTTTCCGAAAATATTTTGCGACGTTTATATTTCGGAAATATTGTATGAATACTCTCTACCACAAATTTTTCTATAGAAGTTAACCGCATAAAAGACCTATATTGAAATAGATGAACAGGATATAATAAACAGAGTTTGAAGAGCAAATAAAAGCCATAAAATAAATGACTTTTTATATTGGTTTGGAATATTACAAATTATATATTTGCACCATCAGAAAGTAAAGCATTTTACTTTAAGTTCATTTATAATATCGTCAACAAATCGGCTAACAGTTAAGTTTCAGAATCTGTAACAGACTGATAACTATAATATTGTGTGGTTTGGGTATAATCCTGCCACCCCGACTTTTAAAGGTTTATTACAAACCTAAAAACAGTTAATCAAATGGAAATCAGTAAATTAAATTTTTACTATTTCCATTTGTTTCGTTTTGAGAGTATATGTTAAGGTGTCCTAATAGGTGTCCTATTTATTTCTGTAAAAATTCGTATCTTAAACTCTCAATCGCGCATTTGACTTTCGTATAGCGATTTGGCTTTCGTTTAAAGTATTGTTTCACTAAAAACGAAAGTAATGAGAACTTCAAAAACATTTAGTATTCACTTTTGGTTGAAAAAATCAGCCGAAAAAAGTAATGGACAGATTCCTATTTATGCAAGAATTACTGTAGATGGTATTCGTGCAGACGTAAGCACAAAGAGAAGTACGCTACCTCACTATTGGGTAGCTTCTGCCAATAGAATTAATTCACGTATTTCTGGTGCAAAGGCAATTAATCAATATTTAGATAATGTATATGCCAAACTTTTAGATTGCCATAAACAGCTCTATGTTGAGAATAAATTAATTACAGCCCAAGCTATCAAACAACGATATTTAGGTAAAGATAAAGCTGTATCTACATTAAAAGAGTTATTGGATTATCATTTTAAAAATGAATTACCAAAGTTAGAACCAGGTACAGCTAAAAACTATGGTGCTACTGAAAAATATTTGCTGAAATTTTTATCTAAAAAATTAAAGGTATCTGATGTCAAATTGGTAACAATCGATTATTCGTTTATAACAAGTTTTGAAAACTATATGCGTGTTTGTAAACCATTAAGAGCTTCACAACCTCTAACGAATAATGGAATTATGAAGCATCAAGAGCGCTTTCAAAAGCTCCTGAATATTGCTGTAAAATTTAGTTGGATAAAACAAAACCCATTTATTTTATATCAATTAAAATTCGATGAATACGATAGTAATTATCTAGAAACACATGAGCTTGAAATTTTCAAAAACTTGACTTTCGATGATGATGGATTACAATTAGTGAGCGATATTTTTGTCTTTGCTTGCTACACAGGATTGAGCTATATTGAAGTTAAACTTTTAAAAAAGAATGGTATTGTAACAGGTATTGATGGTGAGCAATGGATTCATGTTCACAGAAAGAAAACAAAAACGCCAGTGAAAGTTCCGCTACTTGATGAAGCTAAGCGCATTTTAAAAAAGTATTCCGAGCATCCAAATGTCAATAATGATTACTCCTTACTGCCGGTATTTAGCAATCAAGCGACTAATAGGTATTTGAAAATAATTATTGAAAAAGCAGGAATTCATAAGCGAATAACCTTTCACGTAGCACGTCATACTTTTGCGACTACTGTTACTCTGCTGAATGATGTTCCGTTAGAAACTGTCTCAAAATTATTAGGTCATACTAAATTGTCAACCACTCAACGTTATGCTAGAGTTTTAGAAAAGAAAATCAGTAAGGATTTCGGTAAGTTGAAAGTTTTGTTAAAAACGAATATAAAACAAAATTGTTCGTATGAAACTACATCGCACAATCATCTGCAAATTGTTCGATAGAAATACAAAAGCCTCTCAATTGAGAGGCTTTCATTTACTTTAATTGTAACTTTCTATTCCCTTTCAATTCCATCAACTCGATTTTCAATTTTTCATTATCACCTAAAACAAACTTCGGTAATGTTAGTACAAACCGCTTTGAATGTTTATTCTTAACCATTGAAGGAAACTGAAATCTATGAATAATTTCTTGCTCCAATCTTTGGTAGGAAGCTTTGCGTTTTTTGTTACCATTAATGCGATATACATTTAAGTAATCAATCTCAAAATCAATTCCAGAGTTATTGGTAAATTCTATTACCAAATAGACTTCATCGCCTTGATATACCATTTTTTGTAATCGTAACTTTATACCTTTATTCCGTTTTGTTTTTAGATTTTCAGGTTTTAGTTTTAAAAGATACTTGCTAAACCTTTCAAAAAAAGTGATTCTCTTTTGTGCTTCTGAAATTGGTAGTACGCTTGGTTTTTCCTTAATGGCTTTTCTGACTTCATTACCAATACTTTCTCTTAATCCTACAAAATAGTTAAGTTTTGGAAGCTCTTTTTTATACTTTAAAATATAGGAATAGACTTGTCCATCATTGGTGACAGCTAAAAGATTACTTTCTGTTCCTGATTGGGCTTGTAACAAACCAAAATATTGTTCTTTTTCGCGATTATAAGTGAATACAAAATTTGAAGTTCCAGTGATTCCCTGACGTATGGGTTTAGGAAAAAACAGCGCAACATTTTTATGCTCATTGACATAAATGGTGTCTAATGGCTTTTGTGCTTGAACTGAACTAATTAAAGCTAATGATAGTATAATAATATATTTTTTCATAAGAGTGAGTTTTAAAATTATCTCTTTGAGATTTTTAAGATTAATTGGTAGTTGTCAACAATCGTCACTTTAACGTTGCGATTGTTGCGCTGGAATAGTTTTTTGATGCCTGAAACCTGGGGAACGCCAGCAATATTGATATCGTTAATGGCATCACCAACCACTTGTTGTCTCACTTCAGCTCTAAAACTATTTTCGATATAAATACCGTTGCTACCATCTTGATAATCGTGAGCCGAAAGTTTTACAGGTTGGTGATTGATATGTTCAATGGATATCATTGTACGATTGGGTTGAAACTTTACAAAACCATAAATTGGTGCGTTCTTGGGTAAACGCTTTCCGTTTATGGTGGCTTCTTTTGTTAATCGCATTTCCAACCTAAAATTTTGTCGAACAGTTTGTTTTCCATCTACTCCGACGAAAATTTGGGCATCCGTATTTTGATTAATAAGCATATCATTCTTTACAGGATTCGATGCAAAAAATAGCTGATGCTCTAAGCCTAATTCTTTGGCTTCAACAGCTGTTTCCTGTTGCTCAATTTTTGAGGTAGTATCTCTTTCAATTACGATAGTTGGTTTGTTCGGAATTTTAGACTTTCGGTAGGATGCTTCGGTATAATTTATTTTTCCTTGATTGTAAATACTATCAATCATTCGCATCTTCTCTTTCTCTAACAAATCTTCATCATACACTCCTGTGGAGTCCAGTAAGCGTTCATCATAAATACTGGGCGCATTGGTTTGGCGTACTTCTTTTAAATCGTCCAGGGCTTCTAATTTGGACTTGTATTCTTTCTGTTCATCTTCCAATTCAGGAACTGGAATTTGACTAGTATCAACAGTAGGTTCTTCATTATCGCTAAAATTGATGACATAGTACGAACCAATGAACAATACCACGCAGAGTATCAATCCCGCAAAGACAATTTTATTCTTTTCTATCTTCATAGCTTTCTATTTTTTTAAGTTGATTTTCAAAAAAGTTGGTAATGAGTAATCCGTGTGTGTTCTTCGGAAAGTTGCGATTGACGTGGATTAGATTTCCCGATGTTGTTAACTCATAAGTATCAACAACAGATCCTCGATTTATTTGAAAAATAGTTTTGGTTTCGAACCCATAGGGTTCATTTTGTAAGTCAATTTTGGTGTCGATACTTAATACTTTCTGAACTAATGAGTACTGAAGTAATCTGTTGTATACTCCATCTGCTTTTTTCTGTCTATACAATGCATCCACAGAGCTATTACCCAACCAAAGCGCCTTTTCTAAATTCTTTTCATAATTACTGGCATCGATGTTATAAAAGTAGTTGTGAAACACGTCTAAATGAGCAAGTGTTTCCACACCTAAATTTTCCAATTGTGATACCATCCTTAAAGGAATGACACTACCATCACCATTTACCACAAAGGCATTATTTACAGTTTCTTTGTGCAATTTTATTACCATCACTACCGAAATGATACAAGTAAGGACAGCTCCAATAACAACGGTTAAAACTATAAAGCGATTTAACTTTAGTATAGAGTAGATATTTTTATAAGGTGTTTTCATATTTAAATTGAGTTTTGATGCCAAATGCACTTTAAGTGCTAAATAGCCTAAAGACAAAAGAAGTAGCACGACGGTAGAGTTTAAATTTCAGGAACACGATAAATCCTAATGAACCAAATTCAATGAGTGGTGCAAAGAATTCACTTCCCCAATTTGTTCCGAATAAATCATTCCAAAAATTAGTGTTGATTTCCGTATAGAGATTATTGACAAAGACATTCACGAAAAAGAAAGCAGGTACAAGCATATACACACCGGCATAGAGCTTGAAAAAGTTATAGGCTAGGTTTCTGAATTTTTCAAATACAGCCAAACTAATCACCAAAGGGAAAAAGGCTTGCATAATCCCTAACAAAAAGAATCGCTCTGCCAGGAACAATGGGTAGATAAACAAATCAATCAGCCATAAGAAAATAGCCATGATAAAAGACAAAACTTTTAGTCCATACAATGGTGTCACCAAAGCTTCGTATAACATTGCTAATGCTTTTTTGGCGGCTTCCAAGGCACCCACATCCTGTTCCAAATCTATATCCTGCATCTGCAAAGGAAGGAGTGCCGGAGCCGTGTCTCGGTATTGGGTTTCGATTGCCACTAAAATGGAATCGAAAACACCTAATACCTGTGTTGAAAAAATGACTATAATGACAATAGCTAAGTTTTTCGCTAGTTCCGTTGGTGTTAATCCCCAAGTATGCCCATCTGTTGAGGCAATACCCTCGTTGTACTTTTTAAGAATATTGATTAGAAAAAACAGAATAGCCAGCGTCTTCATTCCAGTAATGGTGTACTGTGAGAAGTCACTATTTTTTATCGTAGTGAAAACCGTATCTATATATTCTAATCCTATTCCTAAAAACATCTTTTTTAATAGCCTGTTTCTCTGTTATTGATAATGTCTTGCATTTTTCTGAAGGAAATAATCTCACGATAACGTTTGGTTTTCGCTTGCACTTCGGCAACCATTTCCTGTGATTTTAATTCGTGTTTTTTCAATACTTCTGCACGTTCAGCATCTGTCATCTTCATGCTACCACTTGATAATATCTGATTGATATAATCAACAGTGGACATTGAACTTTCTATGATTTGTGTAAAAGATTCTGTCACGCGATTGACTTCATCTGGTTTGATATACTCCGAGTTTAAAATCTCTTGTAAATCACCTTGAACCATATTGAATAATTGCTGATTATTCTGAATGATGTCTTGCACCGCATTTAGTTGCTGAATAACATTACTTACCTGCTCGATACGTTCTTTTTGTTGTTTTAAAAAGTCAACTGTTTTCAATAATTGTGAAGTTTGTTTACCAGCTTCAAAGAGCTGCTTTGCTAAACTGATAAAGTTGGTGTTATCATAAACTGGCATCCCCTGGGCAGTGCCAGTGGCACTAACAAGTATGAGCAACGCTGCGGATAAAATTGTTTTCTTGATTTTGTTTTTACTCACCAAATTCTTATTTCCTTGGTGGTGTTCGTGATTTTTCTTCGAAAAGTTCATTTTTTTACGTTTTAAAGATTAATACTAAATGCAGTCTATGACTGCTTAATAAATATGTTGATGGCTTTTTCCATTGAGCCGTGTTCTTCAAATAGCGCCATTATCTGCTCGCTTTCCTTACCGTCTGTGAGGTATGCAGCAAAGACTTCTTTAGGTACTTCTAATCGGAAAATGTTGCTTTCTTTTCCAATCTTGATAAACATTTCGGTATACTTGCGTTCACCTGTTAGATTGTTTCGAATGGATTTTAATTGGTTTAAATCGTGGCTTGAAAGGTTTAAGCGCTTTTGTAATTCATCATAACCTTTCTCATTACGTAAGCTGTAAATCACTTGAGTGTTTTCTAGAATACTTGCCGATGTGGAATTGTTAGGCAACTGATTAATGGATTGTAGAATAATACCAATCGCCCCATTTTGTTTTCTAATAGCCTGGTAATAAAATTCTACACTTTCGAGTACGTTATCAAACTTCAATTGTTTGGCAAACTCATCAAAAAGTATAATTCCACGTTCAGAACGATTGCGCCAGATGGTTCGTTGGATAGCCGATTTTATCAGCTTTAACATTACCGAAAGAATTTCCTTATTATCCTTTACTTCATCAAGCTCGAAGACAATCATTCGCTTATCTTCAATCTTATAAGTTTGGTCTTCACTTACATTGAACAAGAAGCTGTAGAGTCCATCATCGACATACTCCGAAAGGATGTGTAAAAAGTTGTAGACACTAAAATGCTCTTCTTGTATTTTAAGTTCCTGAATGAGTGTATCTTTTTTATCATCGATAAATTGATACAAAGAAGCAAGGGAATTATTCCCATTTGTTTTTTGATAGTAATAACGAAGTGCTTTTTTGATAGCTACTTCGTGCGCTTTAGTTGCATCCTTTAGTGCCAATAATTCCAATAAGAATACACCCAAATCTTCCAATCGTTCTGGTGTTAGGTCTTCCTGTGAAGAAATATAAAATGGATTGATGCCAAGGTTCTTTCCCTGCTCGTAACGTAATATGATATGGTCGTCTGGATAAAGCTTTGCAAACTTGGAATACGAGCCTCCCAAATCGATAATCACCAAGCGAACTTGTTGTTCAAAATACTGGCGTAGAATATTGTTTGCTAAAAAGGATTTTCCCTCACCCGTAGGTGCAAAAATCGCAAAGTTTCTTGCCTTGATGCGTTTCTTTTTTTCATCCCAAACATCTTTTAAAACAGGAATATTGTATTGTCTGTCGTTAAAGATAATTCCTGTTTTGTCAGACTTATAATTGCTGTTATTGATGTATAAACACAGTGCGTGTTTTAAATCGGTGACGTACAAATCTTCATTGGAAAAATTGGACGAAAAGCAAGCATAAGAATTTAGAAAAAAGTTTTTTCGTTCTTCCCCTTTTGGATAATAAGGTACAATGTCCAGTTCTTTAAATTCTGTCTTTATTTTGGATGCAATTCTGCCTAACTCTTCGGCTTCCTTACTCCAGAAAATGACGTTTAAATGTCCTCTTATAATTCTTGAAGCATCATCCTCATTAATTTGATTTACGATGTGTTGAATTTTCTTCAGCACCACTTTATTATGAGAACCGAAGTTGGAACTCTTATTAAGCTCTTCAATCTTCTTATCAAGTAGCTTGCGCCATTTATGTTTGTCATCCAAATAAATGATTTGATTGACGATGTGATTTTCATTGAGATTTAACCCTAACCCATCAATAAAGCCTTGGTGAAACACAAAATCATCTGAAGTAAATTTATCATTGGTTTTACTGCTTTGTACCACTTCGCCAAAACATAACTCACTGTTTACAGCCAGCACATCAAAGTTATAGTCTCCAATTTCAATGTGCTTCTTTTTTAGCTGAACATCCGTATCAAATCCCTCATTAAAACCATTGAAATAACTGTTTGTGTATTCCAAAATTTCATCTTGATTCATTGGTTTCATCAGTAGCTTTCGGCTATTATTAATAAAGGAAACAGCATCATTTACCGAAGCCATAAACTCAGTAATGTTATGGTCCATTTTTTTATGGATGCCTTTTTCAACTTTCCGGAAAGGGTTGACAAACTTTGTATTGTTCAACGCCTTATTGAAAGGCATGATAAAGAACAAATAGCTTTGATGCTTTAAGTAATCTCTTCCTTTGAAGTGGTTGTATGTCGCTTCTTGAAGAAAAGTATTTTTGGGTAGCCTATCGGCCACATAGTGGCCTTTTTGATATACATCTTGTTTATGAATAACTGTGCTTGTAGGCAAGGATTTAAAAGCTTGAAACCATGCTCCGTGTATGTCTTCAAAGTCTTTTTCAGACAAAGAGTAGATTTCAGGCAATTCCCCCTTAAAACATAATACTACATTGCCATTATTGGAAAACACCAAATGGTTTTGAATATCTAAAATGGGATGATATGCTGATAGGTTTATCTTACTCATAATAAAGGTGACTTTCTTTTTTATTACTTATGGTTAGCGGAAACACCTTTTTAATGTGAAGTAATGCTGGGTTTCTGTTAATATGCGTAAGTGCCACATATAAAACCGCATTAATGGCAAATACCGAAATGATAACAGTAAAACTGAACGAAAAGATGATGAACAATAACGAACCTATTACGGATGTCATCATCATAGCGAACAATGAAATGGGTAAACCCATTATCATTGCGCGCTTTCGTATGTTTTTATAGACTTCGTAGCGTTTCATACTAAACTACGATGCTTATTAGGTAGGTAAAGATGCCGACTACTGCGCCCGCAATGAGCACAAATACTAGTACGCGCGTGATTCCTTTTTTAAGGTCAGCGTTTTCGCCAAAGAAATGTCCTGCATTAAAGAGGAAACCAACGAGGAAAATAACGCCTAATAGAATTGGAAAAATGGAACGAATGGTATCGGAAATATCATTTACCGAATCTTCTATACCTCCAATTTGTGCAAAAATGGTGTTTGAAATAAATAATAATAGTGAAGTGAGATACAGTGATTTTTTCATATCGAAATAGATTTAAAATTTGCTTGATTTTACTTTTCGAAAAATACTGTATATTGTAATTCATATTATTGATAATCAGTTATTTGTGAATAAAATAAATTTTAAATCAGGTTATATCTGTTTGATGCGAATTGACATCAAAATGTATGAAAAATAGAAAGGCTTATGTTGATAACCCTAAAACTTTTAAAGCGTCAAAGACTCAAAAACGTCGTACTTCGACGTCGCTCAGCACAAGTTTTTGTGATTTTGCTGCTAAAAGTCTGTTTGATTTTTGGTCAGAAACAAGTGGTAGTTATCGATGTTGGACACGGCGGAAATGATACTGGTGCCATTGGTATAAAGGATATTAGAGAAAAGGATGTGGTCTTGGATATTGCCAAGCAAATTATTGAGCTAAACAAAACTGTTTTACGTGATGAGTTTGATATTTATTTAACCAGATACACGGACACCCTGATTTCTCTGGGTGACAGAAGTAAATTGGCCAAAGCTTTAAATGCTGATGTATTTGTATCATTACATTGTAATGCTTCACCAACTATATCGAATGGTGTTGAAGTTTATGTACACCATTCTGATAGAGAAAATACTAAAGACTCAATTGGTTTAGGGTTATTAATTTTAAATGAGGCTACCAAAAAATTAGGTTTTGAAAAACGAGGCGTCAAGTTTGCCAATTTTCAGGTATTACGAGAGGTAAGAAATTATCCTGCCGTATTAGTTGAAATGGGATTTATGACAAATGCAGATGAAGCTGACTACTTTAAAAAGTCTAAAAACGTAAGAGCGATAGCGCTTTCAATATTAGTGGGAATTACTAATTATTTAAAACTGGAATTATGAAAGATTTCTTTTTAGAGGTTATAATTATTTTAAGAGAAATACTAAAAATTATTGTACAATTATTTCTTAAGAAATAATGATAAAAATCATTACCATTCTTGCGGAATTAGGGCACTATATTCATTTGTCCCTTCATTCCCTCTCCATTCTTCTACAAAATTAACAACTTTTGGGTCAATATCTTCCCACATTGATTTTGGAACATGTTCCAAAATAAGAAGTTGGATATTATATTCAGTATTTTTCAAAAATTCCGCTGAAGCTTCAAATATTTTTTTTGTATCTTCAATATCCTTTGAGTTTTTTTTGACTTTGCTCTTCATATTTAAGCTTTCTGGGTAATAAACCTGACTAGGCTGATCTAAAACCAAAAAAGACGGTATGTAGTTGACTTTTTCTGATTCATTCAGTTTCCAAAAAAACTCATGTAATCCAAACATTGTTGCAAGATGATATCCCATGTAATTTGCTCCACTACCCAAACGAGCTAAATAATATTTATTTCCAGTTTTAGTGTCTTCAATTTTTATATTTAAGCTACTATCTGGATCAAGATGAACAATTCTATTTTCTTTAGACTCGATTGAAAGAATTTTTACGTATTTCCCGATTAACTTAGACAATCTTATGAGAGAAGCTTCTTTGTCAAATTTGCTACGTAATCTATTGAGTGAAGTCTTTTTAGTCGCAATTTTTCCGTTTAAAACTTCTATATCATTATTTAATTCCCCAGATGGTTCAATTTTACTCAAATTAGAAATAGCATGTTCAACTTTACCAATAAATTCATATGAATCCTTAATCCCTTTTTTTAGTTCACTTTCTTGTTCAAACAAAATTTTCAAGTTCGATTCAATTTCCAAAATTTTATTTTCGGTTTTTTGAATAACAGAACTGACATCTTTCTTCTCCTTATCAAAATTGTACTCTATAGACTTAGCTTCTTCCATTATTTTACGATTTAACTCTTTTTCGTCATTTAAGGAAAGAAGCTCGTCAATTGCTTTAGTAGATTCAGAGTCACAAAAAGGACAGTGATTACTTCCATTTTGCTGTAAAAACCACTCTACTGGTTTTAATCGATTCTCTTTTTCTTTAATTACTTCTCCTAAGAGATCTTCTTTAGATTGTTGAAGCTGTTCTATCTTATATAATTTATTCTTTGATGTATTTAAATTTCTTACCAAAGAATCTCTTTTATCAACTAATTCTTTAGCTTTTTTACTAAATCTATTTGCGCTTCCTTTTTGATAAAGTTTCCCCTTTCTTGCGGATAATATTATTTTCGCTAATGTATCTTTTATAACATTAACTGATGCTGTTTCAATATTAATATCCGAATTGGTTAATCCCAAAGAAACAGCTTCGCTATAATATTTATAAATGTCGCTTTGCCAATTTTCGTATTGTTCTTTTAGGTCTTCAAGAATATTAACCAGTTTAGTTCTTTGTTTTTCTAAATTATCAATTTCACTTTCTAAAGCTATTATATCATACGAACTATATCCTAGAATAAGCGGAAAAAGGGTTTTTAACTTTTGAAGATGCTCCCAAGAGTCTGTTTTATAAAACATAGTTGAAGGGTTCGCAATTATATTTTGCGTCTGAAATTGAAATGCTGCAGTATCTCTAAAACTGGCCGCTGCGTTGAAACCAAAATCGCTATCATCTGAATAATTTTTAAACCCTGCGAGTTCGCTAAGCATTTTCTTTATAAAATGAGTATTAACTTTGTATTCAGATTTTTTTTGTAACCACTCATTACTTCTCAAAGTTAAATTTTCTCCTTTAACATTCTCTTTATAAAAATACATAGATGATTTAGATTCATCGTAATTCTCGCGTGCGATAAAATAAAATTCATTTCCAATTTTTAAATAAAGTGCGTACACACTTACAGAATTTCTTATTTTACCAACAGGAATATTACATTCCCCGCTCCCTAAACAATAATCAATTATATCTATAATTGCAGATTTCCCTCTCTGGCTATACCCTGTAATTATGTTCAACTTGTCAAAACTGAAAGAGATAACCCTTGGCTTGGATTCTAAATTAGAAGGGTAAAGAATAATATTTTTTATTTTTAATTGCATTAGAATCTAATATTTAAAGTGAGTTGAATATTTTTCTCGCTGTTCTTGGCAAAAATATGCCCCAATTTATAGGCACTATCTTGAATCATTCTAACAACATTTTCTCTTCCAAGACTGCTTATAATATTTATCTTTTCAGTCTGATACCCTCGAAGAATAACCACAGTTTTTTCGGGCTTATTATAGGATAAAATTTTCTTACTATAAAGAAGATTAATAGCTTCAAATGTTTGAGGGGACATTTTATTGGATCGATCTTGAAGTCCTAAAATTACGTTCTTATCATTTGCCAAAGCAGTGTAAATCTCATTAGAGCTTTTAAAAGTATCTCGAGATTTTCTATGGTATACAATGGGTAGGACGTAAAATAGATAAAGTAATTTAGGAAAATTTAACTTCTCGGGTTTATGCCTAGCAATCTTATAATAACCTAATGTAAAACTATGAATCGCTAGTGCGCTAATTGCACTATTTTGCATAATTCTATAAAGATCAAACTCTTTTTCGTAATCTCTAATCATTTTTCTTTTTTAAATATAAATTTTCCCAATTTGGATGCCATCCGATTTTAGGGATATTTGATAGCTTCAGAAAACCTCCATTTTTTATATAAATATTATCTGCATGAAAAGAATAATCTAATTGAAATTTCATTTCTAATTTTTTCATGACATGATTATAAATATTAACAGCCATTTCATTCATCTCATCTTCAGTATACTCTTCAGTTTCCTTAATAATGAATGAGTCAAAAACATCTTGCCATTGTTCATAGCATTGTTCTATGAAATGATCGAAATCGGTTTTAGTAAAATCTCCGACTTCATTAATTATATATGTGTGTTCGATTTCATACCTTAAGTAATCCTCAATGGCCTTTCTAATAATCCTTTGTTTTGCCTCTTTCCTCAAAGAAATCCCCTCTAACTGTTGCACAAAAACGTCTCCTTTTTTTGATTCTATTAAATCGTCCTCAATTTCTATTTGATTTTTACCTCTAAAAATTGCCTTAATTATGGAAGGTGAATCTCTTAAACTTTGATACTTGTTATCGAGATCTTTCTTTTTTATAATAGCAGTTTTTCCATTTCTCCATTTATAAATACAACTATTTTGTATCCATCCTAATAATCCTTCGTAAATATTATCTCTTTGTAAATCAGTAATATTATCTCCTCCTAAAAACAATTTGCCACAAATTTTATCCTTAAGATTAATTTCATCTTTAACCTTTATGCCAGAAAGCAAAATAGTTAAAAGTTCTTCCTGTTTCAGAACCGCGTTAACAATAGAAGAGATTTTGTTTATTGCTGTTAAATTATCTCCTTTGTCCATTTTTTCTTTTCTCTTCTTAGCCAACCTTGACTTTAAATCCTTTATTGCTAAAACGGACTCTTCTAAAGTTCCATTCGATAAAGTATTAATCAAAGAATTTTCAGGTATTTTCTTATTCGTTGCACAAATAAATTCAGTTTCAGTATTAAATGTTCCATCTTCCAATTTAGTTAACCAAATTTCAATTGTTCTCCAAAGACTATAACTACCATCTGAAAAAGTTGAACCGCTTTGAGAAATACTATGTTTGGCCTGTAAAGTCATAAGAACAGTTCCATTTGACTTGTGTGTAGCGACATCATCAACATCCTCAATGGAAAGGTAATCTTCACCATGTTCTAAAGAGGTTAATTCATGTAACCCTTGTTCAAATTGATAAATATAACCTGCAAATGGTCCTTTTGCAACATCAGACATACACTATATTTAGTTTATCCAAAGAACACATAATTAAAAAAGCCAAAGGAAATCCATTAGCTCTTAAGTGTTAATATATTGGATGTTATTGACTATAAATATAATAAAATGTTATTTACTTAAGTTTTGAATCCTAACAGTTTATAAGGTTATTTCCTCTTATCCTTACTCTCTCTATCAAACCCTATTAAATTAAATAGCTCACGCATTCGAGAGCGAACTCTGTTGCCATATCGCTCTTCCAACTCTTGAGCGTTGAGGTTGGTTGTGCCGTGTGTTCTAACTCGATGGTTTAAAAAAGCTCAAAGCGTGATAGTAGTATTTCACCCATCACATTGCAATCTTTTCCAAAGAATCTACCAGTAAGTTCTACGCCCAAATCATAAAGCAACAGGTAAGGGTAAATCTTACTTTCAATTATAGAAAAGCATCATTCCATCTGGAATTGCTTCTCGAAATTGGAAATGCGGTACATTCTTTAAAGCAGTACTAGTTTTTCAACTTCAATCGTTGATTGTATATTCTACAAACAAAGGATCAACTTTCAGGCTTCTAGGTTTCCAATTGTTCTTTTTTCGTCTGACCTTTCCTTCATCCATTCTAGCCATTCGTCCTTTGGTTCTCTTGTTAAGCTCTTTATATAGGTTTTTGGCTGGCATTCTCCAAGGATTCTTTTTGGTTAAGTTCGGATCTTTTTTATTCACAGGGATAAAAGCGACCAAATCTTCATGAGTCATGCGATCTAAAGCTTTTTTTGATGTGGAATTATGGCTACCGTGGTGACCAACTTTATAGAATACTGTGTTCCTTAAAAGGACATCAATATCAAGATGGTTTTTACTGTCCTTCCAATCTATTGAATCCCAAGATCGCCAATTCCCAGCCTGAGCATCTCCAACAAAAAGTAATATCCTACCTGATTTTACCAGTTCAAAAGCTAAAACCAAGCTTGTATTATTGGTATAAGAATTGAGATGTAGGGCAAATCTTTTAGCAATGCTCAACCAGTCATGATCAATTTTCTGCCATTTTACCTTATTATATTCTCTATATTGAGCAATTGTTGAAGCATTAGCTTTGGTTTTATCGGCAGGAATCTCTCTAAATTTATTATTAAAAGGGAAGTGAGGGTCTGGCGATTGATCTTGCAAGGCATTATTCAATTCATCAATCGAGAACATAATATTTGCTAGATGCTTATCATATGACTCACCTTTTCTTGGATTAGTAGACCTAATAGCTTTGTAATCCCTTGGTGGTCCCAAAACATGTATGCGAACTATATCATTGGACATGTTGGGAACATCTACAATTTGACCCGGACGAAGATATTGTATGGGATTTATCCCAGCCTCTTTTAAAAATTGTGTGGCTTTCCCTGTAAAAGAATTGTCCGGACTAAAGCTCCTTTCGTCAACCACTTCATCCAAAGCCATACGGACAGGATCCAATTCTTTGATTTTCTTCTTCTTCAATATCCCTCGAATAGCAGCTAACCGCCTGACTACCTTATCATGTTGTTCTCCAATATCAAGAGCAAGAGAATCATTTTCATCGTCCAACCAAGAAAGAAATACTTGATTGATCCCAATGTTTTCAAAATCAGCCCTACCATATTGAAACCCTGACATATGGTCATTATGTTGGTGCGTGGCCACCACCAGATCAAGGCCTTTATCTCCAACTATATTACGAATATCGGATGTAATTTCCTTGAATTTTTTTGAAGATGCATTTGAGTTTCTAAAAGAACCACAATCAATCAAGACATGGCTTTTTACGTCCTTGTGTTCAAAGGACAATAAGAAACAGTCACCGAGCTCATGCATTCGGTACATACGTACCTTTGTTGTTAGATGATCATTCATGTGTGTGTAAATTTTGTATACTTAATGGTTTGAAAGCCATATCCTCGTCCATGTACGAAGTTTGGTCAACATAATAATTATCCATACCTGTTTGATATTCCAATTGCTCTTTCAACCTCCTTGGACTTGTTAGTCTTTTTACGATTGCATAGTTAAGGGCAGATGTCTCAGACAAATCGAAGACAAGGGTACAACCTCCTCTGAATTTAAGCCCGTCCAGATCATGCCCTCTCTCATTTACCCTTAGTGTCTGTAGTATGGTTACCACCACTTGATCTATTCGTGCTCCCTCACGACTAGTACGATAGACAGGCCGAACGTTTAACACTTGTAGCTTAAAATCATTACTAAAAGGGACTATTTCTCCTTCGTAAGTATGTTGGTAGCTCATATCGGGCATTAACCCCAACTTTTCTAAAAAACTAGTCCATTCTGGATTGTTCTTCATGCTATCTATCTTCTCCCTGTCTCCTTTTAAATGGTCATTGTAGGTACTGTAATAAGAATTGAGTTCATTTATTATATGGCTATCACTATCCTGAAGATTGATCAATCCTTTTGTTATGATAGCATGTAAAATGGCATTGATTTCCTTCGTTTTGTTGTATATATTCTCTCGCAGTTTAAGGCCTAAAAGCTCTCTAATCTTGGGTCTAATATTTTTTATAATAATGTCCAGAGCATTTTTATCAAATTCCTCATCGAACATTTCTTTGGTCGGATTCCATTTTAGGCTATCGATAGACATTGTATTAACCCGGTCAACACTAAAACCCCATTCACGAAATGCCTCAATCAGAGCTACTCTATAACCACCATCATCTTCTGGAGCCATTTCATAATCTGCCGTTATTAATGCCCGAATGTAATCACCAAAGGTAATATCGCAAGGTGGAACAAAGTCAAGTGCCTGAATACAAATCTTTAGTAAGTTCTGGCTAATTTCAAGTACCTCTGTCGCTAGTCTTTGAATGAGATCAGGATGCAGTAGCGAACCAGGGTTGGCTATACGGAAAAGATCATTGGTGCGATGGTTATATAGTCTTATAAATGCATCAAAAATACAAGCTACAAATATTGCCCCACGATCATGAACTTGGTTTGTAGTTCTTAATGCCATCCTATCTGGTGTTCTCCTTTCCCAACCATCACCTGATTTAGTGCCTATCGCACTTCTAAGTGCAGTATGCCCAAAACCAATTGCCTGACCCACCTGTGTAGCCAATTCTCCAAATATGGATTCATTATCCAATCTACCTTTTGCAAATGTCAATTGGTGCACAACAAGGTCTCTATTGTTTAGCCGCTCTAATAATGCTATTGTATCGGCAAATGCCTCATGGAATGCTCCAACATCTACATTGGTGTTCTCAATAAAGTGTGGATGGATACTATCTAAAATGGCATGGGTCATTTCATGAGCTATAATATCTGGTGACAAACAGGTAAATACTGTACTTCCCGGTACATTTACACCCTGTAAAAGGTCTTTGGCCTTGAAATATCCGAACAGAATAGATTTTTTTTCCGGGGTGTAATATGCGTTTGGCTCCAACAAAGCATGTGGGTACAATTTTAAACGAGGTATGTATTCTTCATTGTATCTCCCTTTATCATCTTCTGATAGTCTTGGTCGCCATATAATCTTTCTTCCCAAGGCATCTTCAAAAACTTCAATTATTCTCATAGCAATGGTATAAACAAATTGCTGATGAAATTGAGGGTTTCCTTCACTTGGTGTAAGTCCATTCTGTGATAAGATATTGACGTCATTAATATCAACTGGCTTATACCAACAGTTGTTAGGTGGGTCAAAATCAATGACCTCTAAATAATCTCCCTTGGGTCCTGGTAAAATTTCCTCTTCCCAACGTATACGATAAACTTTTTCGTTAATCGTATAGGTCGAAAGAAGCGTTGAAAAACTAGGATCGAGGGTGTATCCTTTAAGGTGTCTATAAGCTGGCATATTTACTAAAATTTATTTATAATTACTTGGCTAGGGTTTTCTACTATTCAATAAAAAGTATGGATCTTTCCCGAATTTCACCCACTCTTTTAACAATCGTTTCAAAAGTTTTTTGGCAACACTATTTTCTTCACTAATTTCTTGAGGGTATTTGCGCACCAAATGGGCAATTAAATTATAGCAAGCGGTAAACTCTCCGCTGGCTATTACTTTATCTAAAGTATTATCTCTCTTATCCGACTTACTAAACCATAGGGTAGTGCGAAAGCTTGCGCTTTCTTTAGCAACTTTTTTAATGTTACTTGGAATATCACCCGTATACTTTTTGATTTTGTCCCATTCCTTAACATTTTCTGGTTTATTGATATCCTTTCCATTATTATCTTCACACCTTAATTCGTATATGGCAGCTGTTGTTGTAATCTTCCAATAGTCCTTGTAAATGTTAGTTGTGTTTTGCCTACGGTCGTTCTTTAAAAATACCTCACCGGCCATTTTCAATAGCGATTTTGCCCTATCGATCAAATAGGTTCCGAACCTATCCGGGGGTATGGTTAAATTTTGTTCAATTCCTGTAGCTTTTTTTAATTGAACGGAAGCAACGTAAAGGATTATTTGAATTGCCAACATTATTGTCGATAGAATTATTCCTATAGTATATAATGGCCATTTTTCATATTTGAATGAGATTATTGTAAGTATCACGGTAACCACAAATATTGGCATACTTGAAATCCATTTCAATATTTTCGTCAACCTGTTCTTTTTTGCAAATTGAAAAGGTTTCATGTAGGGTGACGCCACATCGGAAACAAAGATCAAATCATGTGGGTTGTTCTTGGGGTTGTTTTTTATAAACGCCGAAGACCCTTGGTTATCGAGAATGCCCCCATCCATCAAACCAATCCCATCATCCTTATATTCACCGGGAACAAAGTCATTTGGAAATCTAATAGGCTCAAAGCCTCCTGGAAATGCTGAGGATGAGGCCAATATATCCCCTAACTTTACTTGATCCATAAGCACTTTGTATTTATGTGCTTCAGTATTACCAAATCTGAAATTTGTACCCTCAACGTTTTGAAATCTAAACGGTGTCCCGGTACTAAAGTCTGTGGCATTGAACACTACCCGTTCCAAATGGGTTTTCTTCTTTAATATGGTATCTTGAACATTACCAAGAGTGGTATTTTTTAAAGCCTTATTATACTCAACGGCAAAGGCATTAATGGGATTTCTTTTTTTATGTTTATTTTCAGGGGATTTCCAAACTTTTGTGCCTTTTATATGGGAAACTGCCCTCCCCGAAAGTTTATCATCTTTCAACCATTTATAATACTCTTTAAAGAATTCATCAAATTCTTTACTTTCATGTTGGCTTTGTGCATATTTTACACCAGTTATGGTCCCTCCTGATACTGTAGATATTGCCTTAACGTTTTTGAGAAGCTCAATTTCTTCAAAAAATGACAAAACTCCTAAGGAAAAACAAGCTGCTCGATAACCTCCTCCTGAAAAACACAGTGCTATTGACTTGAAGATGTCCCCCATATTAATTTAACTTTATAAACTAAAAGTTTGTCGAGAAGAATAGTCCAATACTTAACAGTTAGACATTCAATATCTATCTACTTTAAAGTTTAAAAAAAATAATTCTTAATCTCTGCTATTAATTAAGACAGTTAAGGGAATGTTTAAATATACAAAAAACTATAATACAAATCAATCTATCTCCTTTTATCCTTACTTCCTTTATCAAACCCAATCAAATTAAAAAGCTCACGCATTCGAGAGCGCACCCGGTTACCATAACGTTCTTCTAGTTCTTGAGCATTAAGGTTGGTTGTTCCGTGAGTTTTTACACGATGATTTAAAAACAACTCATAACGAGATAGCAACAATTCACCCATTACATTGCAATCTTTTCCAAAAAAGCGTCCCGTAGGTTCAACACCTAAATCATCAAAACAATAAAAACGGCTATCTCCATATTGTTCAATAGTGGAATAGCCAATATAATTAAATGCAAAGGTGATGTTACGAGTTGGTATCATTTCATAGGCTTTGTAATGTGGTGTGATATGGCGAATGAGTTTCATTAAACTGGTTTTACCACAGCCTACTGGTCCAGAAAGTAAAATGCCTTTCTTCAGGTTAATGCCTATTTTTTTGCAGGTATGATAATCTCTGATTTGATAGTTGCAGAGTTTGTAAAGTATGCTTCTATCTTCTTTATAAATCTTGAATTTATTGCCAAACAACAATTTTCCTTTGGCATCTAGATATACCAATATCTTGTCAAAATCATAGAGGATTTGATTGCCTTTTAGCTTACCAAGTTCATAATGCTTGTCAGCTTCAAAAATGATATGTGGTGTCGGGGTTTTCATAAGGGCTCGTTATAATTTTTATCCGTTGTTGTCTTTAAGTTGTCCTGATATGGCACAGTTGTTTTAGGTTTCTCACTTTTATCAAAGTTCTTTTTTTTATAATTTTTTTGTTTTGAGTTGTTTGTATTGTTTCTTCCTGTTTTGATAAGTTTATCTTTAGATACCACTACTTGTTCGTAAGTTGTCTCGATATTGGTATGGGAGGTGTCCAAGGGTTGTTCAGAAGTTGTCCCGAAATTGAACATCCTAATTTTACTACCTCGAAATGGGTTGTGTGAGGGCTCGTATAAGATGTATTTCCAATGACTTAATTCTTTAATACATCTATGATAAGTGGTTTTTGAACCTAGTTTTGATAAATCCATAGTTTCGGCGCGATTGATATAAAAAGAAGATTTAAAGTGATAGTCATTCCATATTTGAAACAATGCCATATATAAGCTAATATGACTTGGATTCAATCGATTATCTTTTGAAAATAAAGTCAAGACTCTATTAAGGTGCTTGATGTAGTTTATACCCTCCAAAATCAGAATTTATTATGCACGCGATTATTCTCCAATACTTGCATTATTTCTTGATAATCGTAATACAAGACACCACCAACTTTGGTGTAGGGTATTGTGCCGTTGATTCGTAGATTTTGTAAAGTGCCTGGTGAGATACCAAGAAGTTCACGCACTTCGGGTGACTTCATCCATTTTTTGGTTACACTTCCTGAATTCTGATTAAATAGTTGTTTGATTTCTTCTATAAGTTCCATTTTGAACTCATACAAATCTTCTGTAGTGATAATTGTTGCTGCCATAGTAAAACGATTTAAAAAGTAAAGCTGCCAAGGTTATTCATTTTTAAATGACAGCTTTACCGTGATTTGACTTTCGTTTTACAAATTTGAGTAGTAATATCGGTTTTTATTCTATACCTATACCCAAGTAGGGTATTTTTATTTGCTCATTTTTAATGGGTTATATTAGTTCTATTTAGTTGCTTGCTAAAATGGTGCAGCAACCATTTCGATATAAAAAAATGAATTGGGATAGGATTTTGATTTTACCCAACTTGGGTATAGGTATGGTATTTTAGGCATCAGATTCCCGATAGCGTTTTAATAATGCTTCTTTTAACACATCGATGAACTTTGTATTATTGACCTTTCTAGCTCTAATGTCAACAAAAGTATGATAGTAATTCCCTAAATTGACATTGAACAAACGTTCCGCAGCTATTGCCAATTCTTTAATGCCTACTGTACCACTATTGATTACCCCACTACTGTGCAAGGCATAGATTAATTCTATTAAATCTGTCTTATGCCCTGTCCAAAAAAGTTTTGATTTTTTTCTAAAAGGAGGATTAATTGCATCCTTTTCGTTATATTTTTCTAGTTTATCTATTTCAGTCTTTAAGTGTATTATGAGCAAATCATAAGCTAAAATAGTCGCAACCGTACTATCATGGCTAGTAGAAAATTGTTCATCGGTAAAAAAATGAAAAGTATCGGAGTACAACCGTATATCAGCTTTTCCTCTTAAAAAGTATTGCTCGTCTAATGATGTGGCATTTCTACGGTAATACTGATAAAATTCCAGATTATCGTTAAAATAGTTTTGAAGCCTATCTATATGTTTGTTTAAATATTTGATTTGTGATTTACTGCTGCTCCTAGGTCTTTTGCTTTCTATGTTAAACAGTTTTACATAATAAATAAGCCTGCTAAAAAGTCTTGGTTTTGTCTTTTTGAAAAATGATATTTCATCTTGCTTTGTTTTAAACTCGCAATCGGCAACCAGATTTCGGATACCTTTTAAGGCTTTCTTGGTAAGTTTAATTCCTTTTTCTGCTTTTATCAAAACATCTTCTGTTTCGGTTTCCAATATATCCAGTTCGCTATCTAATTTTCTTACTATTTCCTTATAAGCTTTCATTTTGTCTTGAATTTATTATGAAATAGAAAGCTCTTTAAATTCTTAATAGTACTGGTATGTGCTATCCATACTATTTTTATGGGACAGCCATACGGTGATTGTATTGCTAATGGGTATATTTTACAGGTATTAAATGTTATGTTTTGAAGCGTTACATCATTATAGAAAAGAAAGTTGAAATAACAAGAAGCATCCGAAGCGTTTTAGATGGTTTTGAAGATATTACCTTTTCCGGCAATACTGATAATGAAGGTGAAGCACTTACCCTGATATTTAAGAAAAATCCTGATATTGTTTTTTTGGATATGGATACTACCATTGATAATTTTTCAGATTTCCTTTTAGATGTCAACCAACATAATAAAAACCTACCCGCTTTTATCGGATTATCTTCTTCGGAAAAAAATGCGTATAAAGCTTTTAGGTATAATTTCTTCGACTACCTTTTAAAACCGCTTACTGAACTCAGTTTGTATAGAAGTGTTCTCAGATATAAAAAAAGATATCCATCATCTAATTGTGATATTATATGTCTTAAATCGAATAAGGATTATCAATATTTAAATACTACCGATATCCTTTTTTTGAAAGCTGATAATAACACCACTGATTTTCATATGAAAGATGGATCTGTAATAGGTGCTTATAAAACATTAAAAACATTTGAAAACACATTGCCAAAATTCTTTTTAAGAATTCATAAAAGCTATATTATAAATAGCAAGCATGTTTCCAGAATCCAATACGGGAAGTCAGTTTGCATTATTAAAGCTCCTGCCCATAAAATTCCTTTTACAAAAACGTTTATCCAGAACATTAATACTATAAATGCAACTTTATCTAATAGAGCATTTATTACCTTAAATTAATTTCCCTATATAGAAACAGGATTTTCCTAACAGGTGTGTAGATTTTACTAATTACCTCTTTTTTAGGTTATCATCTTCATCTCTTGATAGTATTTTTGTAATCGGAGCTTCACTAGCGTTATAAAAATTACTAACGCTTTTATTGTGCACAATTTTAAACGGCTGCTATTTATGTAGCTAAATACACTATTGTTTAATCTTAAAATTTTGCATTTATGAAAATCTTAAAAAGTATATTTATTTTAGTTTTACTCTCTAATTTTATTGTTTCCTGTACTGTTGATGATCTTACAGAAGACTCAGAAATTAACCAAACTGAAATACAAGCCACTGGAGATGACGGAGAAGATGTTGATCAAACGGAAAAGGGATAGCATTCTGTAAATTATAAAATCAAACAGCCTTTGACATAATAAGTTAAAGGCTTTTTTTAGATTTGTATTTATAAACAAACCTTTCTTGAGATTGAAAATCGTACATAAAACAATACTATTTTTCCTATGCTATATTCTACAGGGCTGTAATTCTAAACCTGTCCAAACAATCCAAACTGAATCAAGAAATGATAGTGTTGCACTTTGGATAAAATCTTCAAAAGAAGCAACCCTTCCTTTAAAAAATCGAAAACTCTATTTAAAGAAAGCTTATGTAGCTATAAAGTCTAATGAAACTGACACCTTCGCTACCCGAACTTTAAGTGAAATTGCCTATCAATATTTAAAGTTAAAAGATACGCTCCGTTTTAAAGAACTAAATAAGGAAACTTATCAATTGGCCTTAAAACTTAAAGATACTTTTGCCTTAGCAGATGTGTATTGGAACAATGCAAACTATTATAAGAAAATAGTAGCATATGATACGGCTTACTACCACTATAATAAAGCCTATAATTTATTTGAGAGTATAAACCAACAAAACTATGCGGCAAAAATGTTATATGGTATGTCTTTTATCAAAGGACGTTATAGGGATTATTCTGGAAGTGAAATTTTAATTATAAAGGCCATTTCAAAATATAAGTCCTTAAAAAAGAATGAAGCACTATATGCGTCGTATAATCATTTGGCTTTATTACAAAATGATATTAAAGAATATGACAAAGCACTGTTTTATCATAATAAGGCTCTGGAGTATTTAGATAAGTTAAAGAACAAAAAAGATTTTTATGACGCAAGTTTAAATAATATTGGTCTTGTATATCTTGAAAAAGGAGACTATTTGAAGGCATTAAACTGTTTCAATAAAATTTTAGAAAGTGATAGTTTAAAAATCAAAAATATAGAGAAGTATGCCAGAGTAATAGATAATAAAGCTTATTGTAAACTTCTTAATAAGGATACAACTAATGTAAAAAATGATTTATACGAATCTCTAAAAATTAGGGATAGCATCAATAATAAAGCAGGTATAGTTATAAGCAAAATTCACCTATCAAAATATTATTCATTTATTGGTGATACGGTTAGTGCCATAAATTTTGCTAAAGAAGCAAATTCATTATCAAGGAGAATAAAAAATAGTCGAGATTATTTAGCTTCTCTTAAAGTATTATCTAGGCTAGATATTAAAAATTCAAAAGGTTATCTGGAGAAATATATTACGTATAATGATAGTCTACAAGATTTTGACCGTAAAACTCAAAATAAATTTACTCGAATAGCCTACGAAACAGATGAATATATTGAAGAAACCCAACGCTTATCAAAGCAAAAAATGCAGATATTGATTATAAGTTTGATAATCGTGCTTTTTGTATCGCTTATTTACTATATCGTAATACAGAGATTGAGAAACAAAAGATTATTATTGGAAACCGAACAACAAAAAGCCAATGAACAGGTCTATATTTTAACGCTTAGACAACAGGCAAAATTAGAAGAGGAAAAAACAAAAGAACGTAATAGAATATCGCAGGAATTGCACGATGGTATTCTTGGAAAGCTTTTGGGGATTCGTGTTGATTTAGGGTTTTTAGACATTAAAGGAAACGATGACACCTTAAATAAATATGAATCTTTCTTAGATGAATTGCAGGTTATAGAAAAAGAAATAAGAGAGGTCTCCCATAAGTTAAATGCTAATTTTGATAGTTCTGAAATTGATTTTAGCTCTGTATTAAACCAGCTTTTTGAAAACAAAAGTAATTTGGGCAATTTTAGATACCAATTAAATATTGACGATACTATTTCCTGGAGCGGAATCGATGAAACTGTTAAAATAAATTTATACAGGATTTTACAGGAAGCATTACAAAATATTATTAAATATGCCAGAGCAACAAAGGTTGTTTTAAACTGTTCAGTAGAAAAAAGTAATTTGATAGTAAGTGTAAATGATAACGGTATAGGCTTTGATGTTAATAAACGAAAAAAAGGAATTGGTATTAAAAATATGAAATCTCGAATACAAAAATTAAAAGGTATCTGTTCCATTTCATCAAAAATTGGCAAAGGAACCACTTTACATTTTACTATTCCAATACATTAAAAAATATGGATAATAAAGAATATACAGTATTGCTTATTGATGACCATCCTTTAATAACGAATGCCTATAAGAGTGCGTTTAATTATGTTGGAAAAAATAACGACACTGTATCATTCGATATAGATGAAGCTCATGATTGTGATACCGCTGTTATCAAAATAAACTCCTATTCAGATAAAAATAAAATGTTGGATATTGTTTTTTTAGATATAAGTTTACCGCCTTCAAAAGATAAAACGATTATATCCGGAGAAGATTTGGGCTTAAAAATAAATAAATTGATGCCAAATACAAAAATTATTGTATCGACAACTTTCAATGATAATTATAGAATTCATAGTATTATTAAGAATCTTGATCCTGACGGATTTTTGGTGAAAAATGACATTAAGCCTAAAAGTTTGGTAGAGGCAATTAATAATGTAATTCAAGACCCTCCATATTATAGTAAGACTGTCATAAAGTTGCTTCGCAAAGAAGTTACCAACGACTTTTTGTTAGATGCTATAGATAGAAAAATGTTATTTGAACTTTCAATAGGGACCATGATGAAAGACCTTCCTAAAATATTAAAACTCTCACTTCCTGCCATTGAAAAACGAAAAAGTCGAATGAAACAAATTTTTGATGCTGTAAGTCCATATGATAAAAAATTACTACAAAAAGCTAAAGAAAAAGGGTTCATATAAACACTAATCTAGCATATAATTAAAGTCATAAAAAAGTATGGGTTGCCCATACTTTTTTTATGCGCATCCCATACTTCATTTAGATTTGAAGTTTATAGTTTTAGAAGTTATCATTTTTTAATTATTTAAGCTTTGAATTTATCTAAACTTTATTACTTAATATTATTCCTGCCCTTTTTTGCTTATTCCCAAATTGAAATAAAAGGAGTTGTAAAAGATTCTTTATACACCCCGATTGAGTTTGTTAATGTTTATTTAACTAACCAAGATAACAAGATAGTTAATGGTACTACTACAGATAATGATGGAGCCTTTAATTTATTGGTAGAAGAAGGCGAATATATGCTAAATATAAGTTTTTTGGGTTTTGAAGATTGGACACAAGAAGTAATACTAAGTGGTGATAAAGATTTTGGAAATATAATCTTGATTAATAGCAAAAATGAACTAAAAGAAGTCTTGATAACAGCTAATAAGCCTCAGATTGAAAGAAAAGTGGATAGGTTGATTTTTAATGTTAGTAAAAGTATTTCAATCGATGGAGGTAATGCCATTGATGCATTAAAATATACCCCATTGCTTAAAATTAATGATGGGAAATTATCTTTAATAGGGAAAAGTGGACTAGGAGTTATGGTCAATGATAGAATTATTAAACTATCTGGTGATGATCTAACCGATTTCCTACAATCATTACCTTCTGAAAACATAGATAAAATAGAACTGATTACAAATCCTCCAGCTGAATATGATGCAGATGGGAATAGTGGATTGGTAAACATAATATTAAAGAAAAATAAAAATGATTCTTTTTCGGGTTTTATTAGATCAACGTATCAGAAATCTAGGTACTCTAAAGGCTATTTAGGAGGTGGGTTTAATTTTCAAAAGAATAAAACATCAGTATCATTAAATATTAATAGTGGTCTTGGTTCAGTTGGTTCAAGTGAAGAAGAGAGTATATTTTATAATCAAGGAATAACAAATATAAATGAAGATAGTAAGAATAAATCGAAATTTCTTTCTAGCAGATTGGAATTTAATTATGATATTTCTCCGAAAATGGATATTGGTTTTGGTTATCTATCTAGTTATAGTAATCCTACTTCTTTAGAAGAAAATAACTCATCCTCATTAAACGAGTTGACATCAACAGAAGGTCACTATGAAATTGATAAAGAATACCATTCTTTAAATGTTTTTTTGAAGTCTAAACTTGATACTTTAGGTAAAATAATGAAAGTTGATTTTGATTATTTGAATTATGATAATGAGTCCGAAAAATTAAATGAAACATCAACAAATCAAGCTAGTACTAATATAATAGAAAGGTTTAATTCAACTCAAGAAATTAACTTTTTCACAGCTTCTGCTGACTTTACTCTTCCTTATAAATTTCTAAATATGTCAGTTGGAACGAAACTTTCATTTATTGAGACTAGTAGTGGAATCAAAACATTTGGTAAAATTAATGACGATTTTATGCTTGATCCAAGCAGAACTAATGATTTTAAATATAATGAAGATATACAAGCACTATACATAAACTTTCAAAAGAATTTAGGTAAATGGAGTTTGAAATTTGGAACAAGGTTAGAGCTTACACAAACTAAGGGGACTTCTATAAGTTTAACACAAGGGAACACAATTAGCGAAAATAATTTTTCACAATTATTTCCCTCTGCTTATGTAACATATTCTCCTAATGAGAAAAATAACTATTCTGTGAGTTATGGAAAAAGAGTCAATAGACCTAATTATTCTCAATTAAACCCTTTTCGTTGGTATTCTAACCCATTTATTTATTCGGAAGGAAACCCATTTTTAAAACCTTATTTTATAGATAATTTGGAATTTAGTCATTCATTTAAAAATAATTTAAATACTACATTATATTATTCTGAAACAAATAATGGTTCTGATCAAATAACAATAGTTGAAAATTCAAATAATTTAAGATATACAATTTGGGAAAATTTTGTTAACAGTTATTCATTAGGTTTAACGGAATCGTACACCTTAAAAGGAATTGTAAATTGGTTGAGTTCATATCTACAATTCAATATTAACTATTCTGAAATTAACTCTTTGATAGCCAGCACTGTAGATAATCAAGCAGGCTTCAATTATTATTTTCAAATTAATAATTCTTTCCATGTAACCTCAAATAAACAACTTTCTGGAGAATTAAATTTTTGGTACTCATCATCAGGAGTAGATGGAGTATATTTTTTATCTGACGCATATAATCTTGATTTAGGCTTAAGATATAATTCTTTAAGTAAGAAATGGCTGTTTACAGTGAACTTCCAAGACATTCTAAATTCAAATAATTTGGGACTTAAAAGTGAAACAAACGGCATAAGTTTCAATAGGCAATTAGAGTATGATAGGCAAAGAATAAGATTTTCTATACGCTATAAATTTGGAAATAATAAGATTAAGAGAAAAAGAGTGAGTTTTGGGAATGAAAGTGAAAGAGATAGACTTGATTAAAACTTAGAAAATGACAGTTCTTATTTAGAAAATAAAAAATACATATGCATATGTTAGTCCAAGAGTGGTTACGACTTTAAAAGAACCTGTTTATTAATTTTTTAAATTTTTAATTATGAGTAAAATCAAATTAACAAAAGGGTTGCAATTGAACAAAGAATCTTTATCTAAACTACAGGAGAGTCAAATGCACGCTGTAAAAGGAGGTAAAGTTTTTAGTTCAAGCGGACCAGCTTGTACCTGTAGAGACAACTCTTGTAAGCCAAAAGAGGTTGCTATTGGTGCAGAGTAGTTGCCTTAACTATGGCACACAAAGTTTTTGAAATTTTGTGTGCCATTTTTATTAATCTAAAAATAATTATTATGAGTAAAATCAAATTAAAAAAAGGATTAAAACTTGACAAAGAAACATTATCAAAACTTCAAGAAAGCCAAATGGCTGCTGTAAAAGGAGGTAAAGTATTTAGTTCAAGTGGTCCTAAATGTACTTGTAGAGATAATTCTTGTAATGGTACAGAAGAATTAGCTTTTGCATAAAACTATTCAGACTTAATATCAACTATGGTATTAAGTCTGATTTATTAATCTAAAAATAATTATTATGAGTAAAATCAAATTAAAAAAAAGATTAAAGCTTGATAAAGAAACATTATCAAAACTTCAAGAAAGTCAAATGGCTACAGTAAAGGGAGGTAAAGTGTTTAGTTCAAGTGGTCCTAAATGTACTTGTAGAGTGAATACATGCGTACCAGATGAGGGGGCAATTGGTACACAATAACTGTCCTAAATATGATACACAAAATTTCAAAAGCTTTGTGTATCACTTTTATCAACCTAAAAAAGATGAACTTCCTGCTAGTTAACTATCCTCTTTGTTGTTTATACGAAGATAATCCTGTATATCAGAAGCAATATTGATATGATAAATAAAATCGATAAAAGAATACATGACATAGAAAAAGTTTTAAGAAAATCGAGAAATAAATTTAATTCTATTAGCTTAAAAGACGGTATTCTTGGTCTTTCATTATTTTATTATTACTACTACCTATACACTAAGAAAGAAGAAAATTTAGGTAAAACTTATTATTATTTAAAAAAGGCAATAGCATATTTAGGTAAAGGAAAGGTTGAGGATTTTTCAATGTTCGATCTAATAGAATTGGGAGAATATGTTTGTTTTCTATATAAAAAAGAATGTATTGAAAAGCATGATGCTTTAAAATTAATTAAAGAAATTGAATCTCCTATATTAAAATTATTAAAAGATAAAATAGAAGATAAAGATTTAGGAGCTTTAAGAGGAGCTTTGAATATTGGAAATTATTTAATAAACCTGAGAGAAACTTTTACAATAAACAATAAATCAGATTTGATTTCTTTACTAAACATTATTGATGAATTATCAATATCAAAAAACACAAAATCTATTTTCTGGAAATTTCCAATGCGAAATAAAGAAAATCCAATAGTTGAGTTAGGTTTTGTTCATGGGATGTCTGGAATAATTTATTTTTTGTCTAGAATGGTAGAAAATCAATTAGAAAAAGAAAAATGCATTAAAATGATTAAAAAATCAACTTCGTTTTTACTAAGTTTTAAACAAGAAGTACCAAATACTCTTTTCCCTCTCACTGATATAAGAGAAGAAAAAAATCAAAATAGTTACCAGTGTTTAGGATATGGGGATGTTGGTATAGGTTATACTTTCTTACATTTAGGAAAATATGTTGATATAGATTACTTTAAAATTGGGGAGGAAATCTTAGATAATGCATCTAACTTCAGAGATGATGATGGGATTTTCATAAAAGATGCTGAATTAATATATGGAGCTTCAGGACTTTTTGGTTTTTTCGATAAATTCAAAAAACTATCAGCTAATTACGGAAAGGCAGCTGACTATTGGATGAATCGTGTTATTAATTTTAATAACCATAAATCGAGTTGGGTAGGTTACAAAACGTATGTAAATGGCTTTGATGAAACAATTCAATTATCTTTTCAACACGGATTAATAGGTATTGGATTAGCTTTGATTAATACTCAATTAATCTCTCAATCACATGAGTACTTAAGTTTTCTAAATTATAAAGATTTATGAAAAAAATAGATAAACGAATTAATAAGGTTCTTTCTTTCATTAATGAGAAAGTTTTACACTCTGAAATATCAGATTTTGAAGATGAAAGTATTTTTTCAGGAAAATTAAGTTTAGCACTTTATTCCTTCTTAGTTTATAAGATTGAAAATGAAGATAGTTTTTTGTTAAAGACACAAGAGGTACTTGAAAGTATCTTTGCTGATATATCGGAAAATAAATCAGAAATAATTAAAAATATAACACTGGCAGATGGACTAGTTGGCTTAGGTATCTTATTAAATGTCTTGTTGAAAGAGGAAGCTTTAGGTAAGGAATACTCAGAACAATTAGATGTAATTAGTGATAGTGCTTATGAAAACTGCTTAACAATGTTGAAAGAAGAAAGATTTGATTTTTTCTATGGAGCTGTAGGATTACTTCATTATCTAAGTGAAGTAAATAGAGTTGATTATTGTAATGAAGTAGTAGATAAACTATATGAATACGCAGTAGATAATGATTTTTTATTCTATAATAATTTTGATGACCCTTATGTTGAAGGGATTAATTTTGGTATAGCACACGGCAGTTTTGCAATCATATCTATATGCCTTAACCTTTATATTAAAGGAATAAGAAAATATAAAGTAAAAGAAATAGCTGTAAAAACTACCAAATCTTTATGTCTATTTAGAAAAGATATTACTGTAGATGTTGATATGATAAGAGGAAAATTATCTGATTTTAGTTCTTTATTCCCTTATAACATAACTAATAATAAAATTACATTTTCTAGACAGAATAAAAACAATAAATACTATTATACAAATAGATTAGGCTGGTGTAACGGAGACTTAAGTCGTTCCTTAGTAATGCATAAAACTTCTATTCTATTTAATGATGATGAGATTTTAAATATAGCGACTTTATTATCACAAAGTACTCTAAATAGAACAGAAGAAGATAAAACTGCTGTTAGGAATTTCCATATGTGTCATGGGAGCAGTGGAATTTTAATTATGTATTACAGCTTATATAAATTAACTACAAATAGCATGTACGAAAAATCTATAGATTTTTGGAAAGAGAAAACTTTAAGCTTCATGGAACAAAGAATGGTTAAAGGTGTTTTTCGAGATAGGGATTTAGAAATTTTAACTGGTTGGTTAGGAGGAGCTGTGTCTTTGTATGCTGTCAGTGGTAATAAAATTGAAATAATAAACAACTTATATTTAATAAATATTTAAGCTATGAATGATATATCATTAGGTCTTTTAGAATTTGGAGATAGAGGCGATAAAAATTCATTAAGTGCTATAAATGAAATAATAGAATATGCTACAGTAGCTGACAGGTTGAATTATACTAGGTTTTGGCTAGGAGAGCATCATGGCCCAGACCCAAGAATTCCATATACAAATCCTGATATTCTACTTACAATTATAGCAGGTATGACCGAAAATGTTAGAGTTGGTTCAGCAGGAACTTTAATTAAAATGTATGAACCATATTCAGTTGTAACAAACTTTAAATTATTAAATAATCTCTTTTTAGGGCGAGTAGATTTAGGTTTGGCTAAAGGTAATCCTGGGATAAAGTATTTAAAAGAAAAAATAGACTTTAGTAAAAAAGGGTTTTATAATCAAAAAATTTCTGAGATAGCTGATTTAATAAATAACGAGCAATACAATTTCGAAGAAAAAGAGGTGATAATCCCCCCTTTTAAAGGAGATTTACCGGAGCTTTGGTATTTATCTAGTTCATACAATAATTTTGATGATATAATTAAATATAAATTTAATGTTTCTAGGTCTTTATTTCATGGTCAAGGGACTAGTGATATTGGGTTGGAAAAAGAAAATTTAATAAAGCATAAGGAAATGTTTTTTAGCCAAAATGGATTTTACCCTAAAGTTAATATAGCAGTTGGTATATCAATTGGAAAAACAATTAAAGAAGCTAAGGTAAAATTTGAGTTAGCTTGTAAAAAAGAGGGAGTTTCGTTATCGCAAGCATGGAAAATTATACCAGTTACTTTGAACTCACTTTTTGATTTATTAAACAAATATAGAGATTCTTATGGTGTTGATGAGTTTATTCTTTTTGATATTAACTCTAATAATGAAGAAAAAATTAATAGTATTTTTCAAATAGCTGAAAAATTTAAATTAACACAACTTAACGAAGTATATGAAAGATAACAAACTACTCTGTTTTGATAAAGTTATTTTAAGAGAACCTACTTTACTTTTCAGCAATTTTTTTAAAATTCCTAAGCAAGAAAGAGAAATTACACCTTTTGTGAAAAAACTTTTTAATAATTCACTTTTTAAAGAAGGGATTTTTCTAGCATCTCCTGAATTATATTATGAATGGGAAAAGTTTTATAACGGTTATAATTATAAAGAGAAAAAAGAAAAAAAAATAATACGAAGTATTTTAAAGTACTATATCAGAACTACTTCTAATCCAGTCCCTTTTGGATTATTTTCAACATATTCAATTTTGGAACAAAATTCCAACAATGATCGTGTGGATGTTTCCCATGATAGGTTTTCTAGTTTAGATATGTCTTTCTTGATGAGGCTTATTCATAGTATGAATAAAAAACAAGAAATAAAATCAAGACTTAAATATTTTCCAAATAATACCTATTACACATTAGGAAATGAAATAAGGTATATAGAAGTAGTAGAAAACACCAATGACATAAATTTTAAACTCTCAACTATTAATAAAGATGAGGTTTTGAATTTTGTCTTAAAAAAAATAGAAAGAGGGTTATCGTTAAAAGAACTTCATAATATTTTGTCTGATAACCTTGAGGGAATAGAAAAACACGAAATAGATGAGTATTTACATGCGTTAATAAAATCACAAATAATAAGAAGCTCATTAGATACCTGTTTAAATCATAAGTCACCTTTAAAGCAGTTGATAGTTTTTTTTGAAGAAAACTTTATGAAGAACCCTAATGAATATATAAAATCAGTATTCAACTTACTCAATGAGTTAGATAAAGGTCTAATAGATTTAGATAATACAACTAAGTATAATAATATTTCTAAATACAAGGAGATAATTAATATTGCCCTAAAATCGAAGTTACAATTTAATCCTAAATATTTAGTCAATACAAACTTTAAAAAAATACTACCTCAAAAAAAAGACTTTTCTTTTCATAAAGATGTAAAAAAAATTAATAAAGCTATTCAAATATTATCCGTATTTACACCTAAAAACTTTATAAACAAGTATGTTCCAAATAGAAATTTAAATAAGTTTATTGAAGCTTATATGAAACGATATGAGGCTAGGCAAATGCCTTTGTTGTCAGTTTTAGATAATGTAACTGGTATTGGGTATATCCAAGATGAAAATGATTTTAACTCTTTTTCTAATGTTATTGACGACATAGATTTTAATCAAATAGAGAACCCAAATAATGAACTGCAATTTTCTAGTAATAAAAATATCGATGGTTTTTGGTTTAAAACTATTCTTAAAGCACTTAAAAATGATGCTACAGAAATAGATTTAAAATTAGAGGACTTAGATGCTCTTAATGAGGCGAAAAATACTAAGGCATTTTCAGGAACATTTTCAGTTTTATACAGTAAAATTAAAGACACTATTTCTTTACTGTCAGTAGGGAGTACAACTGCTTTGCACTATATTGGTCGTTTTACATCAAGTGATGATGAAATGAGAAAATTTGCTAATGAAATTACAAAAACTGAAAAAAAAATATTTCCAAACAAATTACTGGCAGAAATAATTCACTTACCTGCATACAGAGCTGGAAATATTTCTATTAGAAATATTGATAGAGATTGTGAAATTTCTATTTTATCAAAAGCTAGTAGTAGAACAAAAACAGTTTTATTAAAAGATATATCAATAAGTATAGTTGATGGTAATATTAAACTAAAAGATAAAAATCAAAAGGAAATAATTCCTTTCTTATCTTCTGCTCAGAATTACCACAGAGACACGCTTCCTGTGTATCATTTTTTATGTGACCTTCAATCTCAATATCGAAGTAATATACTCGACCTACATCTAAACCATCTTTTTTATCAATATTTTGACTTTATTCCAAGAATTAAATATGGAGAGGAAATTATTTTCTCTCTAGCAAGGTGGAATATTAAATATTCTGATTTTAATGATTTTAAGACAAAAAATGGGGAAACAGATTTGGGTTGCAATTTTAAAAAGTTTTTGAAGAAGCTAAAAATTCCAAATCTTATTTCATTACTGGAAAACAATAGAGAGCCAATATTATTGGATTTAGAAAATCCTTATATGGTAGATTGGTTACTTGAAGAATTAGAAAAAAAGAAAAGAATTATAGTTGTTGAATTTATCTCAGATCATAAAACAAATTCATTTTGTAATGAATACTTAATGTCTTTTTATAGTCAACCTAAACCGATTGACACTGACTCTAAGATAAAATACGAGGATATAAAAAGAAGTTTTCCTCCATGCGATGAATGGATATATTTTAAAATATTCACAGGAATAAATGTAGCGAATAAGATTTTGATAAGTAAAGTTGATGAAATTATTGAAAAACTCAAAAAAGGTAAAATAATAGATAAATGGTTTTTTATTAGGTATAAAGATCCTGACTTTCATTTGAGAATAAGACTACATTTAATAAATGAGCAAGAAAAAGGAAGGGTTATAGATATGTTTAATAATTGTTTTAAAGAGACTGTTTCAAATGGTATTGTTTGGAAATTGGATATTTGTACATACGAAAGAGAAGTAGAAAGATATCACGGGAAATATATCGAAGAAACCGAGACGGTTTTCAGTGAAGACAGTACAATGATTGTTAGGCTACTTAAGTCTTTGAAAAAAGATGATAGAGAAGACGATTTATGGCTATATTGTCTTAAGAGCATAGATACTTATTTCGAGTTGTTTAATTTTTCTCTTGAAGAAAAATACTCGATGCTAGATACTATGTATAAAAGTATATCTATTGAGTTAAACTCTAATAAAATTATTAGAGTCCAAATTGATAGAAAGTTTAGAAAAGAATATGATCGTATTCATAAAATAATACTAAATAAAGATTCATATTCCAGATTAATTCATAAACGAAACATTGCATTGAAGAATATAATAGATTCCAGATTAATAAATGAGTCTAAATCTATTATAAAAGATTTAATTAGTCATTATATACATATGACAGTTAATAGGTTTATAACAGCTAATTCAGGTATGCATGAGTTAGTTTTTTACGGTCTTCTTGAAAAGTACTACAAGAAAGAAAAAGGATTAAAAAAGTATAAAACATTTAAATCAGATGAAATTTATTCCTCAATATGACCAAATGGATTGTGGACCTGCTTGCCTTAGTATGATATCAAATAATTATGGAAAAAATTACCCATTGAAATATATTAGAGATATTACATATATAACCAGTGATGGTGTAAGTCTTTTAGGTTTGAATGATGCTGCTGAAAAAATTGGTTTTGAGACATTTGCTACTAAACTTACTTTAGAAGATCTGAAAAAAAATTTAAACCAACCTTCAATATTACATTGGAAGCAGGGGCATTTTGTTATTATTACTAAAATAAAAAAATCAAGTTATAAAATAATTGATCCTGGTTATGGAGCTATTTCAATTAAAGAGGAAGACTTTAAAAAAAGTTGGTGCAATAAAGATGGGGAGGGTATAGCTCTATTTCTTAGTCCAACAGAAAAATTTTATGAATTAATACCGCCAAAAGTTAAAAACAAACCTACCTTTTTTGAAATATTTAAATATATAAAACCATATAAAAAAGAAGTTTTTCAACTTTTCTTAGGACTAATGGTTGGTAGTTTAATTACTTTAATTTTTCCATTTCTAACTCAGAAAGTCATAGATGAAGGAATTGAAAATAAAAAATTGAATGTTGTATTGCTATTGCTTTTAGCTCAGGTATTTTTGTTTTTAGGTACTACAATTATTGAAGTGATTAGAAATTGGGTTACTCTTTATTTAGGAACAAGAGTTAATATTTCAATTTTATCTGACTTTTTAAACAAAATTTTAAAGCTCCCAATTAATTTTTTTGACACAAAAGTCGTTGGAGATTTTCAACAAAGAATTCAAGATCATGAAAGAATAGAAACATTTTTAACCTCACAAAGCTTAATTACATTGTTTTCTTTTATAAGTTTTTCCATTTTCTTTTTAGTTCTATTACGTTATGATGTTGAAATCGCAATTAGTTATACTATTTTGACTCTTATATCAATTATTTGGTCGGTAGTTTTCCTAAAAAAAAGAAAAATATTAGACTATTATTTATTTCAAAAAAAAGGAGAAAATCAAGAATCTATTTATGAATTAATAAATGGTATTCAAGAGATAAAACTTAATAATTTTGATAATTATAAAAAGGAAGAGTGGGGTAAAATACAATTGAAGTTATTCGCAGTAAACCAAAGGGTATTAAAACTAGATCAATATCAATTAACAGGTTTTCAGTTTATTAATCAGTTTAAAAACATATTTGTAACGTATATTGCCGCTAAAGAAGTGATTAATGAAAACATAACATTGGGTGGTTTATTAGCAATTTCATATATAATTGGACAAATGAACTCTCCAATAAGTCAAATGATTAACTTTTTTAGATCATTGCAAGATGCTAAGTTAAGTTTTGAGAGATTAATGGAAGTCGAAAGTTTAGAAGATGAAGAAAGAAAAAATCAGGTGAAGTATGCTAGGGCTGTAAACGATATTGCTAAAGGGATTATTGTAAATGATTTAAGCTACCAATATGAAGGCCCAAAATCTCCTTATGTATTAAAAAAATTAAACCTGCAAATACCTAATGGGAAAGTAACAGCAATAGTAGGAGCTAGTGGGAGCGGTAAGACAACATTGATGAAATTGTTATTAAAATTTTATGAGCCAACAGCGGGTGACATTTATATTGATAAACATAATTTATCTGAAATTTCACCTAAAAGCTGGAGGAATAACTGTGGTGTAGTTATGCAAGATGGATATATATTTTCTGATTCCATTAAGCAAAACATAATTACTGGAGATAAATTAGATTTAAAAAAATTAAATTATGCAATAAAAATAGCAAATATTGAGGATTTCATAAATTCTTTGCCAATGAAATTAGATACAAAAATAGGAGCTTCTGGTAATGGTATTTCTGGTGGAGAGCGACAGAGAATATTAATCGCTAGAGCAATTTACAAAGACCCTAACTTTGTTTTTTTGGATGAAGCAACGAGTGCATTGGATGCAGAAAATGAGAATGTAATTCAAAATAATTTACAATTTTTTTTTAAAAATAGAACAGTTGTAATAATTGCCCATAGATTAAGTACAGTCAAGAACGCAGATCAGATATTAGTTTTAGATAAGGGAGAAATAGTTGAAAAAGGAACTCATTTAGAGCTAATAAATAATAGAGGAGGTTATTTCAAATTAATTAAAAATCAACTGGAATTGGGAACTTAATGGATTTACAAAAAGAATTAAATAAAGGTCAATTCTTATTAGTCAAATATGGATTAATTATAATTATGATTGTATTATTGTTAATTGTCATAATGCTATTTAAATTTAAAATTAATAATCAGCCAATTATTTTAATGCTTATTGAGTACTATACAAAATAAATCTGTTTCCTTTTTAGGGATAAAAAGTGATGTGATTTCAATTGATTCTTCATACAAGCTTCCCAATCTGTCACGCTAATTTTGATTTCTTAATTGTTTTGTATACCACTTTTAGTAAAAATTGAATGTGCCTAAAAAACAATCCTATCATCTATGATATTCATTTTACTATAGATGTATATATCACTATCGTAGTGGCCATTTGACGAAAAAAGGGCTATAAAAGGGAACAATTGCTTCTATGTATATGTAAATATTCGCTTGTTTTTAATTTTGATATTCAAAAACCAGCCCAATACAATACATATCCCTAATATAGAAATTAAATACCGAATAGAATCAATTTCTTTAGTATTATAGAAACTCCAAGAGATAGACTCTGCCAATAAAAAAACAAAGAGAAAAACGATAAACTTTGCTATTTACTATCGTTTTCCAGATAAACGTGCATTTTCATCAGTATGTACTACTGTACTGGATAATCAGTTTATGGATATTCTTTTCTAAATCACCATAATAGCCCTCTATATCATCTGTCGTGATTAATTCTACATGGAAGTTCCTATTATGCAGGTCGATAAGTTTTTTAATAAGAGATGGGGCGAGAAAAGGGGATATGATTTTTACGGAACATGTTGCATTGTCAATATAATACATCAACTTTTTTTCCGGCACCTATGCCAATATATATATCGCATTTTGCACGTTATAGAACATTTTATCTATGATGATTTGATACTTTAAGTTACGAATTTTTACTAAAAAACAAGAGTTTTATTT